>NIUT01000113.1 GCA_002254365.1 Nitrospira sp. UW-LDO-01
CTGGCAGCGACCACGGCTGTAATCAGCCCGGCCGTTCCTGCTCCAACCACCACCATGTTGTACCGACCTGTCGGTTCAGGATTGACCCAATCGGCGGGATGCACATTGCTGACAAGCTGTTGATTCGACTCGTCGCACGGAAGAATCAATGGCTGATGGTGTTCACTCATATCGACGATTCCTGACAAAGGGTATGACATCATAGCCTGGTATCCTTGGTTGCGTATAATCAATCAAGAATTTATTTTTCATACCGAATTTGTAGAAAACCGTTTATACACAACTGGGATCAGTGCCAGCAGTCCTAAGAGCACAAAGGCGCCGATGACATTGGGCGAGGCAATTTCTTTTAGTGAATTAATCGTCCCAAGTTGACGCCCCGCATACGCGTACACAAACGATCCGGGAATAATGCCGATGGCTGTGGCAAGGATGTACGTTCCGACATTGACGCGTGTGAGTCCGGATACCAGATTGACGACAAAGAAGGGAAAGAGCGGAATCAGCCGTAGGGTCAAGAGATAGCTGAACGCATTCTTCGCAAACCCTTCTTGGAACGGGCCAAGTCGAGCCCCAACCTTCTGCTCCACCGCATCACGCAATACATATCGTGCAGTAAGAAAGGCCAGCGTTGCCCCTGTGGTTGCCCCCAGATTGATAAACAGAGTCGCCCACCCCGCACCAAACACAAATCCACCGGCTAAGGTCAGGATCACAGCACCCGGAAGTGACAAGCCTGTCACCAGGATATAGGTTCCGATAAAGATCGCCACGGCAGCGGGGAAGTTGGCGTCCGTGAATGCCAGCAAGCTATCCCGGTTTTCCTTCAATGCCGTTAAGGAAAGAAATTTCCCAAGATCAAGATAGAAGAAAGCCCCAAGGGCGAGCACCACCACCATTGCGATAGAGATCTTCCCTAAACTGGAATGTGCAGATTCAGGCTGATTCAAGGCTGGGGTTGTCATAGCGGCCTCGCGGCGTATCATGGGACCTCCTCCGCTGACTGTCAATGAAATAGGCGACATAGGGTGTTCGTCTCACCATGCTAAGAAACCTTACAGAGTCAACTTCAAGAAATCGGTTGCCAGGCCGGATGGGATTTCCGTAGTCTAGCGTGAGGAGGCCATCATGGATGAATCAAACCGTCTGATAAAGACCAAAGAACAATGGGCTCGTGCTCGGCGAGGCGGAGAAGAGCGTGAAGTGTTTTATGCCGGAGATGAGCGATTGCCGCCAGGCCAACACCTCGTCGAAAACTTCCCCGTGCTGGACCTCGGCTTTAAACCAGAAATTCCGTTGAGTGAATGGCGGCTCAGCATCGGAGGATTTGTCACGATCCCTCTGACGTGGACGTGGGAGCAATTCATGGCTCAACCCCAACTCACCCATCGGTCGGACTTCCACTGCGTCACGTCATGGAGCCGATATGACAATGACTGGGAAGGCGTGACTTTTAAGCACATCATCGCCGTCGTGAAGCCCCTGTCGCTGGCCAGGTTTGTCCTCTTCAAGTCGTACGACGACTACACGACCAATCTCCCGCTCGAGGCTTGCGACGACGATGATGTCCTCCTCGCCCGTCATTGGAATGGCAGCCCCCTTTCCCGAGACCACGGTGGGCCGGTGCGTGTCATCGTCCCGAAACGGTATGCCTGGAAAGGAGCGAAGTGGGTGAAAGAGATTACGTTTTCCGATAAAGACGAGAAGGGGTTCTGGGAAGTCCGTGGATATTCGAACACCGCACTCCCATGGAACAATGATCGGTATGCCTGATCATTATTTCTTGACCCATCCGCCTGGACCCTCGACAAAGTTTCCAGGTTTGGTGTTCTGAATCGCTTTTTCTCCTGCCAAAGTCTCAACCGACCGAAGATCCGTACGGTTCCGTTTGGCGATATCCTCATACGCCTGTCGCCGCTTCTCATTCACGTCCGCTATGACGGCTTGGGCTTCAGTGTTGGAAGGATTCACTGCCCCTAGATAGCCGTTAGGCCTCTCCCCGACCAACCCTCTTGCTTTCGCTTCATCTAACGACAGGGCAAACGCTGAAAAGGTAATCATGGTTCCTAGGACTGTCGTGCACACTGCAATAGCCAACCGTCGTACCATAGTCATTGTCCCCTCCGATGTCTAGAACAGTCCGCTGTCCTTCGACAACACCTGATCCAGGTCCTTGTCGACTTTCAGTCGTATCTCATGATCGATCTTGACATTGAGATTGATCGTAATGGGCTTCTCCGGCGCCGCGACTTCCACCCGAGGGGTGCACGCGATCATGATGAACGCCACAGTACCCCAGAGTAGCGTTCCTGCACATTTCTGCATTATCGGTCTCGTCAGCATGATCAGCCTCATAATGGTCAGGGGCGGCTATATTGACGCTCAATCATCCCATGAATATCTTCGATCAACCGGAGACTCTTCAGGAGAGTCGGAATATGTTCCTGCACCGTGAGATTAAAGTGAATGGGTGGGGTCTGCGTAAGCTCTGGATTGCGGCCCTCCAATCGGGCACTTAAATTTAACATGCCGGTTTCTCCGTACGTGACCCCCACGCGCATCACCTTGTAGTGAAAGTTACTAAGCGCCTGCGCCACGAACTGGAGAGACTGATCCGAATCTGAAAGCACTTTCGAGGACTCTGAGGTTGAGAGGTGTCGTATCACTCCGCCTGGAGGCTGCGCCTCAATGACTCCATCATCCACCATCATGCCCCTTGAAGTAATCGTGACCGGGAGCGTCCCATTGAGCGTGCCGGTTCCCTCCAGTCCCCGTTGTTGTTCCACGCTGAGAATCTTTGCGAGATCAAGATCGCGTAAGGAAAAGGTTGTCGCGGATGAGGGCGACGCCAAGTCTACCACAAGACCAGGACTGGTAATCGTCCCTCCGAACATTTCACACTGAAAGTCTTTTACCTCAACGACCGGAAATGCATCCGTCAATTTCCACCGTGCCTGATAGGAAGTCCTGACGTTGTTCACGTC
Organism: Nitrospira sp. UW-LDO-01; assembly: GCA_002254365.1. Classification (GTDB taxonomy): domain Bacteria; phylum Nitrospirota; class Nitrospiria; order Nitrospirales; family Nitrospiraceae; genus Nitrospira_D. The sequence continues at coordinate 2,985 of NIUT01000113.1, forward strand.
CACCCCACTCTGGATGGCCGCCACAAAGAGAGAGGCCGGCTGAACCATCCTGATGGAATCCGTTCCCTCTGCACGAAGAACCATGGACGTGCTTACCCCCCTCATACCGTAGTCATGATAGTACCCAGAAACGTTCTCCGCCACCAACCGCGCCGATGCTGAGGTCACCCTCGTGCCACTGCTGGAGTGGCTCCCAACCGTCTCACCCCAGGTTGCATCAACTGAGGCACTGATGGTCCCATCAAGAAGATCGCTCGATGGTCCAGCAGCCTTCGTGAGTCTGCTGAGCCGCCGCTCCGCCCCATCAAACCTCACCGGACCGATCGTGCCATGCAACATACCGTACGGAGTCTGTAGTGATTGCTCAACCCTGGCGGTTACCACCCCTTCATAAGCCGGAAGATCGATCTGTAGATCCGCCCCAATGTTCGTGTGATCAGCTGAGAACCTTGTCACCCAATGGCTTGGTGCGGGAATCGTCTCCCCGGCACCCACACGGACCTCATCAATCACCAACATCCCCCCGGCTGTCCAATTCGTCCCTCTCGTCTCCATCTCCCGGACGCTGAGCAACCCCTGAGTACTGCTAACAGTTTGACCACCTATTCTGACGGTAGGAGCCAGAATCGTGGCGGTCAGTGGTCCCGCAGAGCAGTGCCTCGGAATCAGGTCACATTCCACCGTCAAGGGTTCGGAGAGATTCACGGTAGCTCCAGGGACGAAGACCGCACCTTGTCCGATCTGTTTTATTGTGATCGAAGACGGCGGTAATAACACCCCCGCGATATGTGCTCGTTCTAGCCGTACAGTCCCCCGAACTCTGCCTGCCGCCTCTTTTGCAGACAGCCGTTCGGTCAATGTTTTGGGGAGCACTCCTTCCAATTGATAGGCCCCTTCGACCAAGATCAATTCATTCCCACGTCCTTCAGCCCTGGTGGTTTCGAATGTGGCGACCACCGGGCCTGATGGCCTGCCGTAGGTCACCTGGAGTGGGCCTTGAGCCACGGTACGGATGGGACGATCTTTCCAGTAGAGCGTCCCCCGTACGACATTCTTGTTCTCAATCCGCACCAGCTGATCCCCATGAGGAAGGATCAACCGAACAGCGTCCGGAATAAGACGAGGTTGGGTATTCACCGTAGCCGTAAGGAAAACACCGGGGCTCATCGCCCACTCCGCCTGCGTGGCATTGCCTGCAAACCTTCCCACATAAGCCAGGGCAATGTCCTTCGCCACGCCTTTCAATGCAGGAAGGGTGACATTGATACGTACTTGCCCGTCTACACGGGTATGCGCATCTTCCCAGAGGGATCCGAGCGCAGCCTCTGTCGCAGCAACCCCCGCCCAATCAAGTGCAACCTGTCCCGTCACCTTCTCCAGTTCCGGCCCGATGGGCACGAGGAGGGCAATGAACGGAGCCAGCTCCTGTACATCCATTCGAAGTTGCCCATCGACTTGAATGTCTGAACTACCAGTTGGACGCGATCGGGACTGCCAGGAAACAATCGGTGCTGCCTGTGGCCGCTGCGAGGACAGCGTGGCCGACCAAGTACTGGCCGACTTCCCGGCCACCACAAGGCTATAGGAGCCGGTATCTCTCCCTCGGAATGAGAGATGCCCTCCTACCTCGTTGCCGGTCGAAGTCAGCTCCCCATCAATCGTGACTTTACGGAGCGGCCCCGTTGCTTGCTCGCGGAACACGGTCAGGCGCTCAAGCTGCAACTCACCAAAGGGAAGAATGGGAAGCGTGCGCAGAAGATCGCCTGCCGTCAGCAACCTCCACGGTGACGATTCTTCATCGCTGTTCTCTTCCTCTTGTTTCCCTCCAGTGGTGGCTGCTGTCGAATGCACGGTCAGCACATGGATGGCCACATCTCTGAGCAGGATCCTATTCGCACGACCTTGAAACAGCAGCCCCATGTCATACTGAATCTCCGCATCAGTAAGGGAGATCATGAGCCGTTCTTCTCCCAAATCTTGTTGGAATGAGACAACGGGTATGGTCATCTGGGTCCAGCCGGGATACCCGAGCTGAAGGATGACCTGACTGTACCCATACGCACGTAGCTGGTTGGCTAAGACATATGAAGCGCCCAATGGTAACAAGAGGTAGGATCCACCCAGCATAACAACAGCCAATAGCACGGCAACTTGATAACGTTGTGTTAACATGGATAACCAGTGTTCCGCTTGATAGGAATCGTATGGCCACGGTTGTCAAACAAACTCATCAGCTCTGTCAAGATGTCTGAACGGCTCTACTTCTTGCTATAGGTTGATGAGCCACAGGCCGTGCCCTCTCATCCCTGCTTCACTCACAGCACGCCAATACCCTCTCTGCAAAGGCGGGAAGCGTGGGGGGTTGAGGCCTCTACCCCCTGTATTCTTGTTCTCGCAATGACTGGGGAATCTCAGAAGAGTCTACCGTGCACTCATTCTAGGAATGACAGACCAGAGGTAATTACCCGGCGTATCGCAGCAGAGTCATTTCAAGCAGAAATTCATATCGAGCAATCCATCCGCGGCCACCGTTGCTTCACCGCCTTTTCGACAGTCCTCCTGCTGTGCTTTTCTCGGTGTTCCCGTGCTCATCTCCGTCTGTCCCTCGAAACTCGAAGACATCCCGATCGGCAGAGACTGAACTTGACTTTGGCGGGCCAGTGTTCCGACCTCTTGCTTCTGGAGCGTTGTCCCATCCTTTGTATGCGTCAACACCAGAGCCGGCTGTGTCTGTTTTCCAAAGAGCGGTATGGCAACCGCTTGAAATGATCCTCCTCCGTCATCCAGCCAGACCTCGACCTTGTAGTACTTGAGCGTGGGTAGGAGCGCAAGGCCGATGGCCGTCACATCACCGGAATAGGTCCCATGATTGGCGTGGTAAAGCATTTCCAATCTCTTAACCTCCGCGAGGACCACCTCGGCCTCCACCGCTTTGGCATGGTCGACAAAATGGCTGTGCGATACCATCGCGACTGCGGCAAGAATGCTCAGCATGGCCAGAACGACCAACACCTCGAGCAGGGTGAACCCACCGTTTTTCCTTTCTACACACGCCATGACATCCTTCAGCGTCTATTGGCCACCGCTCGAAAATCAAATTGCTGTAACGTTCCGGTGATCTCATCCAGAGCCGCCCGTGCGTCTTTCACACCCATAGGCTCAACCTTCTCAATCTTCTGAAGTGCCGCCTGCAAAGCTCGTGTCTGATGATGAATCTGTTCAAAGGACCGCTCGATACTTTCCAACGCACAGTTCGCGTGGTCAGCCAACTCATCCAGCCGATCGCTCGGCCGAAAGCGCATGCGCCAACGAAGGTTTCCCTTTGCCCACTGCTGAAGACTTTCGTCCAGGCGAGAAAGCGGACCTGCCACACGTCGCGTCACGACAAGACTGAAAATCACAGAACCGAAAAAGAGCACCGGAACCGCAACCCAGACCGTCTTGCTTATGGCCAACATCTCTTCAGCTGCTGCCTGCCGTTCCTCCAATGAATCACTCGTATAGAGCGCAACGACGGGCTTCAGATGAGCCCCATAGAAGGCCATCGTAAAAAACAATGCCGAATACAGAAACAGCAACAATCCGATCCACGCGGCGTACCCCTTTTGGATTCGATGCACGAAGAATCTAGATCGAGGATCGCCCGTCGACATCGACGTGTGTGTCGCAGTGACCATTCTCATATCCTCCATTCCTCTCGACGTACCATCGAGGAAACTGCCCATGTCTACAGTACCACCAAGGCTGCCATCCACCAAGAAAATGAATGGTTGCATAGATTGGAGATGGTCAGGAAAAGGTTGGAATCGACGCTGAGATGGGCGTGGGCTTTGTGCAGCTTATGATGGCGTGGGTGAAGCCGCCACAGGGGGCTCTTCGCATTTCTTACAGTTCAGCAGCGTGCCGAGATGCTGGTCACGTCCATGAGCGGTCAGGACCCAGGGGCGGTTGAAAAACGGTGGGTGATGTCGAACATGCTGTCCATGACCACAGGCCAGATCGGCAACCCAGTCACCATACTCGTCTTGATGATAGCCAATGATCGATTGCTGCATGTGGTGCGATCGCTCACAGTTAGATCATGATCCTCAAGAGAGAGAGACTGAACAGCATCGTGGTACACACGGGCAGAAACCCTTCCCTGACACTCGCCATCCTTATCGTTTGTCGAACGGCAATTCCGGTCGTTGAAGCGCGGACACATAGGTCCACTGTTTTTCCTGGTTCTGATCGAAGCTCCCAAGAAAGATCACGTCTCGATCAAGATGGCGAAATTCCGCAAGGCTGGTCTGACAGTTTTGGGTATCGATGACGCGAGCATCGTACTGTCCGACAACATACACTCGACCCTTCGCTGCCATGTAGACGTTCCGCCGCCCAGCGTAGCCCGTGTCGGGGAACAACTCGGTAGAGGACCGACAACCTCCAGGTCCCTGGATATTCATAGTGAGGGTGAATCGCTGGAGAAATGGATCCGTGGCCGTTCTCACAATGGCCAATCGCAACTGGACCACCGCGAGTTCCAGTGACGCGGTTTCGGGAATATTACTATTGCATCCCATCACAGCCGGCAACATGGCGATCCCGAGCACCACCCATACTGGGACTCTCACTTGGCTGGAGACACCTTGGGAGCTGCCCCGATGGCATCCAGACCTCCCTGCGCGCAAGCATCATCCAGATGGGTGCCTGGCGCTCCACCAACCCCGATGCCACCAACCACCTCTCCTCCAATTTCAATAGGAAGCCCGCCACCCAACACCAGCACCTCACCATTGATTTCACGAAGTGCCTGAAGCGTGGGAACGTTGGCAATGAGATCGGCAAGCTCACTCGTGGGACGCCGTAGGCTGGCAGCGGTATAGGCTTTTTTTCGGCTGCTGTCGACTGTATGAGGCCCAGCGCCATCGGCACGTCCCATGGCACGAAGGACACCGTCACGATCTACCACCGAGACACTCACGCGGTAGCCGTCTTTTGTACAGGTATCTAACGCAGCTTGTATCGCCTTGTTCGCGAGTCCCAAGGGCAATACGGATTCTTTTGGCAAGGCATCCGCCCATGTGACGGAGAAACAGACGGGACTAATGAGAAGACACAGTGCCATAACGGTAATGACAACTCGATACCTTCGGCTTGATAAAATCTTCATCAACATATCAGAGGCTCCACACTATCTGCAGACTACGGATACGTCCTCTTTCCTGTCAAGAGAGGGAAAGAGTAGCCAGGATTGCTAGGCTCGACGACCTATGAAACAGTGGGGCGCTTCTGTCGAACGGAGTTGATTGGATCAGGTGTGGTTCGCAATCCAAGATCTTCAACCATGGCGCGCAGCGGTTCTGCCAGCGACCAGGCCTGCGCAGGACAGCCGCGTGGAGTATGTGGATGGTCCCCGTCGAAAATCTCCGATATGTGATCCAGACACGTCTCCTGTAGATTCGCTTCTATCCCATTGAGAAATGACCGCGCTTCACGTTTTATCTTGGAAGTGCGCCCGAACGTGTTCAGCCAGGCAGTCACAAAAGCTCCCAACAGAAACGGCCAAACAGTTCCCTGATGGTACGCACTATCGCGTTCTCTCGGTCCTCCTTCATAGTGTGGCCGATACCGATTGTCTTGCGGTGACAGCGTTCGAAGACCCACAGGAGTAAGGAGCTGCTCCTTGACGAGCTGAAGCACCCGTATGGCCTGCTCCTTTTTCAGCAAATCATCGCACAGGGAAATGGCATACACTTGATTGGGGCGGATCGAGGGATCGTCTCCCTCTGGTCCATCAATGGTATCGTACAGATACTGTCCACGCTGGTACCAAAATCGTGTACGAAAGGATGTGAGGGCTCGTGTTCTATCTCTCCGGCAATCAGCCGCATAGGCTCGCTCACCAAACTGTGCGGCCAAACGAACGCCAACTTGCAATGCCCGAATCCACAAGGCTTGAATCTCTACCGGCTTTCCATGCCGTGGAGTGACGACCCAATCCTCGATTTTGGCGTCCATCCATGTCAGTTGTATCCCCGGCATGCCACCCGAAATCAGTCCATCGCTATCCATTTTTATATTGTATCTTGTGCCTTGACGATAGCCATCGAGAATCTGTTTGATGGCCGGCCAGACAACGGCTCGTACTCGTTTCGAATCCTTGCTGTACGCCAGATAGCGATCGACGGCGTAGATAAACCAGAGGGACGCATCGATGGCATTGTATTCAGGGTCGTGGCCATGATCAGGGAAGCGATTCGGAACCATGCCCTCCGACACAAAGGGAACGAAGGATTCAATAATGTCCCAAGCGACCTTGTACTGTCCGGTCACAAGAAAGAGGCCAGGCAATGAGATGAACGTGTCTCGCCCCCAATCTGCGAACCAAGGATATCCGGCGATCACCGTCTGCTTCGAACCTTGGCGAACCAAGAATGTATCGGCACCTCGCCGAAGTGCTTCAGCAAAGCGGTCTGCATCCTTCGCGGCCTGGTGATGCTTCATACGCCTAACACGTTCTTTGCGAATGAGTTCTCCGATCTCACTATCGTCCCCCCCCTCGCTGGTCAGAGCGAGAGCCTGCTCCCCACCCGGTTCCAAGTGGAACAGCAATTCTCCTGGAGACCACCAGTCTTCTTGAAAATCAAGCCCGCGTTCCCGTTCCAGAGGGAACTGCACATGCCGATACCAATCGGGGATATGGTGGTAGCTTCCGGTGTGTCCGCAATGCACGGCCGGAAGACTCTGGTAAGGCTGCCACGTCACCCACTGGTCGGTGATCGCTGCCGCAGGGGCAAGGGCTCCGTTCTCATGGTGCAGGGCATGATAGTCACGACCCGTGAGCATCGGACGTACCCGTAGTTCGATTGAATCCGTCGTTGGGGTGAGGAGTCTCCAGCGCACCACAACCGTGCTCTGGCCTCGTACGCAGAAGATTTCCCGGCTGACTGTTCGATCGTCGAACCTAAACGTCCAGGTTGGCCAAGGCGTCGATGAGAAGGAGATGCAGTGACGATACCCTTGAGGATGGATCACACCGGGATACAGATTCGCCGAAATTGAAATTGCGCCGCCATCCAGATGAAGCCATTCCTCCAAGTGATTGACCAGCATGTAGCGATGGTTCTGATGGGGTGTCGCCACAAGCAACAACCCATGATAGCGACGCGTATTGGCACCAGCCACCGTGCCCGACGCAAATCCCCCACACCCATTCGTCTCCAACCATTCCAGACTCAGTGCACGATCGGGATCTTGGCTTTCTTCTTCGCCGATCCACATCAACTGTCCTCGTCGTTCGTATCTCGTGCTCTCCAGATTCGCTTCACCGTTCGACAAACTCACGATCCGGAGCGAAGTCGTAGGACGAGTGCCACTTCCTCCCTACTCCCCGCTCTGCTGGATAAGCTTGGCGACTAAGCCGGTCCATCCTGTCTGATGACTTGCTCCAATCCCAGTCCCATTGTCGCCATGGAAATACTCATAAAATGGGATGGCATCTCGCCAACACGGATCGTCCTGAAATTTCCTGACCCCGCCATGCACGGGGCGCTGGCCCGTCTTATCACAAAGGAAAATACGCGTCAGTCGTCGGGACAGTTCGGAAGCGACCTCGTTCAACGAGATGAGGCGCCCTGATCGAACCGGATACTCGACCTTGAAGTCCTCACCAAGGAAGTAATGGAACTTTTGGAGCGATTCAATGAGGAGATAGTTGACGGGAAACCAAATAGGCCCCCTCCAGTTTGAATTGCCTCCGAAGAGCCCCGTATTCGATTCGGCCGGTTCGTAGTCCACCCGATACTCTCGGCCCATGAGAGAGAGCACATAGGGGTGGTCCTTGTGATACCGCGAGAGGGCCCGAATACCATAGGGGGACAGAAATTCCTCTTCATCCAACATATATCGCAGCACCGATTTCAACCGCGAACGATTCACGAGGGATAAAAATCGTCGGACTTCACCGTTCTGGGACTGGGTCTCCACATGGATACTGAAATCAGGTCGGTTTTCAATAAACCACTGCATCCGGTGTTTGAACCGCGGGAGTTGATCGATCAACTCGGAGTCCAAGGTTTCGACGGCAAACAGCGGGATGAGGCCGACAAGAGATCGGACCTTGAGCGGACAGGTCTGCCCGTCCGGCAGGTGCAAGACGTCATAAAAAAATCCATCGTCTCGATTCCACAGCTCAATGTTCTCCCCGCCGATGTTATTCATGGCCCGGCAGATATAGACGAAGTGCTCAAAAAACTTGCTGGCCACATCCTCGTATGCTCGATTGTCACGTGCCAGTTCCAGTGCGATCGAGAGCATATTGAGGCAATACATCCCCATCCAACTGGTGGCATCCGACTGTTCGATATGGCCGCCGGTCGGCAGGGGAGCACTCCGATCAAAGACTCCGATATTGTCTAGCCCTAAAAACCCTCCTTGAAAGATGTTCTTCCCTTCCGCGTCTTTCCGATTGACCCACCAGGTAAAGTTCAGAAGGAGCTTGTGGAAGACACGTTCAAGGAAGACGTGATCACCGACGCCTTTCCGTTTCTTCTCGATCTTATACACACGCCAGGCAGCCCAGGCGTGGACCGGAGGGTTGACGTCTCCGAATGCCCATTCATAGGCAGGAATCTGCCCGTTCGGATGCATATACCACTCTCGGAGCATGAGAATCAGCTGCTCCTTGGCGAACGTCGAGTCGACAAGGGCCAGCGGAATGCAATGAAATGCTAAATCCCACGCGGCGTACCAGGGGTACTCCCACTTGTCCGGCATTGAGATCACATCGGCATTGTACAGGTGTGTCCAGTCGGAGTTTCGCCCATGCAGTCGTTCTTGAGGCGGATCGGGCATCCCAGGATCACCCACGAGCCAGCGCTTGAGGTCGTAGTGGTAGAACTGCTTGCTCCACAGCAGCCCAGCGAAGGCTTGTCGTTGAACGAGCTTCGCATCCTCGGACAGCTGTGCCGGAGCCAGTTCCTCATAGAACTCATTGGCCTCCTGAATCCGTTGTTGAAAGAGTCCATCGCTGTGCTTCCCATAAACTCTTTTTGGATTAGATTCATTGGTCAGACAAAGCCGAACCAGGTCCGATTCCCCAGGAGCCAACGTCAGCACATACTGCGCCGCTGCCTTCGAGCCGATCTTCCCGGGATTCACCGCATCGGTCTGCCCATGAATGATGTAATCATGAAAGCTGTCCTTCACGTACCGTGAGCCGTCCTGATCTCCGTACAATCGTCTGGAGTTTGTCTCGTTTTCAGTGAACAGCAACGATGGTTTTCGCTCACACCAGAGAAACCGCTTCCCGTAGTACTCGTGCTCCAGCTGAACGACACTGAGATTGTTTGCTGTGACTCCTTCACGCATTCGTGGTCGACGAGCATCGAGTCCCCACGACCAGGTATTTCTGAACCAGAGAGTCGGCAGCAGGGTCAGCTCAGCGCGGTCAGGCCCTCGGTTTGTAACCTGGATCCTGATGAAGAGCTCCTCCGGTGTCGTCTTCGCATACTCAACCACCACATCGAAATAGCGATCCTCATCAAACACACCCGTATCAATAAGCTCGTACTCTCCATCTCGTCGTCCCCGCCGGCGATTCTCCTCAGCCAACCTGGCATAGGGAAATTCAACTTGTGGATACTTATACAGATACTTCATATATGAATGGGTTGGCGTTGAATCTAAATAGAAATAATACTCCTTCACATCTTCGCCGTGATTCCCTTCATTGCCTGTGACTCCGAACACCCGCTCCTTTAAAATGGGATCGCGTCCATTCCAAAGCGCAATCGCGAAACAGATGTACTGATGACGATCCGAGACCCCGGCGAGCCCGTCTTCATTCCAGCGGTAGGCACGAGAGCGAGCATGATCGTGAGGAAACGATTCCCACGCCGTACCATAAGGACTGTAGTCTTCCCGAACCGTCCCCCAAGCCCGTTCGCTTAGGTATGGCCCCCAGCGCTTCCAATGCTGCTTCCGTAGAGCATCTTCTTCCAGCCGTTGCCGTTCGGCGCCATGAAGTGTCTGAGAACGAGAAGACCGCTGAACTGCTTTCGCCATACGAACCCCGTGCGTCTGACACCAGCTACAGTGTACAACGACTACGATGCACCCAATAGACCACAGAATCAAGCGCGTGCCCAGTCGAGGCACTTGAAGCCAAGTCCCTCCTCGGTCTTTTTCTCACGTGCCTGAATGACCCAGGATGAACCACGAGCAGCACACACCACGATCCGACAGGTGAGGAGTGATCCTGGAAGAACGCTATCTGATCCGAGAATATAATGAAGGAAGGCGGGAAGGGATACTGCTCAGAAACTCAACTCCAGATGACTTGTTCCTGATTCAGGAGGTACTCAATCACTTCGATACTGTTCCGCATCTGGATCTGGGCCTGTTCGGACATAGGGAGCACCGCACCGACTAATTTCCCCGACTCCATGTCCATGAGTGAGGGAATAGCCTCGCCGGAGAGTTTTTCGAGGTTGCTTCGGAAGCTAGCCAATGGACGACCTCCTGGTTGAATCTTTCTCGGCATGCTCGAGCCGTTACTTGAGCCGGAAAGGGCACTGGAAGGCATTGGACTCGCCTCAAAGGATACCAGACGTATTTCAGCGAGGGGCGCACCTCACTATCCCCTTGCTTTTAATGAAATTTCTACTGAGTGGACACAGATGAGCGAGGGGGAAGCGCTCCAAGGTAGCGAAATCCACCCACATTGAGAAGCGTGGTATCGGACGGGAGACGAAAATCATCACGCTCCGCATCGACAAACCGAGGATCCACAAAGATATCGGACTTGGCCTTCAGCTCCGGGGCGGGACGATTCGGCGAACCAGCTCTCATATAGTCGGCCTCGCCGTTGAAGAGCAGGTTGTACCCAATTCGAATCTGACTCGATGGGGAGATCAGAAAGCCGACCTTATTGAAACTCACGATGTTCCCCATGGCCTCGATCCGCGAGGCACCGAGAAATGTCGCGCCACCGCCGTTCTTCACCAAGGTATTGTTCACTAACACCGCAGCAGCCTGATCACCGATGACGACAGCCTCAAAAAGACTTCTCGTAATGACATTGCGCTCAAATCGAACCGACGACTCGCCGGTGACGTTGATACCATAATCGTTGTCATGGATAAAATTTCCAACCAGGGTAGCTTGAGAGTCGGAAAAATGCGCGCCTGTCGTCTCGCTCCCACCAATAACGCAGTCTTCTATTCGAACGTCCTGGACCTGCTGGCTGAAAACCATTCCCTTGACATGAAGTTGACGAAGCACGATGCGGTTGCCATTAAAAAGGCCGAGCGCATGTCCCCCATGCTCATTGATCGTCAGACCGCTGATCTCAATATCCGTGGCACCATACGGCCATTTCCCCACATGGAGAACGCCGACCATCTGCCCTCGCCCTTGCAAAACAACCTGTCCAATCCCAACACCGATGATCTTGATTTTTTCCTTACTATGGATGGTCAGGTCCTGGGGATAGACACCAGCCTTAATCAATACCGTATCACCTTTCCCGGCACTATCCACCGCCTCTTGTATCGATGAGAACTCGCCTGAACCGTCCAAGGCAACGGTGATCGTCCGCGGACTAGGGACCACGCCCTCTGTCCCGGCCATAGCAATCCCGGCACCGGCGAACGAACACATGACAACGATCAGCAGAACTCTAACCATGCCAAAATTCATACAAGCAGAGAACGGGAGATGTCAATCTCAGTTTGTCGTCAAGGGTGACGCATGATAAGCTCCGCCGCTATGATCCTCATAGGGCTCACAGGTGGAGTGGCCACAGGAAAGAGCACCGTGGCACAGATGTTCAAACAATGCGGAGCCGTGGTCATCGATGCCGATGCCTTGGCACGAGAGGTCGTCCAGCCTGACAAACCGGCATGGAGGGACGTTGTTCGTACATTTAGCAAGAAGGTTCTGAATCCCGATCGAACGATCAACCGACAAGCCCTCGGGTCGATCGTCTTCAGATATCCCGCAAAACGACGCCGACTAGAACGCATCATCCATCCTCGCGTAGCCCGCGAACAACAACGACTGACCAGAGAAGCGGCCAGAAAAGATCCGACCGCCGTTGTGCTCTATGATGTTCCCCTTCTCTTCGAAGCCGGCATCGACAAGCGAGTGCAGAAGATCATCGTGGTCACTGCAGATCAACAGACTCAAATCGCCCGCCTTAAGAAGCGTAATGGTCTCTCACGAGCTGAAGCCCTTCGGCGCATTCGCAGCCAGATGCCACTGGCGAAAAAGGCCAAGATGGCCGATCTCGTCATTGACGGAACAGTGTCTCGCGCGGTTGGGAGGAGGAGGGTTCAGGAAGCATTTGCGATACTCTCTCACTGGGCAACCTCCAAGTCTCGCTTCTAATCACATAGCTCCCAGTCGCTATTCTACAATAGGTTTTGCCTTTGATCCGGGGTTGCAAAGTGAACTGCCTGACATCCTAATTTCAACCAAGCCTTAGACAACCTTCTACCGCTCGCTTCCCTCGCTGTGATAGAGTCTCTCTCTTATGCAGAACGTCGTCATCATCGGTTCAGGACCAGCCGGGTTAACCGCTGCGATCTATACGGCACGAGCAAACCTGTCGCCCCTGCTCATCGAAGGTTGGCAATCGGGCGGCCAGCTCACGACAACGACGGACGTCGAGAACTATCCCGGATTCCCCAAGGGCATCATGGGCCCGGAGCTGATGAAAGAGATGCGCGCGCAAGCCGAGCGGTTCGGCTCGGAGTTTGTGACCGGGGATGTCACCGCAGTTGATTTCACCCAACCTCCCTTCAGCATCACAATTGATGGTGAGCGAGCCATTCACACCAAGACCGTCATCCTCGCCACAGGCGCGTCCGCCATTCAGATGGGACTGCCGAATGAGAAGCGCCTCACGGGTCACGGCGTCTCCACCTGCGCCACCTGCGATGGATTTTTCTTCCGTGGCAAGGAATTGCTGGTCGTCGGCGGTGGAGACAGTGCCATAGAAGAAGCAACCTTTCTGACCAAGTTTGCGACGAATGTGTCGATTGTGCACCGCCGTGACAAACTGCGTGCGTCAAAAATCATGCAGCAACGGGCGATGAACAACGAGAAGATCGCCTTCGTCTGGAATACCGTGGTCGAGGATATTCTTGGCAGCGAGGTCGTCACCGGCGTACGCCTCAAGAATATCGTCACTGGAAAGACAATGGAGCGCTCCTGTGCCGGTGTTTTCGTGGCCATCGGCCATCGGCCAAATACGACCCTCTTCACTGGTCAACTCGACATGGATGAAAAAGGCTACATCCGAACGCATCAGGGCACGGCGACAAGCGTGCCAGGCGTATTTGCGGCCGGAGACGTACAAGACTCCCATTATCGCCAAGCTATTACAGCAGCCGGTACTGGCTGCATGGCCGCCATCGATGTGGAACGATTTCTTGAAGCGAATGAGAAGTAATATATGCTACCGAACGATTTTTCCCCCTACCTCTCACTTCTCACCTTTCACTTTTCACGATGAGAACCGCCATTGTTCATTATCATGAGCTCGCGCTCAAAGGTCGCAATCGGGACTCATTCGAGCAGTGCTTGATCGATAATATCCGGACGTCTCTGAGTGATCTCAGTATTCGACGAGTTGATAACCTCCAGAGCCGAATCCGCATCACGCTTCCATCAGAGACCGATCCGGACACGGTACGAGGCAGACTCGCACGGGTCTGTGGTATCGCCAATTTCTCACTAGGCCACACCGTCCCTCTCCAGCTCGCGGCTCCAAACCTCGACGTGCTCGTATCGACCCTTCTCGATGAACTCCCGTCCAAGTCATTTGAGACTTTTAGAGTCACAGCCCGTCGAGCCGACAAACGGTTAGTCCTGACCTCGATGGACGTCGAGAAAATGGTTGGGGCAGCCATCTGTCATGTCACTGGCAAGAAGGTGAACCTCAAGAGCCCCGACCTCACCATTTATATTGAGCTGCTCTCAAAAGACGCGTTCTGCTCCGTCGAAAAGACAGAAGGACCAGGAGGAATGCCCGTCGGTGTCAGCGGGAAGGTAGCCTGCCTCATCTCGGGTGGGATCGACTCGCCGGTTGCCGCCTACCGCCTGATCAAACGAGGCTGCCAAGCCTCATTCATTCACTTTTCTGGCCGACCGTTGGTTAGCCGAGCGTCTGAGGAGAAGGTCCGTGACCTTGTGCAGACCCTGACCCAGTTTCAATATCACTCACGTCTCTATGTCGTCCCCTTTGGAGAAATTCAGCGTGAGATTGTCCTGAATGCGCCGGCGCCGTTCCGGATCGTGCTGTATCGCCGAATGATGATTCGGATTACGGAGGAACTAGCCAGGAGAGAACAGTGTTGGGCCTTAGTGACCGGCGATAGCCTGGGCCAAGTGGCCTCTCAAACTCCTCAGAACATCTGTGCGATTGAAGACGCGGCAGAACTGCCGATCCTCCGCCCACTGATCGGGATGGACAAACGCGAGATCATCGACGAAGCCAGGCGGCTCAGCACCTACGAAACTTCGATCGAGCCGGACCAGGACTGCTGCAAACTCTTCGTGCCGCCCCACCCAAGCACGAAGACACGCCTGGATGATGTGCTGCGAATTGAACACATGCTGGATATTTCTTCGCTGGTCAAGCGGGGGCTGGATAATGCGGAGTTGACTGAGTTGTCGTTTCCCTCCTCAGGTGGGTGATCACTCAGCTTTTTCTATGGAGTGTCGAGGAAAATAGAGCCCCATGAAGCCATTGCAAATCATCACGCAGCACGGTAAGCTCGGCACACCTATTGAGCACGTTGTCCTCACCTGCTCGATACTCAAACCAGCCTACGTTCTACCATAACGGAGAGGTGCGAGAGCGGCCGAATCGGGCAGTCTCGAAAACTGCTGTCGGGGTAACTCGACCGTGGGTTCGAATCCCACCCTCTCCGCCATAGCAATCTTGCTGGTATCCCCCCCCGTATGAGAATGGATATCGGCGAGCCCGAGACTTATTCAAGCCTGGGCATCGGAAGTAAGCGATTCTATCTGAAGCTCGTTGATTGTCGACGGCTGTTTCGCAAGGTCTCAATGAGTGAGTGAGACATCCCGCAATGACTTTTCTAACGTTTTTGCATCGTCGACGCCTGGGAAAGATGTGGAGAGGCTCAGCGCTTGTTTGATGAACCGTCGTGCTTCATCTCGATGTTCCATCGCAGCATGCACCGAACCCAGGTGATACAGAATGGTAGGGTCCGTAAGGGACAGTGTCCTCGCCTGCTCTAACAATTTCAATGCATCAGCATGCTGGCCTTGCTTGTGACGAGCCCATGCGAATGTATCAAGAATATGCGGCTCATTTTTCGCAATCGCGATGGCCTGTTTGCCCAATAATACAGCCTGGTTTAGGTCGCCGGCCTCGGTCATGAGTGCAGCAAGATTGTTTAACGCCACAAGATGTTTCGGATCTTTCGCCAAAACCACCCGGTAAAGCTCTTCGGCTTCCTCAGCCCGGTTATCTGCTTCGTACATCATAGCTAAGTGGGCCTTCTGATCGAGATCGTCAGGCAGGAGGGTGACCATCCGGCCAGCCGTTTCAACGGCCTTGCGAGCCAGACCCTTCTTATAATAGGCATTGCTGAGCGCCTTCAGCGTAGCTGGCTCATCAGGCTTTAACGATTGAGCCTTTTCCAGTTCACTGATCGATTCGTCCAATTTACCAACATATCCGTAAAACAGTCCGAACCGGTAGTGGGCAAATGCATCCTGTTTGAACAGCTTCACCATTTGCTTGAAGGTCTGTTCCGCTTCTTTCAGCTGCATGTCTTGCTGGTAGGCTGTGCCCAGCAAGTCATAGTGTCGTACGGTGGCGCCTTTCGAACCGATAATCGATTTATAGATGGGTATTGCTTTACTTGCTTGATTTTGCTGCAAATAGACGTCAGCGATCCGTTGTACGATTAAGGACGGATTCTTACTTCGGGATTTTGCCTTCTGAAACTGCACTAACGATTTGTCGTACTCTTTCATCGCGATATATGTTTCACCTAACTGATAGTAGCCTGTCGATTGGTTAGGTTGTGCCACGATAAACCGATTCAAGATCTCAACAGAATCGGAGTGACGTCTCTTCTCCCTGTAGATCCCACCCAACGCCAAGAGAGCATCGTTGATTTTTGGATCGCACTTTGCGGCCAATTCATATTGATGCATGGCCTCATCTAGTAATTGCTGTTGAAGATAGGCATGGCCAAGGGTCAAGTGTGCCACTCCATTCGGAAACGAATCGGGCACAAGGTTCTTTATCAATGTGATCGCCTTCTCGCCTTGCCCCATTTGCACATAAAGCCTTGCCAGGTCGACCTTGATCCCGACATATTCAGGAGGAGTTCCTTCCAATCCCAGTTCATAGTGCTCAATCGCCTCCTTCGCCTTGTGAGCTTGGTCGAATAAGAGTCCGATCCTCTGATGTGCTCGGCGGTCTTGCGGTGTAATGTCAATCGCCATCCGGAATGCAGCCATTGCCTCTGACTTCTTTCCTTTCATGAGATAAACGTCACCGATTTTCGTGTAGGCAGAACTTTGTTTAGGGTCGATTTTCACAGCCTCCTGCAACTCCCGCATCCCTTCTTCGATCTGACCTTTGAGCACAAGCGTGGCACCCAGTAATTCGTGGCCAGGGGCTGATCCAGGCACCTCCTTCAGCAAGGTCCGAATCATCGGAATTGCCTCATTCAGCCTATTTGTACGCACCAGCTGGAGGGCTTCGGCCAATTTCCTCTCCATTGGAGCAATCATGACATCTCCCAGCTCAAGCTGGGGCATCACTGGGAATGCTTGGGTCGGAATTCCAAAAGCCTTTTCATGAAGCACCGTGCTGAACAGGAGCAGTAACAGGACGATCGACATCATAGTCAAGACAAACCTAGGTTTCAGTTCTGGTGAAAGGCCACCCGTGAATGGGCACTGGACCAATAGTATGGGGTGATTGCGCTGAAATCAAGGAAGCAGCGAAGGACCGAATACAAAAAGAACGCGGGAAGGGAGGAATTCTCCTCCCCGCGTTCTCGTGCATCCGGATCAAATCGAAAGATTTAGATCTTTTGACGATACCGAGCCACACCAAGACCCAGCGCACCAGCTCCGAAAAGGAGCAACGTACTCGGCTCCGGTACAGGATTCCCGCCGCCACCGCCAACAATGATCCGGTCAGATTCCGAAGCCACAATCCCGCCATCGACCAAAGCATTGATCGAAAAATTATGCGTGCCCCCAGTAAGACCTGTAAAGGTGACAGTATAATCAAATGTGCGGGTGATCGATCGATCGAAAACTCCCGTAATCGGGCTGGAGACACTTACCCCTACACCGGGAAGATTGCCAACGGGGTCCAAGGAGACCGTGTTATAGGTTTCAAATGCTGATGTGATTGCATTGATAATCGCCGTCGCTGTGCCGCTGGAATTAAATCCGTTGAAGACCTCACCGCCAGTTGCATCAGCAAACCGATTTGCCTGACCGGCAGGTTCACCATCTACTGAAGAATTCATCCCGCTGGTCGACGTTCCAGTATTGATGATCTCCATTTGAATATCCTCCGCATTCAGTGCGGAGACTGCCTGAGTTTCCGTTCCATAAATACCGCCAACGTGTCCTGGTGCATCACCAAATGTCACAATAAAGCGGCGAGAGTCGTCTCTCCATAACGCATCGTTCGCCACATTTGTCCATCCGATCAGATTGGCCTCCGGAAAATCGCCCCCACCCTCCGGCACACCCGCTTGCCAGTTATTGATGGCGGTTGTCACCGCTGAGAAGTTGCTGGTCAGATTTTGAGTAAGTCCACCGCTTGGATCTCCATAGAAACCCACGCCAAATCGCACATCTCCTAAACCTGAAAGAGTGCTGAGAATAGAAGATGCCCCGGCCTGCGCTGAGGCGATCTGCCCGGCCATGCTTCCCGTCGTATCGGCGACAAACACGACGTCGACCTTGGCGGTAGTCGGTACCCCTTCAGTAATCGTGACTGTCTTATTGATGGTGACACTCTCACCGACACCAAGCGACGTGGTGAATGAGGATGGATTGATCGAATCCGCCAGCACCATCACTGGGCTCAGCAGGAGGGTCACTATGAATACCGAGAGTGCCGACACGGCCTCCTGTAAAGCTACCCACCTCGCACTAAACATTCTTCCCACCATTTTACCCTCCTTCAACAGGTCCCTTTGAGTGAACTCCGTTCTCATCGCAATAAGAAGTAATTGTCTAGATCTATAAAGCCTTTATGCTTCCCATTCTCAAAGCCGACAGAACGAAGTGACCTGGATAGCTCGGTCTTCAGGTTCTATCTGGACAAGATACCAACGCATTCAAAAGCCCACTTCTAGTACTGTGCATAGTTGAAGTCACCAGATCAAACCACCTGCACACATTCCATAGCACCCGTCACCCAAGTATGACTATACACAAGTAGAGAACTGGCTACTTGGCTCTGCAAATTATGTGCTCACTGTCGACAAATTTCTAAGAGGTACAGAATTTCTCTTTCCCACAGAACTCTTTTGTATTTTTTATCAGTTACTTGTCTTATCAATAAAGCCCTTCTTTGGATAGCCTGAAAACTAGAGATCCAAGGAGCCTGATAATCAATGTGTAAAAAGTATTTACACATACTATTGATGTGAACTCTCATAAGTCATTAATTATGCGTAGGAAAGATCCGACTTTTCAGAGACCGTCGCACTACTTTACGTACTGTAAAACTATTTTACAGACAAGCGATCCTCACCAGGCTTCTTGAATGCCACAGTGTTGGGTTCCTACATTGGTTTTCAGCACCCGCCTCAGCTCCACCATTGCCAAGGTATCTCGTGCGCAATACCGGAGCAAGGCTTCTCGGATGGTCTCCCGTTCTACCCAATCGGTTTCGACGAAGACCATACGATAATACTCCGCCGCTGCATGCCCGCCTTCTTGAATCGCCAGATCACCATACCCAAGCGACGGCACCACCGCCGGCAACACGGATTTAATCGAGTACGATCCGTTAAAGGCGGGATGGTAATAATGGTCTTTGATCACCGGCAGCAGATCCCACAACCGTTTTCCAATCTCTCGAAATGCGGATTTGAATTCAGGAAACGTGTCCGCTAGTTGGCGAATGAGCCCTGCTTCGTACGCGGAGTACACCAAGATACTGCCGGACTCGCCGAGGGACTCGATCAATGCCTCAGCCCAACGCCGGCGTGGCTCAGACGCCTCGTTGTGGAGAAACTCCTGATGCACGACCTCACCGGATTCAAGTTCAATGTGATTGGACCATTGCACCGGAAGGGCCTGATAGGGCCTGGTGGAGGGAAACCGTGGGACAGCCAACATCACTGTTTCCGCATCGAGATGGTGGATGGGGTAGCGGAGAGCACGAAGCAGTGAACCCAATTCCGATGAAACCCATTCTACGTTGTTCTTGACCTTCTGCTGTGCATCCGACAGTCTGGTTCCCTCCGGAATCTCGTCGATCGTCGTGACCCCCTGCCGGACCAGCTGACTGACCATCTCTTTCTTCCCCGGCAAGTGATAGATCCAGCGTGGCGGCTTGTCCTTGGTACAATGGGCCCAGAAGGGACATTCATAGGGACTGTGGCAATGCTGATCCGGCTCGATCAGTGGAGCTTGTACCCCCAACAACATGGCCTTCATGGCAGCCAATCGTTCCAGCACCAGCATTCGTCTGGCCGTCACTGCTTCTGAAACATGTTCGACTGAAAAGAGTGCCTGTAGATCAACCGCACCCCCATCGTAGCGGTAGCCTGTATTGATGTGCATCAGGCAGGTCGCTTCCAGGTTTACTCCGGAACCTTGCACGACCGCGCTCTGGATCGCCAAATCATCGAGATGGACATCTTTCACTCTTGTTGAGGACTTCACTTCGATCAAACGCCAGGAAGGAGACTCCCCCGAACCGGTCTGGACGCGCTCGAGAATATCGACGCGAACAAGCACCCCATCGCATTCAAACGCTCCCTCAAAGATAGCGGGAATCGTGGAATCTTGAAGTAACCCTGCAGTCTCCGCGACCGCCGCCTCTCGCTGACGGAAGCCCGCCTTCACCAGGACGCCGCCGGGGAAGCGCTGCTGCGCCAGAACCCCGATCTCGGTGCCCATATCCAAGATCGCCCGTGTCGACGCATCCGGCGGTGTTGCTAGAGCCGGCTGATGAATTTCCAGATAGAGTCGTTTGTGACATTGCAGTCCGGAGAGAAACTTGGATTTTGAAAGCCGCGGCGTGACTGCAGTAGGAACAATTCCGGTCTGAACATCCACGCTTGCGTTCCTCTCCATGGTGTGATCGCTGAATTCTCACCTGGTCGACGAAGAATCTCTGTTAGGATAGCGCCCCATGGGCAACGGTGTCACCCAAATCAGACGGTCCGTGATGGTTCTTGCACTCCCCGTCACCGTCACCACGCTCTTACAGCGGGCTGAAGGCATTGTCGCCGTCTTTTTGGTCGGCGGATTGGGCGCCACGTCCATTGCCGCCGTGGGGCTCGGCCAGCTGTTGGCCTTTGTGGCCGCCACGCTGATGTCGGGCGTGTCCGTCGGGACAAATGTCGTCGTGGCCCAGCTCTGGGGTGCCAGGCGGCGGCACGATGCCGGAGAGGCTGCTCGACATTTCCTCTGGCTAGCAATTGGCGCGTCACTCGTCTTGGCTGGAATCGGCATGGCCGGTAATCGGTTTGTGATGGAAGCGTTAGGCGCAGAACAGTCGGTTATTGAGCTGGCCCTTCCCTATTCCACTTTCATCTTCCTCATCTTTCCTTGTACAGTCCTCATTCAAGTGTTGGCGGCCGTACTTCAGGGTTCTGGCGATACCAAAACACCCATGTACGGGTTGATTGGAGTCAACCTCCTACACGTCGTCCTGGCCTACCCGCTCATCTATGGACTGGGAGGATTTCCGGCACTCGGTCTCAAGGGCGCTGCGATTGCTGCCGGTGTGGCCGAAGCAGCTGGAGGCGTCTATCTTCTGCTCCGCTGCCGTCCGATCTTTAAAGAGTCCTCCACCTTGCGTCTCGATCTGATTCGATCGATCTGGAACGTCGGGGCATCAGTCTCCGGCGAGCGGATCGTTCAGCAGGCCGGCATTTTTGTCTACACCAAGCTGGTACTGCTCTACGGCACCGTGGCCTATGCCGCGCACCAGGTCGGCTTATCCATCGAATCGTTATCGTTTCTGCCCGGCTATGGGTTGGCCATCGCCGCCGCCACGATGGTGGGGCAGAGTATCGGAGCGGGCAAGTATACGAGGGCGAAATTGGAGAATTGGGAGGCGAACCGGATAGCCATTGCCATCATGACCTGCATGGGGTTCATCTTTTTCTTTTTCCCCTACGCCTTGCTCCGTGCCTTTACCACCGATGAGGCTGTAATCGAACTGGGAATCATGTTTCTCAAGATCGTCGCCTTATTACAGATTCCGCTGGCACTGACCATGGTGCTCGCCGGATCGTTGCGCGGCGCCGGCGACACACGCTTCATCATGGGCGCCACGATGATCGGCATGTGGGGCGTGCGCGTGCCGTTGGCCCTCATCGCCGCTCTCTGGATGCGGCAATCCGTCTTGTTGATCTGGGCGGCGATGATCGCCGACTGGACCATACGGATGGGGCTGCTCCTCTGGCGGTATCAGTCCGAACGGTGGAGACAGATACAAGTGATTCGATAAGATGAAGATCAGCATCGAATTGAACAGCTGCAGCTCAAAGCCCCATCTCCATTCCAATCACGAGCCTATCGTTCCGATCAAATTGTCCAAACAAGCCCTTGCGATCGCCATAAAATAGATCAAACCCTGTCCAGATTTTTAAATTATCCCGCAACTCATAACTGACTTTCGGTCGGACAAGTCCATCTCCTTGGTTGACGCTTTGCAACCAGATCACTTCAGTTTCTAACGTTTCATTCAAAAAATGGCGTCTCAGTAATACGGTGGTCATGGTATCTAATGGGTCTCGTACCATCCCGTCGCCTGGATGGAGCAACCAACTTTGAAAGAGCTGGACACTCAGCATCGTATCTTGGATGCCTGACCAATCCAGCCCTAGGACATAGGCCATTTCACCGCTTTTGATCACACCATCACCGTCCCGTCGATTCGTGGTCAACACGAATTGATCGGTATTATAAATGGCTTCGCCCCGTACGGTCAGATTGCCAAACGCATTACTCAAGGACCCTCCGATGAGATGGTTGCGTTCATAACGAGGGTTTACTGTCACCGTGGCGCCACTTGGAGTTAACAACACTGATTGAAAGAGTACAGGGAAATCCGCAAAGTGGTAGAGATAGTTGACCGTCAGGTCCCAGCCATGCCAAAACTTTGAAAACCGCATGCCAACGTCGGAATCCATCATGATATTGTGAGGACGTTCAAGCGGCCGAAGATTCACCGTAACCCCGGGAGGCGCTTGAGGAACGATCAGCGGTGAGCTAAAGGCAAACGTAGCACCCGCTTGAGGCAGCCGATGATAGGTGCGATCCGGGATCCAGAGCAATTGCAAGTTTCCGCCTCCAACAGGCACTTCGGCATTCACGGTCCACAGCGGAATACGAGAATCGTCAAAGTTATCGAGAATGAATTCCCTGAAGTTTTGTGGATTGACGACGTCGAGCAATTTCAGCCCATCGGCCTTTCCCCAGACGACCTGCTGTTTGCCGAGCGTAAGATGCATCCCCCAGAGTCGCGTTCTCATGTAGAACTCGCGCAGTTCTATGTCGGTTCGGTCGCCGAGTTGGAGGCGTCGGGAATTCGGCGCAACCTCTCCCTGGCTCAGGCGACCAGGTTCCAGGTGGTCAAACCCTTCCGTATACAGCCGAGCGATCCCGGTGATACGGGTATCGTCACTCCATCGATATTCCCACTGTGGCTCAAGCAGCATCTCCAGCTTATCGGCACGATCTCTTGCCATCCCATAGGCCGCTTCCGATTCAAGCACGGCGCTAAATCGATGATTGCTCGACTGACTCGATTTCGTCTCGTCTGGCGTGCTTTCGGCAAGGGCGCTGGCGGCGATGAGCCACCCCGCCAGCGCCAGAATTCCACACGCCGTATATGAACGTGCCATAGGTCCTTAATATCCGCGTCGCAAGGCATCTTCTGTGAACATTTCATCTTTGACACTTTGTCCATAGGTCACATCCTTGAAGGTAAACACAGTCTTGTGGCCGGTCTTGTGGTTTTCGACGGATAGTTGATGGGCTGTCCAGATGTCCTGGATCAATGTGATCTCCCTGACCTGGAGGGTCTTCAACGGATTAGCCGCCACATCCCAGTACTTGGCTTGACGGACCATCCAGATTTCGGCATCAATCCAGGACTGTACTTTGCTGTAGCCCAATTCCTTGGCCATTTTGTCAGTCACAGGAATCTCTTCGACGAGAAAGCACCGATGACCATCGATGGTCTCCTCGCCGAGAGTTTTCCAGGAGTAATCTTCAATCCCAACCTTGGTTTCCTTGCGAATGTCTTCATATGTAAAGTCCGTCCCAAGGAAGTAGTCCCCTCGATCAGACGCGGAAATACGGCGAACTTTTCTGGCGGCGGGCAAGTACAACCATTGATCATCATCTCGATCGGCTTCCGGGTAATCGTACGTCAAAAATGCCGTATCCTTAATATTCGAAGGACTCAAATAGAAAATGATCGTTCGTTTCTCTTTCCCAAAATACTTTCGGATGCTCTTCGTTTCCCGCACTCGTTCGGTGCCGCTGCGATCCGTCATGGCCATCGTTATAAAACGCGAGACGACCTCTCCTTCGTTACGCGCATTGATGCGGCGGGCAATTTCCTCGCCGGCAAGTAAGGATTCCGCCGCAACATCGGATACGGCCAATGGACTCAACAGAAAGAGCGCCATAATCAGGTTCTGCATGTGCGATCGCATAGGAATTACCTTCCTTCCTTCATGGTAGACACGGATAAGACCGGGTTAAGTTGCACTGCCTGAGCTGCTTCCTGATCGGAGGTCGCAAACCCAAGAAAGCGCGGACGAAACATCGTCGCCAGTGCTGGCATAACCGTAATACTAGCGAGAAAACTCACGGCCATGGCCACCGCCACCAAACTGCCGAAACGGATTAGTGGCGGCACAGCACTGATCATGAGGGTGCCGAACCCCAGGCTCATGGCCAGGAAGTTGAAAAACAGCGCCCGCCCGGTAGACGGGAAAAAATGCACCATCCGTTCCTCAAACGTGCCGGTCCCGGATCGCATGAGCTCGCGAATCCGCTGGGTCGTATGCTGGCCAAAATCGATCGCCAGCCCAGTCGCAATGGCCGCAAACATGGAGGTCCCAACAGCAAGCCAAATCCCACCAAATCCCATGATGCCGTACACGAGAAGGACTGAAGCAAACACCGGCACCAGCGTGAAGAGTCCAGCGCCAAGTGAACGGAACAGCCAGGACGCCATGAGCCAGCTAATGACCAAGGCGATGCCTTCACTAACGAAGTGTGTGGAGGCAATGGTCTCTAACCAATGATGGTTGACGTTCACACGCCCGCTCACATGCCCCACGATCTCGTTAGTATTGAATTGCTCGTGGAGATACCGTTCAACCCGCTCAATCACCGCCCGGTTGTTCACGTAATGGGATGTTTTGACGCTGGTGCGAATATTGGCCCGTCGATAGTCGTAATCAATTTCCTGCTGGAAATCTGTCGGATCGGAGGAGGCGGAGTAGAGCAGGAAGAGTTGCGCCACAAGGTCTCGGTTATCGGGGATGCGATACGCCTCCTTGCGGTTTTCGTTAATCGACCGATTCATCTGCTTCACATAGTCGACCACCGACGTCGTCCCACCAACACCAGGCAACGTTTCGACAAATCTCTGGAGCGCCTCGATGCGATGCAGTGCATCCGGATTGAACAAGCCCTCACCTGTTGGAGTCTCCACCACAATATCCAGGTAATTGGTCCCGTCCATCACCTGGTTGATCACTGTGTCTGCGCGATAAATGGGTTCATCATGCTGAAAGTTTTCAATCATCGCCTCCTCGATGATGAGACGAAACGCACCGATCGTCCCCAATACGGCAACGACGAGTGCCACGCTGAGAATGAGCCTTGGTCGATGAATCGCAAAGCGGCCTAATGCCGTCACGAGCTGGCCATAGCGGTCAATCGCCTGGTCGCCTTTGATGACAGGGGAAGGCTTGAATCGTACCAACATCAATGCGGCCGGAATAAATACGAGACCGTAACCCCAAGCTCCCATAATCCCAATGGACGCAAAGAGACCAAAATACTGCATCGGCGGCATCCCGCCGGACGCATAGAGCGAAATGAACCCGACAACTGTGGTGAGAATGGTCATAGTCAGGGGTTTCCACACTTCGCTCATGGTGCGAACAATCATTTCCTGATGCGTGAGATGAGGATGAGCACGACCCACTTCGTAATAGTGCGTAAGGAGATGAATTGGTTCCGCGACTGCCATCCCAATCAAAATGGAAAGGAGACCGTTGGTAATCACGTAGAATGGAACGCCGCCCGCGGCCATGGTTCCGAAAGCGGCCGCCGCCGTGCCGAGCACGACCAAATTCGGCAGCAGCATCCCGCGCACCGTCCGAAAGGCGATGAAAAGGACAATAGTGATGACGATTGCCACAACCGGATTGATTCGCTTCGCATCGTGGTCAATGTAGTTGAAGAGATATCCGGAGATCGCCCCTTCGCCGGCCACATGGAGCTCGACCCCTGGCAACCGAGGAGCCTCTTGAACCAGGCTCATGAATGCCTGATACGTTGCCTCGTTCTTCATCTCGTCAAGGACTTCAGCCGTGACCAAGGTCGCCGTAGCATCACGTGCCACTAGGCTGCCCTGGTAGAGCGGAAAATCAGCGATCGCCGCACGAATGGTATCGGCCTGACTCTGTGTGACTGGCGGCGGCTCGAAGAATTTCTTGACCTGCATGCCGTCAGCCGTGCCGACAATATTGTTCTCCGTGGCCAGGCTCATCACTCGATCAGGATCAACGTTGGGAATGGTTTTGACTTGATCTGTCAGCCACTGCACCAATTGCAAGGTCTCGGGGTTAAAGACGCCGGTGGCCCCACGATTAATGACCGCGATAACAAACGGATCTGATAAGCCAAAGACCTTTCTGACTTGATCTCGATAGACGCGGGCGGGGTTATCCTTGGCAATGAACGAATCAGCCGAAGTATCCATGGTCAGCTGCGGGATGAATGCGGCTAGGCTCCCTATTAGTATGACTCCCGCTAGAACAAGCGCCTTCGCGTGCGCGGTGACCCACCAGAAAAACTGCTCGGCTCTGCCATGATCTATCGCCTGACTCATCGCCATCCCCTCCTATGGTGTATATACACGTAAACTTCGAAAACATTTCTCATTACTTGTCCACGAACCTGAATTCCATGATCGAGTAACCTGAAAGATGGAACTTATAATGCCCGAGATGCTCTATATGAGCTGCATACCTAGGGTGTCAGTATAAGTTCGAATAGTGTATCTGCACTCTTCATGACATTATGAACTACCCATCTACGGTGAATTCGTTAGATTGATTGTTTGCTTAATGATCGAATTGCAGACAATTCTTTCATCAGGGTCTTGAAACGCGCATGTCCAAGATCCTGAACGACCGTCTGCTGTGCTTTCTTCCAATAGGGCAACGCCTTCATCAGCGCCTCTCGCCCCGCAGGGGTCAACTGAATCGACTTCGTACGTCCATCTTTACCAGGTCCGACTGCAATGAAACCGCGAGTTTCTAGTACTTTCAAGTTCCTGGTTAACGTCGTTCTGTCTACACCAAGGCGATCTGCCGTTTCCGTGATTGGCAACTCACCTGCTAGG
Source organism: Nitrospira sp. UW-LDO-01 (assembly GCA_002254365.1). Classification (GTDB taxonomy): domain Bacteria; phylum Nitrospirota; class Nitrospiria; order Nitrospirales; family Nitrospiraceae; genus Nitrospira_D. Next base: position 29,833 of record NIUT01000113.1, read on the forward strand.
TGAGCGACTGTCAACAGGGAGAATTGCGTTCCCTGTATCCCGGAAGGCTCGAGGACAGAGTCATAGAATCGCGTGATCGCACGTGCGGCTTTTCGCACGTTGAAACATGCGCAATCAACGCATTCCCTAAATTCTTCTGAGCATTGCGACTTCATAATTAGTGTATGTACACCATTCATCCCAATTGTGTCAAGAAGCATTTCGAACAGTACGAGTGATTGCAGATTGGACCGTGCGGATGGGACTGCTCCTCTGGCGATATCAATCGGAACGCTGGCGGCAGATTCAGGTCATCAGATGTCGGCATGCAGAGACAAGTTGCTCTTTGCTAGGCGACCTTGTACGGTCTACCCTCTCTCAATTATTCCTATTCCTCTTTCCAGCACACCATAGATCGTCAAACTCCATCATGACGATCGAGGAGCCCACTCCGGCATACGTAGTAGTAATAAGTGCATGCGCGTGAAACCTGCAACGAGGGACTACCCTACGAACAGCTGGAGAATCAGTGTCACGGAGTGAACAAACGGCCGTTCATCATCCAGTGAACGCCGATACTGGCCACATACCCCAACGCGATCACCCATGTCCATTTCAGGTGGGAAAAGAAGGTATAGACACCTCGTGCTTGTCCCATGAGGGCCACGCCGGCAGTCAAGGGCCTTCGATCAAATATCGCTTCTAGCGGGCAAATCGCATCAGCTATCAAATAACAAGCGGCGGTCACGCTCTATTCTATATCCTCACCTCGCCTAGCCCATCTTCTACTAAAAAATCGATGCCTCCTGTAGAAATGTCATACATCGCACCGATAATGGCAATGCGTCGTTCGCAAACCAAGTTGTCAAGCGTCCGACTCTGTTGGCGTAGTTCCTTGACTACGCGCAGGACATTTTCTCTGGCAACAGCATCTGCGATCACTCCGGCATCAGGCGAAGCCGGTTTCACAGCCGGCTGATTGGGAATACCTCCTACAGACCGCTGGATCTCGCTCACAATAGCATCTAAATGCTGACATCCTGTCGCGTCGGCAACCGTTAGGTGTGAGCCTAGGAGTTTCACAGCGGCCGAGACCGCCCCACATCCGGTATGCCCTATCACGATCATGAGTTTTGCCCCTGCCACCGCACACCCGTATTCTGCACTCGCCAACACCTCTCGACTTGTGATGTTGCCCGCCACACGGATACTGAAAATGTCGCCCATGCCGAGATCGAAGATCAATTCCACAGGGGTACGTGAATCGATGCAACTGAGTGCGACGGCCAACGGATGTTGGGCCGCTGCCGTGGCCTGAACCTGGCGACTATAGTCTCGGGTCAGGCGACGACCGGTGCGGGCCCGCTCGTGACCGTCCTTCAGAATCTGCAGGACCTGCTGCGGTGTGATGGCCTGTTGAAGTTCACGGGTCGAATAATCCACATAGTGAATCTGGTCCTCAAAGTGATACTCACTCCGAAACCCGATGAGACTCACCTCGACACCGTGGGCTGGTCCGGTTTGATCTTTAAAGTCTCGAATCAAGTCCAGCACATCCGGATCAATATAATCCGTGCTTCGCGCATCAAGAAGTACACGGCCATTCCTGGGTACATCATTCAACGCTTTGGCAAGAGCGGCGCGATTCAGGACACTTACCTGGTTGGCCAGTTCGATATGCACGACGTCACCACCAAGATGCCTCTCGACCAACCGATGCACTGGGCGACGCATGTTGCTATTAAGAATAAACCCAATGGCCACGATCAGCCCAATCACGATGCCGATCAAAAGATCAGTGAACACGATAGCAGTCACGGTTGCCGCGAACGGAATAAACTGGTATCGGCCCTCGCTCCACATTTGCTTGATAAGAGCTGGGCTGGCCAGTTTAATACCGGTCACTAACAAAATAGCCGCTAGGCAGGATAAAGGAATGGTATTCAACCAGGTCGGAATGAGCGGAACACTGGCGAGAAGCAGGATGCCGTGGATGATTGCAGCCAGCTTTGTTTGGCCGTCCGCATTCACATTCACCGAACTCCGGATGATCACGGAGGTGATTGGGAGCCCGCCGATCAATCCGCACACCACATTCCCGATGCCTTGCGCACACAGTTCTTGGTTCGGCGGTGATGTGCCTTGGCGTGGATCAATCCGGTCAACAGCCTTGAGATTCAGCAAGGTTTCAAGAGAGGCCACAAGAGCCAGCGTCATCCCCGCGGTATAGACTGCCGGATTCATCCATTGCGAGAAGTCTGGTCGAGGAAGCAGTCTGAACAGCTCAGCAAGGTTGCCCGCCACCGGCACCTGCACCAGATGGCTTGGCTTGATGATCCATGGCTCGCCGAGATGTTCGAACCACAATCCGCCCCCAATACCGAATAAGACCACGGCGACAGGAGCGGGAAAGAGAGACGTCTTCAACGGCTTCCAATTGTCCCAGAGGAGGAGCAGTGCCACGGACAACAGACCAACAACGGCAGCCCCCAGCTGAAAATATCCGAACATGCGGAAGAGCTCGGAAAATGTCGTTTCGAGATCCGGCTGGGAGAAGGACAGGTCTCCTTCCGGATCGGCGTCATGCCCGACGAGGTGGGGAATTTGTTTAAAGATGATGATCACGCCGATCGCGGCCAACAACCCTTTGATGACACTGGAGGGGAAAAATTCAGAGATGAACCCTCCTCTGGCGACGCCGAGACTAATTTGGATCATCCCGGCAAGGATCAGAGCCATCAGAAAGGCGGAGAACGAACCGAGTGAGAGGATTTGCGAGGCCACGACCGCCGACAGTCCCGCAGCCGGGCCGCTCACACTGGTATGGGATCCACTGAGGAGTCCCACCACAGTCCCGCCGACGATTCCGGCCACCAATCCTGACATTAATGGAGCACCGGAAGCCAAGGCGATCCCCAGGCAGAGCGGTAGCGCCACAAAGAACACCACAAGACCTGCCTTCGTATCGGCCAGGACGGAAGAAACCGTACTACTCATCGGTGGTTTCTCAACCTATTTATTCTCTGGAACGAGGCGTTCCGTTATTAAAAATGTCATCATCAGCCAGCATACCTCTGAATGGCGATGTAGGAACAACTCCTTGGATCCTTAGAACCGGCTGGCACCTCGGGTAGGAAACTGTTTTCTGACCACGCTCTTCACAGGTGTTTCAAGTGGGGCTACCAGAGTGGGACAGCCCTCTGCCCCGTATGTCTCGCCCATATACTCGGCAGCGATTCCTTTCTCATGACTGACCTGTCGTGTCATCCATCCCGTAAAGAACCCTGTTTGCATCTCAAGATCCAGAGTACCCAGTGCCGTACATGCTCGTGGCCGAATGGTAAAGGCGGTCGGCAACACGGTGTGCCAAATGCCTCGTGTACCTGCCAAACTGATGTCGGTGACACGATAGGAACCGACTGGGAGTTGCACCGCGAACGGGCCATCAAGCGGAAGATGCCCGATCATCAAGCGAGTCCCCGTCGCTTCATCTTCAACCCACCATTTCATCTCTTTCGGCCAACTCAACCCTTCCGATGGTGACTTTCCATCCCGAGTGAGGTGAATCTTACCCAGTAACAGTCCGTGGTCTTCATCCGGGATCGCAATCTGTGATGTTGGGAGCGGAACTCTGAGGCCTGCACACCCCAGCATCACACTGACAGCCCAGATGGAGAGACCGATAACGAAACCATGATAACGCGTATTCCTGTTCATGAGATTGGCCCTTTCATTCCTGCGCCTCTGAGCGGTCCAGTCTGACTGGTTGCTTCACCGATGACGTCAGGGGAGCCTTGGAGATCAAACAACGATTTCCTCCGATCAGTTGATCATGATTCGCACGACTGATTTCCTGCTCATGAAGCACATGGCGAGAAATCCATCCAGTTACAAACCCCACTCGCATCTGAAGCATTGAGGTTCCTAGCGAGGTACATTCCCATGGCCGTATCTCAAAGGCCGTGGGCAGGACGCCGTGCCAAAACCCCTCAGGGCTAGGGAATCTCATGGTTGTCACACGGTAGGATCCGACTGGAAGTCTCACGACAAATGGGCCATGCGTAGGCACAAGTATTGTGAGAAACCGTTTGCCCTCAGTGACTTCTTCAATGTGCCATTCCATCTCCTTCGAGTAAGTAAATTCCTGGGCGTGACCTTGCTCATTATGGCTGACGTTCGTGACGAGGTGATGTGTTCCAAGCAACACACCGTAATCGTCATCCGCTTGCACCCTCTCCAAAACTGAGTGCGGAACGACAACGGCAGTAGAACCAAACGACAAATCGGCTTGCAAGATCAACAGAGCTACGAGGCACATAGACCGACATACCGAGCAATTCATGACACGCTCCTTCTCTACAAAAACACCCCACCTCATTCTGAACGATAGACGGCATACCAACTTCCCGCTGGTAGCCGAATGGTCATTCAAACTCTCTGATCATTTTGACACGCAACGAATTCATCGCTACGTGAATGCCATCAGAACGGGACGCATCACGCAGAATGTCTCGACGTTGTCATGTTGAGTGAACGCGACGTACTAGAGAGAAGGAGGATGGAAGAGGGATGTCGTCAAAATTGGTAACCGTCGCACCGGATGAGATTCAGTGACCATGGTAAGAAGTCTCGGCCGCTCCGACTCAAGTGAGGGAGATACGGTCGTATGATCTTCCGAGACAGGCTCCACCTTCACGAGCGCATCGGAACTCAGCAGGTCCACGAGCGTGGCTGGTACTCCCAGCATCTGTACAACCACACAGATGCAGAGCAAGAGGACAAGACCTCCCACCGTTGTGACGCAACATGGAAAACATGATGTCGTTCGGTTCCCTAGGCTCACAAAATCAATCTAACATACGAATGACAGGCTGTCACGTACGCACTTGTGACAATTGTCGTGAGCAGCCGTTCTTGTCTCGCCCGATGATAACCCCACCACCCATCCCAATCTATAGAAGGGCGACTCCTCGCCTATCAAATGCCCGGTGAATCCCTCAATAACCAATTGATCGTCAACCTCCGCACAAAAATTGAAAATGCCCTATCGGTATGGATGAAGGCGACGGGATCGTTACGGGAGGGACTCGCCGTGAGGGAACGGGCCTACGCGACGGAAATACCGTCGCGTAGGCCGCCCCAAGTCAGGATGTCACCGTGCGGGCCGTAAACTCCCGGACGAGACTGAACAGCCTGAGCTGGAACAGGATGCTCAGCCATCGCATTGGCCCTTGGTCGCTTTCTAAACAGGGATTGGTCTAACTATCTTTCCCCCACTCGTCAATTGGTAATCCTTTCTACCCATCGCAGCCTCATCAGGAGATAACGGTTCAAGGATGATGAACCGAGGGTCTCATGATCTTGAACCGATGCCTCAGGTCGTCAATTCCGCCTCTGCATGCGCTTCGACTTCTCTTTTCCTTCCTCCACATCAGTAACCGTCCCCATGTGGGCATCAATGTGGATCTCCATGACCCGTTTCTCCGGCGTGACGACTTCGACTTCCCATATCAATCTGTCGTGTTTCTGCTCAAGCCCAGCTTGAATGACTGTCCCTGACACTTTCTCCCGTGCCAATGTGATAGCCTCATCGATCGGTACTTTTGCTGAAGCGGCCTTCTCGACCTTATTCGGTTCCGCACAGGTGTACTCCGTCATGGTCACGGCTCCGGCGGTTACCACAAGCACGATCAACCAAATCCTTGTAAACAATCCCTTGCACATCATTTTCTCCGCAACCTCACCGTGAAGTCCTACGCCCGCCGCTCACGCAATGTTTGCCTCGTCCTTTCGACATAGTCTCTGCGCATCGTATCAATCTCCTTCGGGCTAATCCTCACAAGGTAGCCACATCCGGAGTCGGGGCCGATATATATCGACCCAAGTAGTGGGGCGCGGAAGAAGACAAAGTTGGCAATCTCCGCTTCGAAGTACTTCGTGCTGAATCGCATAGACCTCCAATCCTTCCCCAAATCCAGTTCTACTGCCTGTACAGGCTCGCGTCGGTGGCCGTATGACGCCTTCTCTCCTGCACAGCGCCCGTTGTTGTCATCGTCGGTTCATCGCCAAGCTCAATTCGTTGCCCTCACCGTTTGTAAAATGGCTGAGCCCCAATGATTCCGTTTATCGGATGCAGGCAATTGGGGATCCAATAATCGCTGAGCTCTGTCCTCGTTCTTGCCTACCGCACAACCAGCTCGTTCGGTGCTCCGACCGACCTCCTCCATACTGAAATTGAGCAAGGCTTCCTCGACCAGCCTCTTCTCAATTCCAATCCCGACGCGTTGACTCACAATCTGTCCGTACGCTCCATACTCGGCAACTGCCATGGGCACATTCAACATGCCCAGCAACACTACCCACAGCACTCCATTTCCCAACGTACCAATCTCTGTCACCTTTCCCCTTCACTCCGGCCATAATGACCGGATAGTACGATATTTCGAACTTGCAGAAACATTCACACCGTATCACTGGCATGGCACAGCGACACGCCACGGGTGAACGTCCCAGCCGACACGTGTACCGCCAATTGATAGGACCCTAACGAAGACTACGATTGAGGAGGATGAAAGACTGCGGTCGAGAAGATTGGATGATACCCGGGAGATTGACTCTCCACACTACTAGAACGAGAGTGGCTCGGAACACTCGGTTCCGGTATGACCGGAGGAATAGAGAAGCCTTCAGAGAGTGATTCCACAGGAGTATCCGACGTCAGGAGACCAAGCAAGGTGACGGGAACTCCCAGCATCTGTAACAGCACGCCAATACAAACAAGGCCGATCAGAATGACTGCACCTGTTCCCACAGGCAAGATACGAACCGTCCTTTGCTTAACCTGACTCCCGGTAGGGAATATACTCTGACTCATACGTGATGGGCAACCTATATAGAAACAGTTTTCATCCTCACTAAATCGATCAACGAGATGGCGATGGCCAGGATGCTAAATCGCCATGATCTCATTCGTCAATCAGTTACGTCTTGTGTGTTGGTACTGTCTCTTCAGGTTGCTTTCAGCTTACGCGCATGCCAGGTGTTGGGAAGGCCCTAGACAATGCTCTTCACATGCACCGAACAGGTACTACAGCCATCCTATGCGATAGCCATCGGAATAGGCCTTTGTCGGTCTCGATATCTGAATTGAGCTATCGTGTCCTGCAAACACCACTGAGCTCATGGAGCATGATCCATCGCTTCTCCCTAGAGATTTCTGATAGAAGGTTGTATAAGGGATTTAAGTGAAGTATGAATACCTCCAGACAGTTATGCGTCGTTATTCATCATTAGCGGCTCCAGTCCAAGAGCGTAGAATGCACTGCTCCTCCAGCCATGTTATCGGTTCTCGTCCTCGAGACTTACTGGCCTTTGTCTACCGCCACGGATCGGATCCTCCAAAGAACCGCTGAAGTCTCAGCTCGATTCATATTAGTCAGCCCCCTCTTCTGAGAAGAGCCGATGTAGGCTTTAGCAGAAAGGTGTTGGTCTTTCTAACACAAGGGAATCATTACATGTTGATCCACGGCATGATATGGGTGGCTCTATTTGTGTCCACCCTCACCGGTTGTGTGACATCGTCTCCCAGAGATCGACTTCCACGCATTCACGACATTCAGATTGACAGCCAGGATTCGATTACTCCCGCTGAATTGTATGCCGCCGTCGGAGAAGAAATTCGGTGGCACAATGCGCTCTCCGTTCCCATTCACCTGGGATTGCTCGGGATTCATCCGATAGCGGGAACAGGTTGCAACAAAGGATTCAAGACGTGGTTCGGAACGATGAAGGACATGGTCACCATCCCACCTGGCGACTATGTCAGCCTCTGTTTTCTCCGAGCTCGAACGGTCCGGTATAATATCTGGACGAATCTCGCCGAGCCGGTCCGCTCCATGAGTCCGACAGCGGTGATTCATCTTGATGCGACGGCCTCATGAGAATGATAGATATCGACAACAACGGATCCTGTGAAAGGAGGCAATGATGAAGAGAGTTACATGGCATGGTCTGATGGTCGCAGGTGTCTGTGCGTTCAATCTCGCGGTTACGCCTGGCAGCGAAGCCTATGAAGAAATATTTTTGGCTGAAGGCGGATCGCTTTCTGGAACGGTTCACCTCCACGGCAAAGTCCCGATGCCAAAAGGGTACAATCTCACAACCGTGCCGGACCCGGTCTATTGTGGTCGGATTTCTGATGGGAGAGGGTGGAGGTTGCTACAACCGTTTGACGTCGGATCACAGGGAGAGTTCCGCAACGTCGTTGTGTATCTCGACGGCATCGAGAAGGGTAAGTCGTTCGGCGAGTACACACCGCCGAGAATCGAAGCCATTGATTGCCGTTTTATGCCGTATATCACACTTGTTCGCGATCTTCACAACGTAATGGTGGTGAATATGGACCCTGCCTTACACGACATTCAAGCCTATGAGACATCGAACCTCGGACCTCGCGTCTTGTTCAATATTCCATTACCGATCAGCTCACGATATCCTCGCGAAGCCGGGTTGAGCGCGCATGTCCACAAGCACTACGAAGGAGCCACCGTGATTCAATCGGTCAAGATGACCAAAGATCGGAAGATTTTCACCATGCAATGCGGGTTTCATCCGTATATGGAGAGTTGGGCGCTGGTCACCGACCATCCATATTACGCAGTGGCCGATCACGAGGGACGATTCCAGCTTACCGACATTCCCCCCGGTACCTATAAGTTGAAAGTCTGGCATCCATATACTGGGGACAAGATTGAGCAGACCGTCACAATTGAGCCTAATACGCAGTCAAGCGTGGATGTGACGATTGAAGCGCCGACCGGCCGGCTCTATGCCAATCAAATGGTTGAAAACGCCTATGTCCGATACACGATTACGGAGGACGTGCAGAGTCAAATCGTACCGACATTGGAGAAGCAACGTCTCAACGAAGGACCGTAAGATCGACCTGAAGGAACTGGGCTGCGGAGCAAGTCAACGTTGCTTCAAGTAGCGGAAGAATTCTGAGTCCGGGCTCATCACCAGGGTTGAGCCGTCCTTAAACGCGGTCTTATAGGCCTCCA
>NIUT01000114.1 GCA_002254365.1 Nitrospira sp. UW-LDO-01
CGCCTCTTCGCTCGCTGCGGCCTTGCTGGATGGCCTTTCTGAACAGCCTGTGCGGTATTCTCCAGACGTTCGTGACCTCAGGCAGGGCTCCATTTCCGAGCTCGTTCTTGGGTTTGTCAACACACTGCTAAATACTTCGCGGCCTCATTCATTGTCAAAAGATTGTTCATGGCGCTTCAGACCGCCTATTCCGTCATGCTCGACACATTCGGTTGAGTGAGCCTGCTGATACTTCTGTACAGCTCTCGGTAATGGCACTTATGAGAGGGTTCAGAATTTATCACCATACCGAAAAGGTAGGGGGAGGGGAGGCCGCATGACAGAACGAACCGTGGTGTTGGGTTCGTCCACATTCAAAGGGGCATTCCTCTTGGTCCGCAACAAGTCGAGTGTCGGGCTTCTTAGGTGTCGTATGAGTCATCATTTGGCATGCTATTTGACGACAGTGTAGACGCCTGTTAATATCTCGCCATGAGTCCCCCTTTGACCATCTCACGGCTGTTAAACCTCCAGGATCTCGTTGAGAAGAAGTCGCACTTCCTTCTGGGGCCACGGCAAACCGGCAAAAGCTTCTTGATTGCTCATAGCGTGAAGGGGGCGCGGGTCTACGATCTCTTGGATAGTGCCGTGTATCTTGGGCTGAGCCAACGCCCCCAGCGCTTGGCGGAAGAGCTGACGGCCAAAGATCGCATTGTGGTCATCGATGAGATCCAACGGCTCCCGACCCTGCTCAATGAGGTCCACCGTTTGATCGAACAACGAGGTACTCGATTTCTGCTCACTGGATCGAGTGCCCGGAAGTTCCGTCGGGGCGGCGTCAACCTTCTGGGCGGACGGGCGCGAACGAAATATCTCCATCCTCTCACAAGCCGAGAGCTGGGAACACATTTTGATCTCGATCGGTTCATCGCACGAGGGGGCTTACCGTCGATCTATTTCTCGGACGATCCTCAGGCGGACCTCGAAGCCTATGCCGGCTCGTACCTCCAGCAAGAAATCGTGGCGGAAGGGGCGACCAGGAATATTTCTGCCTTCAGTCGGTTCCTCAAGGTGGCGGCCTACTGCAATGCGACCATCGTCAATTTCACCAATCTAGCCGCGGATGCCCAGGTTCCCCGGACCACCGTCTATGAGTACTTCGAAATCCTGAAAGACACGCTCGTGCTCCATGAACTTCCGGCGTGGCGTGAAACCAGGAAACGCAAGCCGCTGGCCTCATCGAAGTATTATTTCTTCGATATCGGCGTCACAGCAGCGATCCAGGATCGACGCTATCGGCGTGGGACGCCGGAGTATGGCGAAGCCGTTGAAACGTATCTCCTGCATGAACTCAAGAGCTATGCCGATTACGTGTCAGGAGAATCCCTAGCCTTCTGGAGATCGAAGTCCGGTTTCGAAGTGGATTTCATCCTCGGCGATCACACCGCTATCGAGCTCAAGGCCAGCGAGACTGTCTCGGGGCACGATTTGAAATCGCTCAAGGCGCTTGCAGAGGAAAAGAAATTGAAGCGCTATCTCTGCGTGAGTCTGGAAGCGCGACGACGACAGATCGGCGAGGTCACGGTTCTTCCCTTCCAGGAGTTCCTCAAGAACCTCTGGGATGAGGCCTATTCGTAAAGCAATAGTCGGTCCTCGGGGGAAATTTTTTGACAGCCAGACAGCTGAGGCACCGCGTCGCGAGACGCGACTCGACAGTGCTGATGCGTGTTGCGTCGACCGGTTGAATCCGCCCTGTGAGCCACGATCGGAATGGTGGATCAGTCCCGGGCGTGAGCGCTTCGCCCACACCGCCGCTCTCAGTGCCTGGCTCACCAACGCCGTCGTCATCCGAGCCTCCATCGCATGTCCGACGACCTCGCAGGTGAACAAATCCTTGATGCCCGCGAGTACAGCCAGCCTTCCGCAGTCGGCACGTACGTGATGTCGGTCACCCAGGTCTCGTTCGGTCGTGTGGCGGCAAAGGTCTGCGCCAATACGTTGTCCGCGACCGGCAGTGTGTGCGTCGAATCCGTGGTGGTTGTTAACCGGCGGACTTATTGACAACGCAGGCCCAATTTCTTGCGCAGTCGTTTGATACGCCCGCCCCCAGCTGGAAATCCGTCCGCGCGCAGTTCAGCTTGCAGCCGTTCCGGCCCATAGGTCTGCCGGGTTCGCACATGAGCGGCCTGGCTCGCCACTTCCAGCCGCGCATTCTCCTGGGCGCGTGTCGACGGACGTCGATGTTGCCACGCATCGTAGCCGCTTCGAGCCACCTCCAGCACCCGGCACAACAAACTCAGCGGATAGTGAGTACGCAGCGTTCGCATCAGCGCGTACCGGGCCGCGGCGCCTTCGCAACGTACGCGGTGGCTTTTTGTAAGATGTCGCGCTCCACCCGTGCCTCAGCGAGTTCCCGTTTGAGTCGGGACAGCTCAGCCTCCAGCTCCGTCACGGGCCGTCGGCGTTCTCCCAGCGTCGCAAGCTGGCCCTGCCGAGCTCGCCCCACCCAGCGCTTGAGCGTTTTGCCCGACATGGTGAGGCGTCAGGTGGCCTCCGGAATCGTCACCTGTTGTTCCAAGACCAGCCGCACGGCCTGCTCCCAGAACTCCTTCGTAGACTGCTGTCGCAGGACCTGTTCCATCTCACACCTCCAGCCCTCTCAGTGTAGGTTGATGGCGTCCACTTTTGCGAGTCTACCTCAGCGGATCGCGGAGCAACCTTATCGGACTGGAAACGAAATGATGATCCCCCCGATCACATCGTAGAGCTTATAGTCCCGCTTCGCGCTGAGAGGATGATTGTTATGGCAGGCGACACAGGCCATGGCGACAGCCCGGTCCGCAAATATTGCCTTGAAGTAACGTCTGTCCCTTTCGATAATGATTCCCGTATAGGGCTTCTGGGGATCCTTTGCCACCGCCTCCAGGCCGGCTCGTTCGAACTGATCAGCTGGCCTGTTCTTCGTGTAAATCGGTCCTAGGCTGGCCAACCGGATACGAAGTCCAAGTCCGAGCCCCTGAATTTCTTGACCAGCCATCTGAAGCATTTGAGCCGGAAGAGGCAACGCTCCCTTCTCCTTCCAATCTTCTGCCGCCTCAGTGATCTTGCGATTCTGCAGCTGTTCAACGACGTGGGTGGAATAGATGCTCCGATCGGCCTGAACGATCGCATGAATGTACTCGGCTACCATCTCCGGTGGAATTCCCGCTGTCTCTCCGGCCCGTGCGACAGCTACTGTGACACTGGCGAGCATGATGGCGCAGAGTCCGCCAAGGATCCGTCCCGCTATTTTCTCGATCATGGCACACCTCTTCTAAGTCAGAACCTGCTGCAATGGAATACATCGTCCTCTGGGTCATTGCCTCCATCACCGTCCCTTTCCGTCGTGTTTCTTGTCTCCGTCGAGTCTGTCGATCGGCCCGCAAAAGTTCCGAAGTTCTGTTACTGAGATGATGGTTTTGCATGGAGGATAAAAATCTCCCCTCGCATAGTATCATCGAGCAATTTCCCATGGATATTGCACCAGAAATGAAATTGATCAAAGCCTGCATCAGGAATGTCAAAGCGGAGCAGCACGCTGTCTCCCGACTCAACCCGTACCCCGACGGCGGTGAGAGTATAGATGAGGGTCGCCCGGCCTGAGAGCTGAAGGTCATCGACCTTCATGAGCAGCGGCGAGACGAACTCATGCGCCACATTGTCCTCATTGCGGAGCAGGACAACGAGGTCTCTCCCGACCGGAAGCGAGAAGGCTGGATTTGCCGGAGGGTTCTCTGACTGTATCCCTTTGACCACGTGAAAGACTTTGTCCTTCATCACAAGGACTACATCGGGTTCATAGAGCAACTCCTCGGCTGAACTTATTCCGGCAATCCATAGCCCTGCCGCGATAACCAAAGCCGTCAATGACAATCGCGACAGCACGTTGTCGTCTTTTCCTTGTTTGTCACGAACACACTCCGCAGTGAAGATCCCGTCTCTGGTTTGTCTTACCACCTGCATTGTGCCGACCCCTCCTTGTCAGCGACCGGGTTCGATCATATAGGGGAGGAAGTTTCTCTCTGAGGTTGACCAGACGGACCGACGAGGAAGAGAGAAACGTGAAGGGAACCGGGTCGCCCGAATCGATCGGGCGACCCGGCGTACGGTGACCTGAGCCTTCATCGCATCATCCGCCGCCGATCTCACCCCTGGTCTCTATGATCGCCAATTCCCCACGCATTTTTTGTCCATGCTCCTTTCCATGGACATTGCACCAAAAGACATCATAGATGCTTTCTGTCGCGCCATATTGATCTGGCTTCGCTGTGGGTGCGTCAAACTCAAGGGTCACGGTTTGCCCAGGATCGATGCGAACCCCGGAGGCTTTTGCGGTCTTGACTACGGTGGCGTTACCAGAAAGGCGGAATGGGACATCCCGGAACAATGTGGAGACAAATTCATGCGCCACGAGATCCCGGTTGCGAAGCTGAATCACCGTGGGCATTCCTGCCATGAGAGTAAACCCACGCGCTGTCCCCCCTTTTGTGATTTGAAAGGCTTTTTCGCCGATATCAATCGCCACGTCAACTTCTCTTGCGGCGAGAGGTTCGGGGGATGCGATCGTTGCCCAGAAGGTACGAACCTCCGGGACCGAAATGAGGTTCGCGGCCTGGTATGCAGGCGGCTGCATCTCCCTGAGCCGTTCCTGGTTTATCAGGAGCACCGCACGAGGTTTATTGGGCTCCGGCCACTCCTGCCTCAACTCGGTCATGGGCACAGACATCATGTTTCTGTCCGCTGCCAGTTCGATCAGTCCGTATTCGGTCCCTAACATGGTGTCGGTCATTTTTCCTGCGAGATGGCCGACCTGGTGACCATCCTTGGTGAACACAGGATAGTGCGGCCCAGCTCTGAAGGAGAGCATCCCGTGCGGAATGTCGCCTTCCCACCCCTGGGGCAGCCCAAGCTGCGCTGTTTCAGATGCTGGGAGCACATCATACCGCACGAGGCTCGCCCAGCCGAGGTCTGAGACCTCAGCCTTTACGGTATCTCCTGGGATAAACGGACAGTCTCCGATCCTGAAACCGTCCCCGGGTTTCGATTCGACCTTCGCTTCCTTACTGACGAGACGAGTCGGGCAGATCAGGTGAGTCCCGTCGGTGACGGCGACACGAACCACTTCGCCGGACCCCTTCCTGATCCAGTAGGCGCCCTTTTCGATCTTGACGATATAGCCGTTCAACATGTATTCGGCGCCACCAACCGTCACTTGCGCCTTGTCCTCAAATGACCCGGCATTCGTTGTCGCAGCGAAGGCGAGCGCAGCGACGAGTCCGCTTATGACGCTGACGTAACGCATAACTCATCCCTCCTTGCTGAAGGTGACCTTGCCCGATCCGTTGGCCCCATTCGTTCTACTGACATTTTCACGTCTAGACCCTGCCTCAAAATCAACAGGCGAGGTTCCGAGTGAGCGCAGGTGCCGAAAGTTGAGCGGCCGCCACGCGTACCAACACTTTTCCCATCGGCCCCTGTGCCAATCGTGCGAACCCTTTTTTGACCTCTTCGAACGGAACGATACTGTCAATCTGTGGTCGGTGTCCGACCGTTTCAAGCCGACCGACAATCTCCTTCCAAACAGCCTGTGCTGTTTGAACCCTATAGTCCCCAACCGAAACCCCGCCTATGCGAATGCGGTGGAATAGTAAGGTCGCCGTATTGAACTCTGATACAGTGCCTCCGCTCCTGCCGACGACGCTGATCCGTCCGCCATGGCCGAGCACGGCGATGATGCGGGGGAATAGTTTGCCACCGACGCAGTCGATGACCAGGTCCACTTTTTTCGGACTGATCGCAGCGGATATGGATTTCACTAGCGCCCTATCTTCTGGATCAAATACGAAATCAGCTCCGAGTGCTTTCAGTTTGGTTCTCTTCTCCGCATCGCGTGACAAGGCCACTATGATCAGATCCATCGCTTGCCCAAGCAGCACTGATGCAAGGCCCACTCCACCTGACGCGCCTGTTACGAGCAGGACCGATCGTTTTGCCAGGGGTGCCGGTGGATTGCTCCACTGTGTCAGGGCTTGCCAGGCAGTCAAGAAGACCAGCGGAGCGCCGGCCATTTCTGCGAGGGACCAACCAGCAGGAATAGAGACGAGACTTTCGGCAGGCACAACGACTTTCTCGGCCAGAGTTCCCGGGATTTCCACTCCGATCTCGCAGCGTAGAACCCCGACGGTTTCGCCAGCGTTGATGTTTCCCACGTGCGATCCCACGAATTCGACCTCTCCTACACCATCGCGCCCAAGAATGTGTGGCAGGGTGGGTTTGGCCGGATAGAGTCCTTGCGCCAAAAACGCGTCAGCCGGATTGAGCGCCGCATACGTGACTTTCACCAGCACATCTGTCGGCCCAGGCTGAGGATCAGGCATCTCCCCAAGCCGTAGCTTGTCAATCCCCTGGTAGGAATCCATTAACCAGGCGCGCATAGGTCCTGCCTTGGTGAGAGGCTCCCCGAAGTCTCTGGGTGTTCACTGGTTAACATGTCACACGGTTTCATGCCCATTCTCTTCCCCGACATTCAACCTGCTCTCCCGGCGTGAGTAGTCATGAAGATTGCGTCGGATGATTCCATGAGCGAGTGAGGGGTACCGACCGCTGAGCGCTTTCTCTCCAACGGCCGCTACGATCGTGTCTTGATTCCGGATGAGTTCTCGGATGTTGTGTTCGACACGCTGCTGGGCTGCGCGAACGCATTCTTCTGCAAGGTCCCATACTTCCGGATGTCCGGCGGATCGCTCTTGTGCTTCGGCATAGAGTGCTGTTGCTGTGATCACCAGAAGATCTTCACCGATCTCCTCGATCCGATTTTGCCGGCCTTGATTATCTCGAAGTGCTTGCCGATGGAGGAGCATCACATAAAAAACCGTCCGTGCAAGCCGACGGCTTGCTTGTTCGACGAAGCGCAGTTTGGAGCAGACCCTCGAATACTCGAACTCTTTGCGAGGGGGCAATCGGCTGCCTGTCCATTGACTCATGTACCAAGGAACATAGAATTTCAGGAGTCGCCACAACTCGGCGAGTCGACGGGCGCCCGTCGCTCGTTCGTCGAAGAGATGTCCGATTCGCTCAAGATGCATGTTGAGCCCCTCGCGGGCGACGAAGGGCCGTAGTATATCGGTGGCACCTTCTCCGATTCTGTACATCTCTGCGTCGCGGACCAACTGCTCGATGCCGAACGCAGGCTCTCCACGAAGCCACTTCGAATGGGCTGTTTCGTATCCCATCCCTCCGAAGATGACTTGGGCATTTTTTAAGAACCGAATGGTCTGCTCGGAGCAGAAGAGCTTGGCCAGGGCCGCTTCAATCCGCACATCAAACGCATGCTGATCTGCCATTCGCCACACCGTGAGCGCGAGGGCCTCCATCGCAATTAGATTCGAAGCCATGACGCCTAACCTCATGCGTTGCGTTTGCCTGGTGCCCAGAGGCTTCTGAAAAGTGACCCGCTGATTGGCCTGATCGAGTGTGGGTTGCCATGCTTGTTTAGCCATGCCCAAGCAAATCGCAGGAATGCTGACCGCCCGTCCTATATTGAGGATGGTCAACGCGTACTTGAGTCCACGGCCAACTTCACCGATCACGTTCTCGGTCGGGATGTGAACATCCGTGAAAGTCATGTGGGCATTCTCAATCCCATGACAGCCTTCAAATTGACAGTGCTGTCGTATCCGGACACCAGCGGTCTGCATATCCAGGATGAACGCGGTGTGAACCAAGTCATCTGCTCCTTTGCCGTTGAGAACCGGTTTCCACCCAGGCTGCCCATTCTGTTGCGTCCGCTTGGCCGGCACCCGTGCGATCAACGTCACGTAGCGGGCGATGGGGCCGTTCGTGCACCACAGCTTTTCGCCGTTCACGACAAACGTCGTGCCGGTGGAATCCAAGATAGCTGTCGTCGCGATGTTTGCGGCATCAGACCCGGTGAGTGGTTCCGTGAGGGCGAAGGCCGACACAGCCTCCCGTGCCACAAGAGGCAGGTAGGTACGTCGCTGATCCTCGTTGCCGAACATGAGTATCGGCATGGCGATACCGATCGACTGCGGCACGGCGACGGTGAGAGCCAGCGCGTTGCTCCAGCTCGCCATAAGCATGAGGGCGCGACCATAGTTCGTGTATGAGAATCCAAGCCCTCCGTACTGTTGGGGAATCTTCATGCCGAAGGCGCCTATAGCGAAGAGGCCTTTTATAACGGAGTCTGGGATTTTCCCTGTCCGTTCGATTTCATCGGGATCGACTTGCGTCATGAGGAAAGTTTCCAGGCGTGGGCGGAATTGTTCCCAGACGGCCTTATCTTCAGGGGTTTCTTCTGGGGTGAGTAGGAGTGAGAAGTCGGGTTTTCCGGCAAAGAGACCAGTCATGAAACTCTGGCCGGAGATCTGTTCCCGGGCTGCTTCGATCCGCTCGAGCCCTTTGAACAGGTTGGCCATGATGCTCTTTCAGGCCGTCATAGGGTGCAGCAACGACGGCTCATGGAGTTCTATAAATCGTGCCGTGAAATGGCGCAGGATTGGCGCCTCATAGGTCAAGGCGAGGCCATGAATCAGCTCGCGTTTTCGGTACAGTTCGATGATCGATTCTGCAACATACGTGATCTGCATATTCGTGTAGACACGCCGAGGAATGGCGAGTCTGACCATCTCCAATTCGGGATGAAGCGTCTCGCCAGTCGTTTGATCTTTCTTTCCAAACATGAGGGTCCCGATTTCGACCCCACGGATGCCGTAGTCACGGTACAATGCGACGGCTAATGCTTGTCCTGGAAATTCGGATTGCGGAATGTGAGGGAGAAAGTCTTTCGCGTTGAGATAGACGGCGTGGCCGCCGATCGGCTTGAGAATCGGGACGCCGGATTGATCGAGCAACTCGCCCAGGTATCGAACCTGACCGATTCGGAAACGGAGATAGTCTTCCTCGAGCACTTCTTCCAGTCCTCTTGCCATGGCTTCGAGGTCTCGTCCGGCCAACCCTCCGTAGGTAGAAAACCCCTCCACAAGAATCAGCATGTTGGTGATCTCTTGTGCCCACAGGTCATCGTTGAGACTCAAGAACCCACCGATATTCACGAGACCGTCCTTTTTGGCCGACATGGTGCAGCCGTCTCCGTGACTGAACAGTTCCCGCGCGATCGTCAGCATTGGTATGTTTGCATAGCCCGGTTCCCGCTCCTTGATGAAAAAGCAGTTTTCCGCAAACCGGCAGGCGTCGAAGAACAGAGGGATGCGGTACCGATTGAGCAACGCCCTGGTTTGGCGGATATTCTCCATCGAAACCGGTTGGCCTCCGCCGCTGTTGTTGGTGATGGTGATCATCACGAGCGGAATGCGTTTGCGACCGACGCGATGGATAGTTGCTTCCAGCCGATCGAGGTCCATGTTCCCCTTGAATGGGAAGTCGCAATGTGGGTCGTAGGCTTCTTTGATCACCAGATCGAGCGCCTCAGCATGCTGGTGCTCAACGTTGGCCCTGGTCGTGTCGAAGTGAATGTTGTTGGGGACGCACATGCCGGGCTCGATGATCGTCGAGAACAGAAGATTCTCGGCCATCCGACCCTGGTGTGTTGGAATAACATGTTTGTAGCCGAAGATAGATCGAACCGTTTCTTCCAAGTGGTAATAGTTTTTGCTGCCGGCATACGATTCATCTCCCAGCATCATGCCCGCCCATTGCCGGTCGCTCATAGCCGACGTGCCGCTGTCGGTCAAGAGATCGATGGAGACGCTGTCGGCTGGAACCTGGAAGAGATTGTATCCGGCGTCGCGCAGCAGTCTGTCCCGCTCGTGTCCTGTCGTGCGTCGGATAGGCTCCACCACCTTGATCTTGAACGGCTCGGATGGAAAGTTCATTTTGTTGCTTTCCTAAATCGCGCCAATTCCATCTTGAAAGCCTGCGGACCGCTATATTCGAACACATAGCGCGTCATGTCGAAAAGCGGAGCAGGGTCAAGGTCTCGGAGAAACTCCGGCTTCCATGTAATCTGCAATTGATTGATCATTGTGATCGGCGTCGGCGTGCCCACCACACCGAGCTGCACTTGACCGTACGACCGGGAGAAGATGAGGATTTCTTTGTCAAAAATTGCGGTATTGAGATCCTTCGCAGCCCCCAACTTCTTGTAGTCTTCCTCAAAACGCTGAAAGGCGGCCGCTCTTTCAAGTTCTTCACGAAAGGTAAAGTAGATGTTGATGCCGGCTCGATGTTGGTCGTCCATGACTTGGATCGCATCGGTCACGACGGTTTCTTGCTCCATTTGCTCGCGCGTCAGGACCAACAGTCGACGAATCGTCACGCCCCGCTTGACCGCCGCTTGGTTCGCCAGGAGGTAGCTTGGGTACAAGGCCTCTCCTTTTTTCCAGATGTTCCACCGTTCCATAATCGCGTCGATCGATTCCTCCGTGGTCTGGACGAGTCGAACGGCTTCCGCGTTTGCTTCGGCTCCTTCATAGAGTAAGGTTTGTGTCTCAAGTTGGCGCAGCTCTTGCCCGATGGCCGCCACTTTTCGTGGGATATATTTCGGGCTTTTGGGAACATGCAGCATGACGTCCACGGCCGTGAGCGCCAATGTCCAGTATTCTTTGGCCTGTTTTGGAGCTTTGTCCTTTTGAGCAATCAGGAGGAGTTCGACCGGGTTCTTGCTCAGAAGTTTGGCGATCTTGATGCACAACTCCGGCTTAGGGATCTTGAGCCCACGACGCATGAGATTCGCTTCGGGCTGGGCGATCCCCAGTTTCTCTGCCAAAGCGTAATCGCTGCTCAGTCCATATCTTCCCTTGACCAATTCGAAGTATTCGGCAATTTCCGTCATGCTGACCTCATCGGATGAACCTCATTTCGCGGCGCGGTGTTGTTAGAACCACACACGCCCTGTTGTCGCGCTCAGGGCTTCTCGGAACTTCTTACTACCTGTTCTCCCATCGTAGACACCAACTGGTCGTCCACTCGCTGGTTGGGCGGATGCCAAGGAAGGATCCCATCTTCCAACCACTCACCTTTGCCGGCAAGGATGTCTTGCGCCAAATGGAATACCTGCGAGTCGTCTGCCCACAAGGGTCGATGGAGTGACAACAAGGGCGTCGGGTGGAACACTTCTTCGACTTGTGAACAAAAATGCTGGACCAGCTCGTCGGTCAGCTGCCGATTCCGAACGGCCGGTTGTGATGCGTACCACAATACTGCTTCAACCGCAAAGAGGTGCACCCCCGCTTTGACCAGACCCGTCGTCAATAGCTGTTTACGGAGGAGGCCTCGGCGATGACGGGCCGCAATCCAAAGCGACTTCTGCGCGAGCTTTCGCGACTGCTTCGTGACAAACCGCTCCCACGTCGATTCTGGTCCGGCGGAGACCGACCATGCTGTGAACCGAGGGAAGCGGTTGAGAGAACGACCTGCAACTTTGGCAAAAAAAGGAATCGCCTGCATCATCTCGCGGATCTGGAATTCCAGGAACGCGTTCCCATGCGACACATACTCGGATAATCCTTCACGCCCGATCCAGAGAGTGAGGATCCCGTTAGTCCCCTCCCAAATGACATTGATCAAGGCATCACGGACCATGCGTTCGATCGGTGCCGGCAAGTCCCCGTGAAGACGGAGCGATTCAGAGGTTTCAAACCCGCGTCCGCCGTACATGCGAAAGAGATCGAGCACTGAGTCGAGCAGCCATTCGGTAGCGAGAATCTTGACGGCGGCTGACTCCAGCCGCACATCGAGCTTGGCGTCAACCCAGGCGCCCGTGATCGTCGTCAACGCTTCCAGTGCCAAGACACGCGACGCCATGCGCACAATCTTGCTCCCGATATCCGTATGCTCGCCGATTGGGCGATCATATTGCACACGCTGAGCTGCGCGTTGCCGTGCTAGCCACAAACATTGTTTCAGGCTTCCCAAGCAGGCGGCGGGCAGGGTCAGCCGGCCTACGGTCAAACTTTCCAGGGCTCGTCGCAACCCCTCTCCCTCTCTTCCCAATCGGTCGGCCACCGGGACAAAGACATCGTCAAACCGCACTGTGCCGTTGTAGATGCCGCGCACGCCCATATATCGGAGCCTGGTGCAGTGGCATCCTGGTGTCTTGGTATCGACGACGAACGCTCCAAACCGTCGTTCCGACTTCGGGCGAGAAACATACTCGGGGTCGTTCACGATTTGAGCGATCACAACCAGAAACGATGCCAAGAACTCATCATCCCGGTGAGGCGCGTTCGTCGTGTACAATTTCTCGCCGGTGAGTCGATAGCCCACCAGGGTGCCGTGCTCGCGCACTGGGACGGCATAGGTTCGGATGTCCCAAATATCGCAGCCGGCACCCTTTTCCGTGAGCGCAAAGCCTGAAATATCACCCCGTGCGAGACGTGGCAACAATCGTTGCTGCTGCTCGCGGTTTCCGATGAGCTTGACCGGCTCTGCGACGCCGATCGAGTTATGTGCCGAGATGAGTACGGTGGTCGCAGCATCATGGCTTCCGAGCAGGGTCGCTACCCGATGGTAATCTGACTGGGAGAAACCGAGCCCTCCGTAGGTCGCAGGTATTTTTAGACCGAAGGCGCCGATATCTTTGAGGGCCGCCAACACGTCCTCTCCGACTTCTCCTTCCCGATCGATGATCTCTGGGTTCACTTTTTCGATCAGCAGGAGGCGCAGATGGTCCAGGAAATCCTTTGCCGTCTCGGATGCCGACGGGATCGACTGAGATCGGAAGAGATCGCGGCGAACGATGCCCTCGAACAGGCCAGCCAGAAAACCCGAATAGGGAGTCCGATCCCGTGAAGCTTCCGCGACCGCGAGCGACCCCTGAAAGAGAGGTTCCTTTTCCATCATCGTCCCTCCGTTTTCATCCTACTTGGATCCGCGCACGATGGCCCGAGAAGACCCCACTTCAAGCGACACTCCATTGACTGGTCGCGGTGGTGAAGAGGATACCGTCACAAGCCGTTCTATCTTCTCCATACGTGACTTCACGCGGTCGTCGAATTTGGTCCGTTCGAGCGCGACGCCATGGCGCGCGAACTGCGCGCGGAGATTCTCGTAGGCTTCGCGTACTAACCTCGCGACCGACTGATACCCAGCACGTAGGAGGTGCACGCGGTCTTGATAGCTCAGGAAACTCCGCTCAACCAGGAGTGCATCATGAGGACCCGGCGTAATCATCAGGAGTTCTATATCGGGATAGCCCTCTCGGAACATGCTCAGCGCTTGTGACATACGGACGTCGAAATTGATGCGGCCAGCCTGCTCGCTGATCGTTAAGAACCCCTTGTCCCGGAGTCGACAAATACGTGGAACGTCAGCCGATTCACGCCATGCCGCACAAGGCAGTGGCAGGCGAACCATTGGATTGATCAGGACCATGAAATCCACCTGTTTAGCGATAGCCAGGTCGAAGAAAGCAGGTTGTCCGATGCCTGCATCGATGTAATCGCGGCCATTGATGCGGACGGGACAGAAATAGATTGGCGCAGCGGAGGAAGCGGTGATCGCTTGGGCAATGGAGATATCTCGCCAGCCTTCTTCACCGAAGATCACGCTGTCTCCGGATTCCAAATCAATGGCTGGGATATAGAGGTCTTTTTGAAGGTCGACAAACCGCAGTCCCAGCCCCTTAGCCGTGAAGGTCTTCTCTAGATATTTGGCAAAGGGCTCCAATCGGTAGATGCCGCTGGGAAGTGCATCTTGAGCCTTGTCCAGC
This sequence comes from Nitrospira sp. UW-LDO-01, assembly GCA_002254365.1. Taxonomy (GTDB): domain Bacteria; phylum Nitrospirota; class Nitrospiria; order Nitrospirales; family Nitrospiraceae; genus Nitrospira_D. The sequence goes on from NIUT01000114.1 coordinate 13,706, forward strand.
AGGTCGATGAGCGTCATGTCGTGATAGTTGCGCACATAGAGTTTTAACAACGGGACTAGTTGCTTGGTCGCTCGCCAAAGCGTCTTGACGCCTTCTCCGATGGCCGGTCTGAAAATATCCCGGTGCTCAAAGTAATACGGACGCTTCCCTGACAAATTCGTCTCGAAGATCTCTTCTGGCTTGACCCCTTGCGCGAGCAGGGCAGCGACAGCCGACCCGGCGCTTACGCCGACATACAGATCGAAATCGTTGCTGGTGAACGACTCCCCGAGGAGATCGTCCAATGCTGTCATGGCGCCGACTTCGAAGAGGTATCCTGTGAATCCTCCTCCGGTTAGAGCCAAGGCTAATTTGGTCGAACGTCGCGTCTCCATAATGTCTCCCGGGTACCCCGTAGGAACTACCGATTCCTAAACCGAGGCTGCCGTTTTTCCAAAAAGGCCGCTACTCCTTCTTTCCGATCATCAGTATCGCACAGGGCCCCAAACAGACGGGATTCCAGAGCCAAGCCGTCGGAAAGGTCAAGCTTGCTGCCCTGTCGAATTGCTCGAAATGATGCACGGAGCGCCGCCTGACTTTTCCCCGCCATTTTTCTTGCCAGTCCTTGTGCGTGTCCCAGCAGGTCGTCAGTGGACACGACCTGGGACACCAAACCCAGACTCATGGCTTCTCGAGCTGAAATGGGCTCGCCGGTCAGGATTAATTCCATCGCCTTGGATTGGCCGATCAAACGGCAAAGGCGTTGCGTGCCGCCGAATCCCGGCATGATGCCGAGGTTGATTTCCGGCAAGCCGAGTCTGGCGTTTTCTGCTGCGATGCGGATGTGGCAGCACATCGCCAATTCCAACCCGCCTCCTAAACAAGCCCCGTTGATCGCCGCAATGACTGGTTTTTCAATCTCTTCAATATTATGAAAAATTGTCTGCCCATGACGCGCGATCGCTTCGCCTTCGGCCGAAGAGGAGATGGAGGCTAGCACTCGGATATCCGCCCCCGCGACAAAAAATCGACCGGCGCCGGTGAGTACGACAATTTTCACGGCCTCATCCATCGCGAGTGAGTCGAATGTGCCCTCCAGCTCAGTCAGCATTTCAGGCGTGAGGGCATTGACTGGCGGATGATTAAGAGTCACCAGTGCAACGCCTTCTTCAATCTTGCAACTGTGCATGGCTGCCATCAGTGTTGTCATGACGTCTCTCCTTTCGGCACTGAAACCATCAGTATGTAAAAAACCCTCTCCCTGCCCCCTGCCCTGTAAACCCGGCGTCTGCCATTCGGCGCAGCATCGGCGCAGGCCAGAAACGAGGTCCGAGCGTGTGAGCAAAGTCTTCAAGCTCATGCAGGACCTGATCGATCCCGAGTCGATCCGCGAAATGGAGAGGCCCCCCTTTGTCTTTTGGATAGCCGATCCCTGCCACCATCGCGAGGTCGATGTCGCCGGCAGAGGCGACCCCCTCTTGCAACGAGGTGACGGCTTCGTTCGTCATTGCCAGGAGGAGTCGCGATTGACTCCATAGGTTCGTACCAAGTCCCGTCTTCGTTCTGACATCTTGGAGGAGGCGTTCCAGCCTCTGACCTTGGCTGCGCTCTTCTCCCGAGACATAGTCATAGAAGCCATGTCCGGATTTGATTCCTAGACGACCAGCCTTCACCATGGTTTCCAATAGAGGAGACGGTGTCATGCGAGGTCCATAGCTGCGGTACAGGATGCGTGCGACCTCGAACGAGATATCGAGCCCCACCGCATCCAGCAGCGCAAGTGGACCGATTGGCATACCGAACGCCACCATCTCGTGATCGATTTCTTGTAGTGTGGCGGCTCCTTCCGCCAAGGCGCGAACGGCCTCGTTCACATAGGCCATCAACACGCGATTGACCAAGAACCCAGCACATTCCTTCACCACGATGGGGAGTTTCCCGGCGCTCTCCGCAAAGCTCACTGTGTCATCGAGGGTCTGTGGTGCGGTCGCAAGCCCTGGCACCACCTCCACAAGCCGCATCGCATAGGCCGGGTTGAAGAAGTGGAGACCAAGTACCTTGTCAGGCCGCGTCGTGGCTGCGCCAAAGGCCGAGATGGACAGTGCCGACGTGTTACTGGCTAAGATGGTATCTCGCCGACAGATTTGGTCCAACTCGTGAAAGATCTGTGTTTTGAGTTTCGCATCTTCGGAGACTGCTTCGATCACCAGATCCACGTCCTTGAGACCGTCGAGACCGGAGGAGGGGCTCACAAGCAACATCTTTTCAGCGAGTTGTTCCGGGTTCATTTTCCCCTTAGCCACCCGCGCCTGATAGATTGCACGGACTGCATCGATCCCCCGTTGCGCCGATACTTCATTGACATCAGCGAGCACGACCGGCACTCCGGCATAGCTCACCACTTCTGCGATTTGGGCTCCCATGGTCCCCGCCCCGACGATTCCGACTTTATAGATATACATGGCTTGCTCCGCCTGTTAGTTCCGAGGCATCGGCATCGAGTCATCGGCTGGGAATCGAATGTCGAGGCCTCCACACTCCGTTTTTACACTTGCTCCAAGACCATCGCTGCTCCTTGTCCGCCGCCTACGCACATCGTCACCGCTCCCAATGCTGCGCCGCGTCGTCGCATTTCGTGCAATAGCGTGATGACGAGACGTGTGCCGGTCATACCGACCGGATGGCCCAAGGCGATGGCTCCGCCGTTGACGTTGACGAGTTCTCGCTTGAGCCCCAGCAATCGCTCGACGACCAGATACTGAGCGGCAAATGCCTCGTTCACCTCGATCAGTTCGATATCAGCCAACCGGAGGTCCGCCCGTTTGAGTGCCACCGGCAACGCTTCGACCGGCCCGATACCCATGCGGGCTGGGTCTACTCCAACGAAGGCATAGCTTTTCACACGACCGAGCGGATGCAGACCGAGGTTCCGTGCTCGCTCCGACGACATGACGATCGCGGCTGCGGCCCCGTCGTTGAGCGGACAACTATTACCTGCAGTGACGGTCCCGCCCTCCTTGAAAAGGGGCGGGTAGAGAGCAAGTTGCGGCTCAGTCAGGCCCACGTTTGGCCCCTCATCTTGTGCCACGACAAGCGGTGGGATCTCGCGTCCTGCCACCGACTTGGACACCGTCACGGGTACGATTTCCTCTTTCAGACGACCCTCTCGTATGGCTTTGAACGAACGACGATGGCTGTCGATCGCAAACCGATCCTGTTCCACGCGACTGATTCCAAACTCCTCAGCCAAGGTTTCGGCTGTCCGGCCCATGAGTTGGCCGCAGACAGGGTCCGTCAATCCTTCCCAGATACTATCGATGAACTCAGCATGCCGTAGACGTTTCCCCCAGCGCATGTCTCGCGAGAGGTAGGGTGCACGGCTCATACTCTCGACACCGCCCACGACTTGCATATCGGCATCCTGACACTGCATGTTTTGGTAGGCATTGACGAACGGCTGAAGACCTGATGAGCAGTTACGCTGGACGGTGTAGGCTGGGGTTGTGATGGGGAGACCAGCCTGGAGGGCGATGACGCGGGCGATGTTGTAGGCGTCGCTCGGTTGCCCGACACAGCCGAAGATCACTTCATCGATCGCCTTTGGATCGATACCGGTGCGCGCGATGACTTCGCGCACCGCTAGTTCCCCGAGCTTCTGTGCCGGTACATCCTTCAATGCCCCACCGAAGTTCCCGATCGGAGTTCGTACGCCGGCCACGATCGCAAGGTCTTTCATGGGTGCACCTCTCACACCGTCTGATGGTGAACCGCTCCGGTTTCGCTCGTGCGAAGAGCTTCGTCGCGCATCAGCCGGCGCAGGACTTTCCCGATGATCGTTCGCGGCAACTCCTGACGGAATTCAATGGCCGACGGAATCTTGTAGCGCGCCAGCCATGTCGCGCAGTGCCGGATTAATTCCTGTTCCGTGACGAACGATCCTGGTTTCGTCACAACGTACGCCTTGACGAGCTCTCCATAGATGTGATCCGCCACCCCGACGACAGCGGCCTCAGCGACGGCTTGGTGTCGGACCAGCACCTCTTCAACTTCCCGTGGGTAGACCGTTTCTCCATGGGATTTAATGATGTCTTTCTTGCGATCGACGAAGAAGAAGAACCCCTCCTCATTCCGGCGCACGAGGTCCCCGGTGAAGAGCCACCCGTTTCGCAAGACTTCCTGCGTCTCGTCTTCCTTGTTCCAGTATCCGCGCATCACCTGGGGACCTCGAACAATCAGCTCACCGGGCTCGCCGTCGGGAAGGTCGCGCAGCCCGGTCTCCGCGTCAACCACTCGGGCCTCCGTATCCGGGAACGGGAGCCCCATGGCGCCTGGCGGGTGTTTCCCATGTACCGGATTGCAGTGTGTGGTCGGTCCTGCTTCGCTCAGCCCGTATCCCTCCGCAATCCTTACGCCGGTGATCTGCTCAAATTTGTCTTGCACGTCTGCATGTAGCGGGCTCGCGCCGCTTAGACAAATGCGTAACGAGCGAAGATTGTAGCGATGGAGCTGAGGCAGCTCGGCGATTTTCGCGAACATCGTGGGAACTCCTGAGAAGGCGGTGATGCAATGTTTGTGGATCGTTTTCACCACTTCGTCGGGATCAAAACGCGGGAGAAGCACGATTGAACAGCCGGTTGCGACGGCTAAGTTTTGACAGGTGCTGAGTCCGTAGGAGTGGAAGAAGGGAATGGCACCCAAAAAGGATTCCTGCCCATCACGAAAATGCGGATCCCACGCGCGTCCTTGGAGGGCGCTGACGACGACATTCCGGTGGGTGAGCATCACGCCTTTCGGCGTTCCGGTTGTCCCGCCCGTGTATTGTAACTGCGCGAGGTCGTCCGGTCCCATTCGTGGCAGATCCGACAGATTGTGATCCTTCGCATCGGAAGTCGTGCCGAGCAGCTCAAGGAAATTGAAAATCGATGGACCCGTGGGCGTCGCAATCCAACGCTTGGCCAGCCGTGCCTTGATGGGGTAGAGAAACTTCTTCAAGGGTGGGAGGAAATCTCGAATGCTCGTGATGATGATCCGCTTCGGAAGAGCAGCAGTGGCCTGAACTGCCTGGATCCGGGGGTAGAGCAAGTCCAGGGCGATGATGGTGTTGCTGCCGGAATCAAGGAGCTGCATCTGGAGCTCGCGTTCGACGTATAGCGGATTGGTGGGAACGACCACCGCTCGAGTTTTGAGGATGCCGTAGTACGCGATGACCGACTGGGGAATATTCGGGAGCATGAGCGCCACTCGATCGCCTTGTCTTACACCGAGCCGAAGCAGGGCCATGGCCAAACGTGTCGTCAAGGCATCGAGTTCCCTGTAAGAAATACGGGTGCCGTAGAAGAATAATGCGATCGAGTCCGGCGTTCGCGCAGCGGCGCGCTGCAGGAGGTCTGGCACAGTGCAGTTGGGATAACTGATCCGTGTGGGAACCCCGGCATCGTATTGGGTGAACCAGGTCCGTTCCATGTGACCCCTCCCGAGCCAGACGAGAATGGTGCTAGGTGACCATCGTCGTGACTCCATCCTGCGTAGGCTTCCCGACATTGTCGCCTGTGCGGTGTTCGAGCCCCATCCAAAATCCTTCCAAATAGTCCAGCACTGCCGTCATACCCTGTCGAAAATCTTGTTGCTGTTGAAACGACAGCGTTGCTTGGCCAACCCCTTCGTTCATGGCCTGGACAGCATGCTCCAGAGCATCTTCATGGCTCTGCTCCAGTTCACGATGGAATGTGAAATAGGTCATGTCCATTGCGGGATACCGTGATGAGCGAAGATGGGTAAGGCCAGGAATCAAATGATCCCACATGGTGATGGCCATATTTTCAAGGCCGAATGACGCACCCAAGGCTTTCGAATGATTGCTGTCGCTGTAGAGCTGTTCCATGCCCTCGATATAGGCACGGGTGGAGGGAAGCATCGGACGAGTCATCGTCTCGTGAACATCGATGCCGAGAGATCGCAAGAAATCACGGTAGAGCACCTCGTGGCGCCGACCGGCCTCTCCACCGCCCAGTTCGGAGTACAACACTTTTGTCAACTCGTCGGCGATCTGCTCATTCTCCGTGTTCACCAGTTGAGTGACCAGAATCTGTGGGAAGAATCTGACAAAGTTGTAAAACTCCGTCGCGAATTCTTTGATTTCTTGATCGGTGAGGTCACCGGATCGGAAGCGATGGAGGTAAGAATTGTTGATGGCTCCATGCTCAAGCACGAGGCGTCTCATTTCCTGATGAAACGTCATGACTGAACCTCCTGATCGAGTTGGCTCTCATGGCTTATATGATATAAA
>NIUT01000115.1 GCA_002254365.1 Nitrospira sp. UW-LDO-01
ACGGATAAAAGTGTGTTCATGATGATAAGGATGCTAAAACAGACCTCTCTTTTTGTCTGCAAATAAATGCATCAGGCGAATTCGCTCTCAGGGTTTTAGGATCGTTGGTCTTGTCAGTTATAAGTGGCGTCCGCTCTCTTCATCACGTCACGATCTGCTGGTGGGTAGCGATACACGGACAGGGTTGCTGGTGCAGGAGGGTAGACGCATTGAACCGTGGAACGGCTCGATTGGGGTGTACGCAGAAGAACGTCACTTGCAGCCGGGAACACCTACCCGAACCAACGGATATCCTGCTCCCCTTGAAATTGAGACCACCCCTAAGACAAGGTCCTAACATGGACCGAGGAGGTGGTGATGGCATCAGAAGCAGCAGACTCAATTGAACGATGGACAGCCAAACGACGTGTCACGCTGGTCGTCAGTATTTTGAAGGGAGTAACCTCGGTGGCTGAAGCAGCCCGGACACATGGGCTGACGGTGGCGGAGGACTGGCGGGAGAAGTTTCTCCAGGGAGCCGAGAACGCCCTGCGCAGTCGTCCAAAGGACGAAGAGGCGTTGAAAGATGAGCAGATCAAGAGGCTGAAACAGAAGATTGGGGACCTGGTCCTGGATAATGACATCTTACGGGAGGCGTTGAAGCCCTACCCTTTGGACCGGAAGACATCCGACGCGTAAGAGGGACGCTGTCGGGTGTCTCGGAACGACGAAGCTGTCAGGTGCTCGGCGTCAGCCGCGCTGGCCTTCATCGGACGGAGGGGGGCGAGGCGCGACGCCCGATGGCTGACCCGCCGTGGGTCGAGCGATTACACCAGCTGATTCAGCAGTAGCCCACCTGTGGGTATCGGCGGTTGTGGGTACTGTTGCGAGTGCAGAATGGGCTTGTCGTCAATCGCAAGGCGGTGTATCGGATCTTGAAACCGAAGGGGTGGTGTGTGCATCAACGTGTCGCGACGCCACGCCCTCGGGTGCAGGGCTGGACGAGTCGGGCGGATCGCAGTAACGAACGCTGGGCCATGGATGTGACGCATATTCCCTGTGGGCAGGATGGCGGGGCGCATCTCGCGGCGGTGATCGACTGTCACGATCGGGAAGTGATCGGGTATGAGTTTGCACTCCGCAGTCGAGCGAAGGAGGCGGAACGGGCGGTCGAAGCGGCGTGTCTGCAGCGCTTCGGGACGTTGCGTCCTGTGAAGGCGCCCGTCCTCCGGAGCGACAATGGGCTGATCTTTCAGAGCCAGCGCTTCCGGCAAGCGTGTCGGGACTATCGGCTGCAGCAGGAGTTCATCACGCCCTATACGCCGGAACAGAATGGGATTATCGAACGGTTCTTCCGCAGTCTCAAAGAAGACTGTGTCTGGCAGCACGTGTTTCAGACGTTCGACGACGCGCGCCGCATCATTCGAGACTGGATGCGGTGGTACAACGAAGAGCGCCCGCATCAAGCGTTAGGCTATCGGAGCCCGGTCCAATATCGGGCGCAACAACTAACACAGGTGGCTTGATTTCAGGGGAGCACTACACGGATGGGACGGATGGCGCTGTATCACCCGAACCAAGTCGGGACAGGGTGAGGTTTTGACTTGGCACTTGGATTTTTCCGGCATCGACGATAGGCGCTTGGGAGGAGGGCTTGGTTAGCCGTCTGACCGAGTCTGATAGCCGTGAGACTACACCAAGTCATCCAGGATGATGCACTCGATTTCATTCACTCGGTGCAATCCACGATCATTCCCATAAAAGCGCACGGCTTTCTGGCTAATCGCAGCCGCGAGCTGTATCGCGTCGGGCGTGCTAAGCCGGTAGCGGGCACGTAACTGAGCGGCTCGATCAGCCAGATTCAGGGTCACCGGGACCCACTCGAGTTTTGGATAGGTGCTGGTGAGCGCAAAAATCTTGTGTGCCAAGTCGTCCTTTTCATCGCGATACGGCTGAACCAAGAGCTCCAGAAGGGTGACGGTCGACGTGACGGCAGAATTCTGTCCGCGCTCAATGAGCTCGAACAGGGATGTGCACCAGGCTCCATAGCGTGGATGGCCTTCCAGAAAATAGATGAAGATGTTGGTGTCAATCCCAATGCGCTGGCGTGGGGCGGGAAGATCGTGGGACAAGGGGGTCCCTACCACGACCGTCGCTCTCGCTTGAGATAATCGGTGGGATAGATCCCCTTGGCCATCCCCTGCAAGGCCTTAGCATACCGCTTTGGCTTGGGCATGATCAGCGTTAGGTCGTCCTTCACGACCACCAGCAATTCATCGCCACCCTTGACGCCCATCGCTTGCCGGGCTTCCTTCGGGATAACAATTTGATTCTTACTGCTGAGTTTTTGCACAGCCATGATGCACCTCCCTGACACAGGCTTTACTTTACCATAGCAATGTAAAGCAGGCAATTACGGCAGTCCGTACGATTCGCAATGTAATAGATTTAACGAATGAGTAAGTTGCTGCCCGATTTTCTGTCTCGTGGTCGGCAATCTGGCCTGGCGCACCATGTGGGAAGGGGCCATCCTGCTCTTTAGTCTTCATGAGCTGCTGGTCAGCTTTGATACGCGGGCAGGGTTGCTGGTGTGGCAGGTTAAACGCACTGAACCGTGAAACGGCTCGATCGGGGTGTACGGGGAGGAACGTCTGTCAGCGCATGAAACACCTGTCGAACCGATAGATGAGACGGGTGGCGCTGCTGATAACAGGCTTCAGCCAGCCGTGGATCCTCACAGTGGACCACCGACATCAACTCGGCTATGCTGAGCCCAACAAACTTTAACCGGGAGGTCGATCATGCCTGGAATGTTTGGTGATAACCCTCCTCTTCTCCCGATCACGATTGCCGTTGCAGTCGTCGCCATTATTGTTTTTGCCTTTATGACAGCAGGTTTCTAATACTGGATGCTTTGGACCATCCAAGGTCCCCTGACCGGGTTGATCCCTCCTCAACGCTAGCCACTGCCTAGTCATGCAGGGTGGATGAGGTGGCTTCGGTTGGTTGGACAGCCTTTGCCTGTCATACGTGGTGCCTGAGAGTTGAGGCCTACGCAGCAGCAGGTTGTGTGGGCCGGTTTTCCCAGTACAGGCGGTTGGACGTACGTCCATCAAGGATGAATTCAAACTTGAAGCGCAACACCTGCGGCCCGAGCGAAGACCTCGGCCGGGGTTCGATAGGCGAGGCATTTCCGGGGACGATGGGTCAATTCTTTCACGACCGACGCAAGCCGGTGCGCCGTGATCCGTGAGCAGTTCGTTGGTTTGGGAAAATAGTCGCGTAATAAGCCGTTGGTGTTCTCATTCGTCCCACGTTCCCATGCCACATAGGGAGCGGCACAGTAGACCTGGAGCCCCAGGGTCCGTTGAAGACAGCGAAACGACGCTCATCCACTCCCGCTATCCACGGTGAGGGTCCACCGCACATGCGCTGGAAGCGGGTGCAGGAGTTTCTGCGTGGCCACCATGACCTCGGTAGCAGTCCGACGCGACTGCGCCAGTCCACGTGCGTAGCCACGAAACCACTCTGCCCGCGACCGACCACAAGGTCCCCTTCCCAATCTCCTAGACGCCCTCGGCGCTGGACGATGGCCGGTTGGTCGGCAAGGGGTACCCGTCCGGGAATGTACGAGGCACGTGGCCCACTGCCACAGCGTTTTCGACGCCGACGATGATGGCGGAGGGTGCGAGACCAGGCTCCTCCCATTCGGGGACCAGCCGCCAACCACGTAGAGATTGTGTGATGGCTGATTCGCATCTGAGTGGCGTGAGGATAGTCGAGCCGCACCCGGTGGGCAATCTGTTCGGACGACCAGCGACACTGCAGTTTTTCTTATCCGTAGGTTGCGGGCCCACTACTCGTCAGGCATGACCGTCGAATCGAACGGCGACGGCGCTGGGCATCGCGATGGGCCCAGTATCCAGCATAGGCACCACGTCCATCACCGTTCCGCCGCAGTTCCCTGCCGATGGTACTCGGAGCCCGCCCGAGTTGGCTCGCAATGGACCGGAGGGACCAGCCGAGGATCCGCATCGGGGCAATCATCGGCCGTTCTTCTAAGGTCAGGTGTTGGTAGGGCAGGGCAGACTACTCTTCGCTGGAGGTGAAATGGCTGCCCCAGTCTACCGAACCGCACCATCCAAATCCCTTCGTCGTGACCTGCGTTGCACTTCGAATTAGAATTCAAGCGACAATGTGTAAATGTAAGGGGTCGGATACCGTTGTTAACGGATACGATGGGATCGCGCAGTCTACGACCTCCCTGCAAGTTTCGTAAAAGCCGATTCGTGCGATGGTGAATCGCTAGTGTTCACGAGGTGTCTATTAGATTCTCTCTGGGTTTGCGGTTGCGCCTATCGGGATGTTCAAGCCTTCTGTTTCCCGCGCTTGGCAAACCGAGGGTTTTCATACGTCAACTCCGCACGTTCCTGCTCTGACCAGAGTCGCACGCCATAGACTTCTTGTAATTCCTGCTTGGCTTTCTCATCGCCCTTTCTCGCCTTTCGGAACAAACTCTGGCGATGCATGTCTTCTTCTTCTTGACTCAGGGACCACTGTGCTCCCATTTCGGCTCCTTTGTTGTAACTGTGTTTGTTCCGCGAGGGTCTCTTCGCGGAGGGCGGTTGTACACGAGTTGGACGCCCAATTCAAGGGAGGAGAATTGAAGCTATTTCCGAAAAGGTTAGGGTGGTAGCGGCAGACTCCAGGGAATCTAATAGGAACGCGGCGGGGAGAGATTTCATTCTTTTGTGATTCTTTCTACCCCTCCCATGAATGGCCGCAACACTGGTGGAATTTCAACCGACCCATCAGGCTGTTGAAAATTTTCCAAGATGGCCACCACCGTTCGTCCAACGGCTAGGCCAGAACCGTTCAGCGTATGGACAAAGTCGGCCTTCGCGTCTTTTTTCCCGCCGGTCGGTCGATATTTGATGCTCGCGCGTCTGGCCTGAAACGATTCGAAATTGCTGCAGGACGAAATCTCGCGATACTGTTGTTGAGACGGGAGCCACACTTCAAGGTCATAGGTTTTGGCGGCAGAAAATCCCATGTCTCCGGAGCAGAGCGCCATGACACGATAGGGAAGATTCAAGTCTTGCAAGATAGACTCCGCGTGCCCTGTCAGGCGCTCAAGCTCCTCATAGGACCGATCAGGTGTAGTGAACGCGACCAGTTCCACCTTGTTGAATTGGTGGAGGCGGATGAGGCCTCTAGTGTCTTTTCCATAGGACCCCGCCTCTCGTCTAAAACAGGGTGTATAGGCGGTATACCGCAATGGTAAACGGTCTGCGCTCAGGATCTCTTCACGGTGCAAATTGGTGACCGGCACTTCCGCGGTGGGGATGAGGAAGTAGTCTTCGTCTTTCAGACGAAAAAGATCCTCCTCGAATTTGGGAAGCTGACCGGTGCCCGTCATCGTCGATCGATTCACCATGAGAGGCGTGATTACCTCACGGTATCCATGGTGAGTCGTGTGTCGATCAAGCATGTAGGTGATCAATGTGCGCTCGAGTTTGGCTCCGGCTCCCGTCATGACAGAAAATCTGGCTCCGGCAATCTTTGCGGCTCGATCAAAATCTAAGATGCCCAGGTGTTCCCCGATGTCCCAATGGGGTTTGGGAGAATAAGAAAACGATGGGATCGTTCCCCATCGACGAACTTCAACATTTTCTGATGCGTCAACTCCTACTGGGACAGAGCTATGGGGGAGGTTGGGGATACGGAGGGCGACGTCGCTCAGGGCCTCCTCGACCGTTCGCAAGGTTCCTTCGGCCTCTTTGATGCGGTCTCCCACCTGCTTCATGGCGGCCATGGCTGCTTCAGCCGGTTCTTTGGCTCGGCGTAGACGGGCGACTTCTTCAGAACCTTTATTGAGCTCGAATCGGAGTTGCTCAACCTGCGTGGTGATCGTTCGTCGTTGCTCGCTTAACTGTTGGATGTCATTCCACTGGACGTCGTTCCCGCGTCGTCCCAGAGCAGTGCGAATGTGGTCAAGATTGTCGCGGAGCTGTTTGAGGTCGTGCACAGGCTATCCTTTCAAAGCTCGTCGTTCGTGAAGCGCGAGTCTCACATTGTCTAAAAACTTGAAACCTGAAACTCGAAAGCATGAACCGTACAGGCCATTACATTCCTCGACTAGGTTCGGGACCCTGAACAAATCGAAGGGCTACGAAGACTCGTGAATAATACGGGCTAGGTTTCCGAGAGTCAACGAAACGACTAGGCGAGTGCATCAGGCTCTTTGCGCCAGGAGAAGAGGTTTGACATCAATCGGGCATGGGGGAGAGGATAGGCGCGATGCGTCGGATCTCCAATCCCCCCAACCCCTTCGAGTCTCGGCATCGTGATCTCCTTGAGCCGGCGGGTGTCGCCAAGCTGATGCTCTATACCGACGATAGCCGGGAGATTCTCAGTCGTAACGACAGTCCTGATTTGCCGTTTCGCTGGAGTGTCAATCCTTATCGCGGCTGCTTTCATGCCTGTGCCTATTGCTATGCCAGACCTTCTCATGAATATTGGGGATTTGGCTCAGGAACCGATTTTGAGAGCAAGCTTGTCGTCAAGCAGGATGCGCCGCGGCTGCTTCGGCAAGCCTTCGAGAAGCCCTCGTGGAAGGGAGAGCTGATTGTCTTTTCCGGAAACACGGACTGCTATCAACCGCTCGAAGCGAGTCATGGATTAACCCGTGCCTGCCTGGAAGTATGTGCTGAGTATCGAAATCCTGTCGCAATCATCACGAAAGGAGCGCTGGTCCTGCGCGATCTTGATGTGCTTCGTCGATTGCAACGAGAGGCCTGGGTGCTGGTGTACTTCAGTATTCCCTTTTCGTCCGACGAGGTGGCCCGCAAGATCGAACCACAAGCTCCATCGATTACCAAGCGGTTTGCTGCCATGAGCACACTGGCGGCAGCCGGTATTCCGACCGGCCTCTCGATTGCCCCGATCATTCCCGCGGTGAATGAAGAGGATATTCCGGATTTGCTGGAGCGGAGTGTCCATGCCGGGGCCTGTACCGCCACCTATAGTCTATTAAGGTTGTCTGGGGCTGTGGAGTCGGTGTTTGTTGATCGGCTGACGGAGGCATTTCCGGAACGGATCGGGAAAATCACCAATCGCCTCCGGGAAGTGAGAGGTGGGACGTTGACGGAGGGCCAATTTTTCAAGCGACAGGACGGACAGGGGCCCTATTGGAATTTGATCACACAGCTCTTTGAGCTTGCGAAGCGAAAGGCAGGATTTCCGGACGATGGTATGAGTCCCATTTCGGAAACATTTTGCCGGCCAGGTCAGAGACAGCTATCGCTGTTTTAGCCCGCATGATTCATGAAGGCTTCTCCTGCAACCGTCGATATGTCGAGGCAATAGGCTACGGCGCTCGTTGGTCGCCCTTCGATAACACTCAGGGCCGTGAGCTTGCCCATCGATGTTACTCAGGCCAGAGAGCTTGTCGAACGGCCGAACGGTGATGCGGGCCTCGTGAAGCGTGAAGCGCGGGTCTCATGGTGCCTACACACTTGAAACCTGAAACTCGAAACATGAAACGTACAGGCCATTTCGCCACGAACCGTCATGATACTGTGGGCTGATTGGGAGACATGAACCATGAAACATAATCCAGGTTTCTTGAAACTCGTCGACCAGGCAAAGCAGCGGGTGAAAGAATGCAGCGTGGTTGAGGTGAAGACCCGTCTGGACCGGGGTGAGCAGTTTCATTTCATCGATATCCGTGAGGATCATGAGTTTGCTCAAGACCATGCCAAAGGCGCTACGCATCTTGGGAAGGGAATTATCGAACGGGATATCGAGTCAGTGGTGCCCGATAAGCAAGATTCCATCGTGCTGTATTGTGGCGGAGGCTATCGATCAGTGCTGGCTGCCGATGCGTTGCACCAGATGGGGTACGAGAATGTGCTCTCGATGGATGGAGGGATTCGCGCGTGGCGGGAAGCCGGGTACCCGCTGGATTGAGGATGCTTCAACCCCCCTCCAGCCTCGTTCTTGCATCGCTCAAGACCGCAACGTACCAACCGCGTACGTCTCGGCCCCTTGCTCGCTGTGGCCTTGCCCGGTGAAAGGCGCGTCTCGTCGCGCAGGGGTTGGGCGGGTGAGGCAGTGAGCGTTTTCACTCATCCTCTAAATCCTATTTATTGACTCGATCGAACTCCTTGATGACCTGCTCTGTGAGATCAATCGTATTTTTGTGGTAGATCACGATCTTGACGGTCTGCTCGCTGCCTTTATCGACCACGAGGGCCACTCCGCCTTTTTCAGCGACCGTTTGTGTCGCGGCGGAGATTTTCTTCATATACTCATCGACCAATTCCTTCTGCTTTTTCTGGATCTCCATGTTGAATTCTTGCGCCCGTTTCTGGAAGTCCTGGACTTTCGTTCGGAACTGCCCCTCCTTCTCTTTCTTTTCCGTCTCGGTCCATTTGGGGGCCTGTTCCTTCAATTGTTTGTCGGTATTGCGGAGCTCTTCTTCATCTTTGCCAAGTAGTTTCTGCTTGCCCAGAATATGTTCCTTGAGTTCGTCGAGCGCGCGCTTCCCCGCTTTAGATTTTTCCAATACCGATTGCGGATCTACGACCCCCATCTTGAATTCGGCAGCCTGGCTGAATGAGGCCCAAAAGAGGGGTGTGGAAACAAACAGTATGGCAAGGAACAGTGCTCGAACAGCAGAAATAAACATGGCGTCTCCTGTATTTGGTATCTAAAACGAGGGAGCGTCGGCAGAATAACCGTGGATCAATTGGTCTGTCAAGCGAATGACCGGTTACCAGGAATCAAAACTGATGGGCTCTTCGCGAATCCAGATTTCGATCCCGTGTTGCCATTTCAATCGTCGCGCAACTGCGTTCAGTGCTCGTGCATCCGCGTGATTGGGATCAAACGGATCACGAACTTTCTTCAATTTTTCCTTTTTGAGTGGAGGCTTATATCCAAGGTCCTTCATCGCGAGGGCTACCAGGTTCAATTGAAAGAAGCGGGGTGTTTGATTCAGCTCAACCAACGCCACTTCCTCTGTTCCCTCTGCAGTGCGATGCGTCCGGTAGAGCTCAATCACACGGCCTTTCAGGTGGGTCCGTTCTGACTCGGTGAATTCGAGCAAGGCCAACTCTACGAGGAGCGCGTTGGTTGCGCCATTGAACGACGGCATATCGAGCAGTTTGCTGAGAAATCCCATTGATATCCTCGCGGTAAGATCGTGAAGTTTACGTGAGAGTGTACTGAAATGGGGACTGTTTTTCTAGACTGCAAAAAGAGGGGGATGCCGGCTAAGGATCAGTCGAAATGGGACCAGCACCCCCCTACTTGAAGAGACCCTTGATGGCCTGGGTCGCGGAGTCTACCGCTTTCTGAATGGTATTGGTGGCGGTATGTATCCCAGCTGCTGTCATGGCCGTGCTGACCTGCTGTACGATCGAGCCGAGGATCTGTTTGGTGACTTCACCCGCGGTGACTCCGTCCGATTTCTTGCCGATGTCTTGGAGGTGCACGTCGGGGATCGGCACCGAGACGGCTTCGCCACTGAGCAGCTCGGCACTCACGTGGGCTCTTGCGGACTTCACGTACAGATGTTCGATGATGAGTTTCTTCCCTGACTCCGAGGGCTGAGTCTTCTGCTTGTGATGGCCAATGGCGCGTTCGATGTTGCGTTGTAGTACATCGAGGTTACTGTTGCCGGCGGCATACTCGTATGTGATTTCCGGCTTGAGAAGGGTGAGTTCTTTGATCCGAATCACGTCGGTCGTTAGCGACCTGATATCGAGCGTCATGCTGATTTCGTCAAGCGACAGCGCCTGTTTGGTCTTGAAGCCGGCAGGATTGCCGACCACCAGGCCATACAAAGCCGCCTTGCCGTCGAGAGGATTGATGGTGGCGTTTGAGAGACTGATGGACACACCGGTGATCTCAGGCCCAGATCGGCGGATAGCGGAAGCGACCTGAGCATCCAGTGAGTTGTTCAGCCACCAGAGGCTTCCAGCTATGGCGACGACTCCAAGTCCCGCGATGCTCATTAGGAATTTCTTCATGGATCTTGACCTTTTTGAAGTATAGCAAGGCGAGTTCAGGAGTCTATCGAGGTCGTTATTGAGCGCTGCTCTATGACGGGTTACTTCAGACTGAATCAGCGAGTGTGCCTGATGTATCTCTCTCCGACCAACAATGCCCGGTCAGAACAACCCTGATCGGGTACTGACTTGACGAACCGGAACTGGGTGGCTAAGAATGCCGAATTTTCGTTAGCCAGGAAGGTCACGATGAAGCTGCATCACGTGAAAAGGATGGTGTGTGCGATTGGGCTTCTGATGGTCGGGCTAGTCGGAGTCCCTGCATTTGCCCATGAAGATCGAACGCCAACAGGCTCGTGGGAAGGGGTTGCCCAGTCAACCACGATACCGCTTTCCCCGTTGACCACCCTCTTGACGTTCGGTGCAGACGGCAATCTCGTCGAGTCACGCCGACTCTATCTCCCGCAGTCTCCGCTTGGCCCCGTGCTCGCCACCGCCGGTCATGGGGAGTGGCGTCGTTCGAAAAATGACAGATTTGAGGCCACGATCGTGCTGCTCTACCAAGGCGCTTCTGATCACCCCACTTCACCGGGTGTTGTGATTGGTCGGGAACAGGTGCGGTATCAGTTTCAATTGATCCGCGGCGGCGAACAACTGAAAGGAACTATTTTGGTAGAGATTCACGATGCTGCGGGCAACATCGTTTTCTCTGGTCCAGGCACCATCGAGGCGACACGTATTCGGCCCCAACCCTTACCATAAGGGTAGCGGACAGCCGTGTTGCACTTTCCCTTCCTTGACGTTCCTCTTTGGCGGCACCTATAATTCCGCCAGCTATTGACTGCAACATACTGATTCAACGAGAAAAATGGCTGAATTCACCCACTTCAACGAATCTGGTCGGGCTCGGATGGTCGACATCAGTGCCAAGGAGTCGACTGAACGGGTAGCTACGGCTCAAGCTACAGTCTTCTTACTTCCTGAAACCCTTGAAAAGATTCAACGTGGCAAGATCGCCAAGGGCGATGTCTTGGCCGTCGCTCAGGTCGCTGGTGTCATGGGTGCGAAGAAGACGCCGGACCTGATTCCCATGTGTCATCCAATTTCGCTCACTAGCGTCGACATTGCCTTTAAAGAAGAACCGCAGCCGGATCCAGCAGGCCGCTGTTCGATTACCATTACAGCCACGGCCAAGACGACAGGACCGACGGGAGTCGAAATGGAAGCCATGACGGCCGCGACGGTCGCGGCGCTGACCGTTTATGACATGTGTAAGGCGGTCGATCGGGGAATGACTTTTAGTGAGATCTGTCTCCTGTCGAAGTCAGGCGGGAAATCGGGGACCTATACGAGGGAAGGCTGAGGTCAAGGCTACGCTATGATGGTGACGATCAAGTTATTCGGTATGACAAAACTGCTGGCGGGAAATCAGGGTTCTCTGTCGTTGAATGTGGCGAACGGTCGGCTGGTCAAGGACTTAGTCCGTGCCATCGAGATTAGCCACCCTGCTGTCGGAGAACTCGTTCAGAAGAAGAAGGTGTTGGTGTCGGTGAATCAGGACATTGCGCACGAAGACACGATGATCAGTGAGGGTGACGAAATCGCGTTGCTGCCGCCCTTTGCCGGAGGGAGTTCAATGAATGCTGAGCTGGACGACAGCCAGTTTGTCCGTGTGCAGCGGGAGAATTTTTCTATTGATCAGGAGCTTAATCGCGTCAAGAGCCGGTCGAAACGGATTGGAGGGATTGCCACCTTCTTGGGCATCGCGCGGGATCGGTCCCGCGGGCGAGATGTCGACGGGATTACGTTTGAGCACTATGAAGGGATGGCACAGAAGAAGCTGCGCGAGATTCGTGAGCGAGCCCTCAAAGAATTCGGCATTCTCGAATTGCTGATTATTCATCGGTATGGAGCCATCACGATCGGGGAGAATATTGTGCTCATCATCGCCGGGGCGGAGCACCGCGCCGAGGCCTTCACCGCCTGTCGATGGGCTATCGACGAACTGAAGCAAATCACGCCGATCTGGAAGCTGGAACATACGCCGGAAGGGGAAGTCTGGGTCGAGGAACATCCTTAGGGATGGGGAAGGTGTGAGGGGAGAGAAGGGTGAACGGTAAATGGTGTTCGACAGGAAGAGGAAGCCTGTGAAGCCGGGACCGATCAGTGCGGACCTTCCATCTGTCGTGGATACGCATGGTCGCCCTCTTGGCAGCCTACGCTTGTCCGTGACGGATCGCTGTAATCTCCGCTGCAGCTACTGTATGCCGGAGCCGGAGTATGTCTGGCTGCCGCGAGAGGACATCTTAAGCCTTGAAGAAATGGCGACGCTGGTCGGCTATTTCACCGATTTGGGTGTCGACAAGGTCCGGTTGACAGGTGGAGAACCTCTGTTGCGGAGAGACCTTGCGCGATTGGTTCGGTTACTGCGGCAGAATCGTCGAATCACCGAAGTCGCCTTGACGACGAATGGCATTCTCTTGGCAGAGCAGGCCCAAGAACTCTATGAAGCGGGACTTGATCGGGTCACCGTTAGTCTCGATACTCTTCGACCAGAGCGATTCCGACAATTGACCAGACGGGATGAATTTTCCCGTGTTGTCGAGGGCATTGAATCGGTCGGGCAGGTGGGATTCTCAAATCTGAAGCTCGATACGGTGACGATTCGCGGATTCAATGACGATGAGCTGATCCCCTTGATTGAGTTTGCCAAGCATTACCAGGCTGAGGTGCGGTTTATTGAGTACATGGATGTCGGTGGGGCGAATGAGTGGAATCCAGATAAGGTCTTGTCCCAGGATCAGATACTCGACCTGTTAGGTCGGCGGTATGGCCAGATCATCCCTGTTCCTGAGCGTGGCACAGCTCCAGCGCAACGATTTCGCTTGCCGGATGGCACGATCTTTGGGATTATTCCTTCGACGACTCAGCCCTTCTGTGCCCATTGCGACCGTAGTCGTGTGACCGCCGATGGGATTTGGTATTTGTGCTTATATGCTGCGTCGGGTGTGGATCTACGGAAACCGCTTCGGCTGGGTGCCAGTTCCGCAGAGATGCGAGAGCTGGTTCGATCAGTGTGGACGGCCCGTCATGACCGTGGAGCTGAGGAGCGGAAGGCGCTGGAGCGGCTCGGGCTGCGATCCAGAGGGTTGATCGGTATTGACCAGCTTCGGGAAGATCCACACTTGGAAATGCACGCGCGAGGCGGATGAGATTCTATCCAACGGATTTGCTACAATGGGCCCCATTCTCAGTGGGGTGATGGCAGTCCATCGTTCAACAATTGATCATCTGATGGGTCGGGTTTCCTCAATCATGACTCCAGAGACGGGGTGGATATTTCTACGAGGAGCTGAGTTTTTCGGACTGCATCATGACGGCTCTGGCTCCTTGTCTTGAGTGCTGTGGTTTTTTCGTGGGGTATTGGCGAGATCCTGGTGCTATGAGGCTGGGCGGGTCTTGATCCTGCTGCACGGCATCGGCGGGATCGTTGCGATGATGTTGAGCGGACTGACGGTGTAACGAGAATCGGTTTCTGGCTGGGGCGTGGTCTCACGTGGGTTTCTTTCCGTACCGATTTCGATAGGAGAGGGTGTGATGGCCTGGTTTAAAAAAGATAAGCCCAACGATTCCGTTCCTCCTCCGCGCTCAAAAGGCAGCGAGGGAATGTGGCTCAAGTGCAACCATTGTCGTGAAATCGTCTATCGGAAGGAAGTCGATCGCAACAACAAGGTCTGCCCGAAGTGTGAGTATCATTTTCCGATTTCTGTCACGGAGCGGATCGGCTTACTCATCGATCTTGGTACGTTCAAAGAATGGGACGCGGGATTGGAAGCACAGGATCCCTTGGTCTTTCAGGATACCAAACCTTATCGTGATCGTGTGAAGGCTCACCAGGAGAAGACCGGGCGCAAGGATGCGCTGGTGATCGGAGAAGGGTTGGTAAATGGGAGCCGTGTGGTGTTGTGTGTGTTCGACTTTAGTTTCATGGGTGGGAGTATGGGTTCGGTCGTCGGTGAGAAACTCTGTCGCGCGGTCGATCGTGCGTTGGAGTTGAAATTGCCCGTGATCTTGGTGACCGCTTCCGGCGGGGCTCGGATGCAAGAGGGGATTCTCTCGTTGATGCAGATGGCCAAGACGTCGACGGCCGTCGCGAAGCTCGGTGAAGCCAAACTGCCGTTCATTACCATTCTTTCCGACCCGACATTCGGCGGCGTCACGGCCAGTGTGGCGATGTTAGGTGATGTCATTATTGCGGAACCCAAAGCCTTGATCGGATTTGCAGGCCCTCGCGTGATCGAGCAAACGATTAAGCAGCAATTGCCCGACCAGTTTCAGCGCGCCGAGTTTCTGCTCGAACACGGCATGATCGACATGATCGTTGAACGTCGGCGTTTGAAGGAGACGGTCGGTACCCTCGTGAATCATTTTTAGGTTCCTGTATCCCCCCGGCTTGTTGATGAGCTATTCCTCAGTGATTGAATATCTCTATGGTCTCCAGAAACACGGCATCAAGCTGGGTCTGGAGACAATGCGTCTGTTACTGGATCGAGTGGGTCATCCGCAGTCGTCGCTTCAGGTCCTCCATATCGGGGGCACGAACGGCAAAGGGTCCACGGCTTCGATGGCGGCGGCGGTCCTTCACTGTGCCGGTCGACGTGTCGGGCTCTATACGTCCCCTCACCTTGTCGACTTTCGGGAACGGATTCGCGTCAACGGTGCGATGATTCCGGGGGAGCGGGTCGAGGCGCTCCTCGCGCGATTGCGTGCGGTGCTGACGGATGATCTGCATCCGACGTTTTTTGAGATGACCACGGCTCTCGCCTTTCTGCATTTTGCCGAATCAGCGGTGGATGTTGCCGTTCTTGAGGTTGGGTTGGGCGGACGGTTTGATGCAACCAATGTGGTCGAGCAGCCGCTGGCCTGTGCGATTACGACGATCGGCATGGACCATCAAGAGTATTTGGGAACGACGGAAGAGGCCATTGCCTTTGAAAAAGGTGGGATCATTAAGCCCGGCGTGCCGGTTGTGATCGGTCAAATGGGGCCGGAGGCAGAACAAGTCTTGTCCCGCCTCGCCAAGGATCGCTCCGCACCACTCTGGCGTCTTGGTCGAGAATTCTCTCTTGAGCGGGCTCACGACGGGAGACTGGTCTACCGAGGGGGCACGCATGTGATCGAGGGGGTGGAGTGCGGCTTGGTCGGTCGCCACCAATGGGACAATGCCGCCTGCACATTGGCGCTCCTGGAGGCAGCCGATCAACGAGGAATGCCCCTGAACGAGAGGGCGGTCCTGGAAGGTTTGCGGACGGTCTCTTGGGAAGGGCGCTTGGAAACGATCGACGAGGCACCCCATGTGGTGCTCGATGGGGCACATAACCCAGCTGCGGCCGAGGTGCTTGCTCGATATCTCACGGATTATGCCGCCCAGCACCCGGATTCACGGATTATCCTCGTCTGGGGCATGATGCGGGACAAGGATCATAGGGGATTTATCACCCCACTCCTGCCGGTGGTCTCAGAGATCGTCTTAACGCAAGCGGCTCTTGCGCGATCCGCCAGGGTTCACGAGCTCCGTGCGGTGCTGGATGAATGGTCGGGACCGGTGCAAGAGGCGATGCTTCCGACGGATGCGGTGGCCCTTGCCAGAAGTCGGGCGATGCCGCAGGATCTTCTCTGCATCACCGGCTCGCTGATGCTCCTGGGGGATATCAAAGCGGCAATACGTGGCTGTGATCTGTCTCCGATTCGCGGCTAGCATGGGGGATCCTCTCGCGTGGCTTCGCCAAGGAGGTCTGCTCACTCTCCTCACGCTTCTGCTCTCACCCCTTTCGGTCTCCGCAGCTGATCATCCAGGGGGAAGTACCGGATCTTCTTCGGCTTCTACTCCTCTGGACATCACGGCGGAGCGGATCGACTATCAACAAGAACAGGAAATCTACGAAGCGAACGGGGCCGTGGTCATTCGTCAGGGAGGGATCACGCTGACCGCTGACCACGCCACCATTCAAGCTCTACCCGGGATTCTTACGGCTGTCGGTCATGTTCATTTAACCGACGTACAAGCTGATGTGACAGCCGAGCGATTGGAGTTGAACGTCAATACCGAGGCCGGTATTGCCACGCATGCGGAGCTTTTTATTCCTTCCCGAAATGCGCTCGTGTCGGGGCAATATCTACAGCGATTGTCCGAATACCACTATCGTGTGAAAGATGGCAGCTTTACCAACTGTGATGCTCAAGAAGGAGAAGTGCCGGCTTGGCGGTTCCGTGCCAACGATGTGGACATGACGATTAGTGATACGTTGGCCTTTAAAGGCGGATGGTTCTGCATCTTGGACGTGCCGACGATTCCTCTTCCTACCTTCTCGTATCCGATGGCGAGACGACAAACCGGATTTCTGATTCCTACTCCGAAGTACAACAGTCGGTTTGGATTTGGTGCGCAGGCCCACTTTTTCTGGGCGATCAGTCCGAGTCAGGATGTGACGATCTCACCGTCCTACTACAATCGATTGGGATACGGGTCTGATTTTGAGTATCGCTACATATTGGACCGTCGATCGCGCGGCAAATGGTATCTGAGTTATTTGCAGCAGACTCAGCTACCGGACGCTGGCGGTATCGCGACCAACAGCGATGCGCAACAAGCCCGTGCAACAGTGACCGGGAGTCATACGCAGTATCTGACGGATACGCTTTTGCTGCGGGCCAATGCCAATTTGGTCACTGACCCGAACTTTTATCAGCAGTTGAGCAACTCGGGTGTCCTCCGAGCCTTGCCGAGTGCCGAATCGAATCTTTTACTTTCCCAACGTCTTCCCTACGGCAGTCTCTATCTCTTAGGTTTGTATCTGCAGCCGTTACAGGCCGGTGGGAAAGATACCTTCCAGCGCCTTCCCGAAGCCGGGTACAACTTGCCCTATGTGTCTCTGTTCAATTCACCTGTTCGGTATGGCATGGAAGGAAACTACGTCAACTTTTACCGAGAGGACGGGTTTTCTCTCAACCGATTCAATCTTGTTCCTGGTCTTGCCACGGAGCTGATTCAGCTTGGACATATCGTAGGGATTCGTCCTCAGGCGAAGTTTCGGGAGGTGTATTACACGAGAGGTGCGCAGTCGGAGGATGCTCAACATCGAGAAACGTTTTGGCTGGGGGTCGATGCGACATCGAAACTCACACGCCGCTTTTCGTTGGCTGATGGTAATAGTCTCTTGCATACGATGGAACCGACGGTGACCTATGAGTATGTCCCCGGCACCAGACAATCGGCGTTGACACAAATCGATCAGGCCGACGATCTACCCAAGAAGAATCTCGTGACCTATATGCTCCGGAGTCGTGTACTGGAATCAGGTACACGGACGGCCTTCAATTGGCTGGATCTCACGGTCGCTCAGAGTTACCATGTCGGAGGCGTGCAGACGTTGGCGCGCGAGTTTACGCCTGGCGTCGCCCCTTTCCTTGGCTCGTTCACTCAGCCGATCCAGCCGGCGACGGTCCCTATTCAAGGCAAGAGGTTCTCTGATATCTGGATGCGAGCCGTGATAGGGAATAATCTCCCGCCGCTCGGCAGTATGTCACAGCTGGATACGCCGATCTTTGGTCAGGGCGCTCAAGCCTGGGCGCTGCGGCCTCCCATCAATCGGTACGTGACCATGGACGCATTTGTTGATCCGTATCAGCTGACCGTGAGCCAATTCAACGCGGATCTGCGTTTTCAGGAGGGAACTAATTGGTATGTTGAAGTGGGGCAGCGTTATACGAGGGATGGTAATCG
>NIUT01000116.1 GCA_002254365.1 Nitrospira sp. UW-LDO-01
GCGTATCTTCGTACCGCTTTGTGGTAAGTCGCTTGATCTCGGTTGGCTCTTATCCCAGGGCTATGCGGTGGCTGGGGCGGAACTCAGTGAGCTAGCTGTGACCCAGCTCTTTACCGAGCTGGGGGTGGAAGCCCATGTATCAGAAGTCGGGAAGCACAAACACTTTCACGGAGAGAAGATCGATATTTTTGTGGGTGACCTCTTCGATCTATCCCGCGAAACTCTCGGCCCCGTCGATGCGGTCTACGACCGAGCGGCGCTCGTCGCGCTTCCGGAAGGCATGCGTGACCAATACACCGCGCATCTCAAATCTCTCACAGCATTGGCACCTCAACTCGTCATCGGCTATGAGTACGACCAGACCGTCGTACCAGGCCCCCCGTTTTCCGTGACCCCCGATGAGCTCCATCGCCATTACAGCGACGGCTACACCCTCACACCTCTGACTCGTATCGATGTCCCCGGCGGACTCAAGGGGAAATGTCCGGCGACAGAACATGTCTGGAAGCTAGACAAACGGCAGGGCTAGCAGCTCCGTATGCGTCAAAGCGGATTAAGAGAGAGGAGATCGGGTAACTGCAGGAGTTGGGACGCATATGCAGAGAGTCCCATACTCTTCTGGCTCCACGTTAAGCTCAAAACACATTCGCTCTCTTATTTCGTAGACAGATATACCCATGCGGCTTGTAAAAACTCACCAGCCTGTTGAATAACTCGCTCGGCATCTTCATCGGTCAACGATACTTCAACCCCATAATCCCCGAGTATCCGTTGATCATAGGCGTCCAACAGCCACCGATGAAACTTGGGATCGAGCACTCCCCCTTTGGCAAAATGCTCGCCAAAAGCTGCATGGACGCCACCATGCTTTCGGAAGCGCAACCCTTTCCCAATCAACAAGGCTTCAGCAACATACAACATCGCATAGTATGCCCGTCCGATTGCAAAGTCTGCCTCCCCATCCTTCAGCAGAACTTCCGCAGCATGAATCGCTCGCCTCCCTTTATCGAGCAGTGCCTTGGCCGAATCATTCATGCCGGAATCGCTTCTTCTCGCACATTGGCAAGGAATGGTGTGTGCCGGTCAGTCCAATCCTGTTGTGATATAAATACGCGACTGATACTCACCCCAAATTGGAGAGACAGCTGGGAGATGAGCACTCCCGTTACTGACACTTCATGCCCATACTGCTCAACCCGATCAAGCACCACAAGCACATCAACATCAGATTCAGCCTCGGCTTCATTTCGCGCATGGGACCCGAACAAATAGAGACCTTTCAAGCGGATGCCGTAGACCGTTGAGAGTCCAGTGCGCAGTTCTTTCAATAGATGATGCAGAGAACCGACCATATCGAACCCCCAAATAAAAACATTGGAATGGTACGATGAAGAGAGACCGATAGCAAGACAAGCGATGGAAACAATACGGCAGGAGGTTGTTAACGCTATCTAGACGTTAAACCTGAAATACACGATATCGGCTTCTTTGATGACGTAGTCTTTACCTTCAAGGCGGAATAGACCCTTCTCCTTCACCTTGGCCTCTGACCCACAAGCTAGCAAATCATCATAGTGATAGACCTCGGCACGAATGAAGCCACGCTCCATATCGGAGTGGATCTTCCCTGCTGCTTGCGGGGCCTTGGTGTTTCTTGCGATCGGCCAGGCACGGGATTCGGTCTCGCCTGCGGTGAAAAACGTCACCAGATCGAGCAAGCTATAGGCCTCACGCGTCAGGCGAACGAGCCCTGATTCGGTCAATCCCATTTCACTCAGGAAATCCGTCCGTTCACTCTCAGGTAACGACGAGAGCTCCGCTTCCAGTTGTCCGCAGATTGTGACAACTCTAGCCCCGCGCTTGGCGGCAAAGTCTTTCACCGTCTGGACCATGGCCTCGTCAGCATTCTTTCCTTCCGAAACGTTGGCGACAAACAGCACTGGCTTGGCAGAAAGAAGCTGACATTCCGTGAGGATCGCCCGTTCCTCCGCCAGGTATTCTCGATTACCCAGCCACTCCCCTTTGTCGAGCATGCCGATGAGCTTGGTGAGAAACTCCACTTCAAAAGCAGCCTTCTTATCGCCCGCCCGGACCTTCTTTTCGGTCTTCTGCTTTCGCCGATCGAGCGTTTCCAGATCGGAGAGCATGAGTTCGGTCTCAATTACTCCGATGTCACGGAGGGGATCGACGCCACCGCTGACATGCACCACATCGGTTCCCTGAAAACAACGGACCACATGCAGTAAGGCATCTACTTCGCGAATGTGGCCCAGGAATTGATTCCCGAGTCCTTCACCTTTACTGGCCCCTTCGACCAATCCGGCGATGTCTCGCACTTCCAGCGTGCTGTAGGTGGTTTTCTTCGAGGCAAAAATCTCCGTCAATTTAACAAGCCGTGGGTCCGGCACCAGCGCCACACCGGTATTGGGATCCACCGTGGCGAACGGATAGTTCGCCGCAAGTGCCCCACCACCGGTGAGTGCGTTGAAGACCGTCGTCTTACCGACGTTGGGAAGCCCGATCATGCCGCAACAAAGACCCATTGTTCTTTCCTCATCTTTTTACAGACTCTATTACCAAGGGGAGCAGCGGGGTTGACCTCACTGTGCACATCCACCGATGCACCGTCCTTAGTTTCATTATTCGATCAATTCTTGCGTGCGTGGTGGGCGAGCACAGGTCAGTCCGGCTGCTCCCCTTTCTCCACTCGCTCTCTCACATTGAACTGATTCATCGCGACGTCTGGTCCACGATGGATCAAACATTCCAGCGCATCAACGGCTTGCTCGAGACAAGGCTCAAAGATAGCCAGTTCGTCTTTCGTGACCGGTTCCAACACATAGTCCGCCGAATCTTGGCCTGGGGCAGGCCGACCGACTCCGATCTTGAGTCTGATAAATTGTGGAGTGCCCAGCGCTTCGATGAGGGACTTGATCCCGTTATGCCCCCCATAGCCTCCGGAAAGTTTGATCCGCAGTCGGCCAGGCTCTAAATCAAGATCGTCATGAACTACGATAAGCTCACTGGGAGGAATGCCGAACTCTCGTAGGAGACCCTTTACGGGAGGACCGGAACAGTTCATCCAATCCAGGAGGCCAGCCAACTCGATCAACTCTCGTCCAAGTCGACCGGAACCTCGCTGTGCCGTACCGCGCGGTGAGAGTCGGATCGACCATCGAGCGGCAGCCCGCTCGATGGCCCACATCCCGACATTGTGACGGGTCTGGGCATAGGCCTTTCCCGGATTGCCC
Source organism: Nitrospira sp. UW-LDO-01 (assembly GCA_002254365.1). Lineage (GTDB taxonomy): Bacteria > Nitrospirota > Nitrospiria > Nitrospirales > Nitrospiraceae > Nitrospira_D. The sequence goes on from NIUT01000116.1 coordinate 3,252, forward strand.
AGTCCAACAAGCAGACGCAACGTTACTTCTTCTTTTCAGCTTCTTTCTTCTCACCCTTGGGCGCGGCAGCCTCTTTCTTGTCGCCACCCTTCGCGTCACCAGCAGGTGCCGCTGCTGCTCCGGCTTTGGCCGGCGCTGCGGCACCTGCCGCACCCTCAGCCCCAGCCTCCTTACCTTTTGCCACCACTTCTGGTTCTCCTGCTTGGCCAGCCCCAGCCGTCAGCAAGGCCTCCAGCTTCGCATCCGACATTGGTGCCGCAACACTCACTACCATCTGTTCAGGCTCATCGAGGAAACGGATCCCCTCGCGCGCGCCAATTTCTTTGACATGGATGCCGCTCCCAATGGTCAAGGCCGACGCATCCACTTCAATATGATCAGGCAATGCCGCAGGCAAACATTCGACGTGTATATCGCGCATGTTGTGGTGCAACACACCGCCTTCCTTCACCCCAGCAGGAATACTGCCGGTGACCTTGACCGGCACTTTGACCCGAATCGGTTTGCTCATCGAAATTTCAAAGAGGTCAGCATGCAACACCGCTCCCGTTATCGGATCCACTTGATAGTCCCGCAAGAGGGCGGTACGGCTCGGCTTGGACTTGGCCCCATTGACAGTCAGTGAAATCAGCGCGGTGCTGCCCGCGTGGGACTTTAGAATCTTGACCAAGTCGTCGGGGTTGGCGATCAGCGAGAGACATTCACCCTGGCCGTACAACACCGCCGGAATTTTCCCTGCCCTTCGCATCGACCGTGCCGCTCCCTTACCCGCTTGCTCTCTCACCGCTACTGTCAAATCGAATTTCATGATTCTCCTCCGTCTCCCCAGCTTCCAGCACAACGCCTCACCCAGACCGGGCTAGGCAAATAATGAACTCACCGACTCATCTTCATGAATGCGCCTGATCGCCTCTCCCAATAGCGGCGCCACCGACAATTGATGCAACTTCGGACAGATCAGCTCTTTCCCCCTCAAGGGAATGGAGTTGGTAACCACCACTTGGGAAAGACACGACGACTGTAACCGTTCCAACGCCGGCCCCGATAAAACCGCATGAGTGCAGGCAGTCATCACCTCGCGCGCACCATGATCGAGACAAGCCTGAGCCCCCTGAACAATCGTGCCTGCCGTGTCGATCATATCGTCAAGGAGGAGAACCCGCTTCCCCTGCACATCCCCGATGATATTCATGATTTGGGCTTGATTGGGACCTTCCCGGCGCTTATCGATAATCGCCAGGTTGGCCTGGAGCCGTTTGGCAAATGCTCGAGCTCGCTCCACCCCTCCAGCGTCGGGGGACACCACGACCAGATCGGTCACTTGCTTCTTGATGATGTAGTCCAGCAAGACCGGAAGGGCGTACAAGTGATCGACCGGCACGTTAAAAAATCCCTGAATCTGTCCGGCATGAAGATCCATTGAGAGCACACGATCCGCACCCGCCGTCGTCATCAAGTCCGCAACCAATTTGGCAGTAATGGGAACGCGGGGTTGATCCTTCCGATCCTGACGGGCATATCCAAAATACGGGATCACTGCCGTGATACGATTTGCCGAAGAGCGTTTCAACGCATCGATGATAATCAACAACTCCATCAGGGAATCGTTGACCGGCTGACAACACGACTGCACCACAAAAACATCGGCGCCGCGAACATTTTCGTCGATCTTGACGCGGATCTCTCCATCACTAAACGAAGAAACCGTCGCTTCACCCAGCTTTTGCCCAAGGTAGGCGCAAATCTCATGTGCAAGCGCAAGATTGGCGTTGCCAGAGAAAATTTTCAATTCTCTGTTCATCGAACGTTCCTAACTGACCGTCTCGTCTTTAGTCTAACGTGCTGGATTCTCTAGTGGTTCTTGTGCGGCACGCAATGCTGATCGGTATCAGCCTGACAGCACACGTGGCAGCACACACGACTGGGGAAACCAATCAAGGGGTGAAACTGTATAAGAAATCTCCGGTCTCTGTCAACAAACGACCGGAAGAATGTTAGGATCGGTCAAGACGAAGGGTGTGAGGTCTGTGCGACAAACACCTTGAACTGTGGCTCATTCATAAATAGGGCTTGTGCTTGACGAGCCTTCGCTTCCTCACGAAACACCCCAAAAACGGTCGCCCCGCTCCCCGAGAGAAGCGCCGCCTCGGCCCCGTGAGCTAGCAGTCGCTGCTTGATCTCCTGCAGCATGGAATAGGTCTGAAACACCGGTCCTTCGAAGTCATTTTCTGCTGCCTCCAGCACCTGCTCCCATCCCAACTCAGATACTTGCTCCAGCATAGCATGGGGCCGGGATAGTGGAGCCACGCCGGCTCGATTGGCAGACAGTTGCTGATACGCCCACTTCGTTTCCACAGGGAAACCCGGGTTGACCAAAACGACCCATCGCGTTCCTTTGATTCGAACTGGAGCAACCTGCTCACCACGTCCTGCCACAGTCGCGGAGGGCGCGAAGAAAAAGAACGGCACATCGCTCCCAAGCGTTTGACCGATGTGTGCCATTTTTTCCGCCGACCATCCCAGATTGAACAACTGGTTCAAGCCGAGAATCGTCGCAGCCGCGTCGCTACTCCCGCCTCCCAACCCAGCGCCCATTGGAATCCGCTTCGCGAGAGTGATGTCCAATCCCCCTACTCGTCCGCTCTGTTCCATGACCGCCATTGCCGCACGATAAACCAAATTGGAGCCATCCGTTTTCAAGGATGGATCGTCACAACGCAATGTGACTCCTGGGTGGGTATCAGTCTGCGCAATAGTGATCTCATCCTCCACCTGGACCGTCTGCATGAGCGACCAAAGATTGTGATAGCCGTCGGTACGACGATCGAGAATACGCAACACGAGATTGATCTTGGCAGGTGCGACAACACGAATGGAGAGAGGCGTAGAGGTCGATGCGGGAGAAAGGTTAGTCACGACCTCCTTTTATAGCATACTTCTCTAACCGATACCGAAATGATCTGGTGTTCAACCGGAGCATTCGCGCCGCTTTCTTCTTCACCCATTTGGACCGCTCCAACGCCTTGAGTAACAGATCTTTTTCGATTCCGTTGATCAACCCCTCAAGATCCACACCTTCGTCGGTCAAGTCCAGCGGCATCCCCTGTACTGGTGGCGACGCCGTGGGCCGATGAAGCCATCCGCGCACATCGGCCTCCGTTACCGTTCCATCCACAGAGAACGCCACGACCCGCTCAATCAGATTCTCGAGCTCACGAACGTTGCCGCGCCACTCATGTTCCAACAGGACATGCATCGCATCGGAGCTGAACACCGGTTTTGGTTTCCCACTTTCCTTCGCAAATCGCTCCAGAAAGTGATTGACGAGTAGTGGGATATCACCCGTCCGCATTCGTAACGGGGGAAGCCGTATGGGGATCACATCCAAGCGATAGTAGAGATCCTCCCGAAATGACCCGTCCGCCACGGCTTTTTCGAGGTCCTTATTAGTGGCCGCCACTATACGCACATCGACTTTAATGTCTTGACTGCCCCCCACTCGACGAAATTCTCGCTCCTGAATTACTCGAAGCAGTTTCACCTGAATGGTCGGAGTCGTGTCCCCTATTTCGTCAAGAAAGATCGTTCCGCCGTTCGCGATCTCGAACAACCCCGCTTTATTCGCGATCGCCCCAGTGAATGATCCCTTCATATGGCCAAAGAGCTCGCTCTCCAACAGGGTTTCCGGGACCGCACTGCAGTTCACAGCCACAAACGGCAAGGCGCTTCGCGCGCTGTTGTAGTGAATCGCACGAGCCACTAGTTCTTTTCCCGTTCCACTTTCCCCACAAATCAGCACGTTGCTTTTTGAGTCGGCAACCTTTCGCACGACCTCAAACACTCGCTGTATCGCTTCACTCTGACCGACCAACTGGGCGAATGACGACTGACTCGCCATTTCTCGCTTGAGCAGCATATTCTCGGTCGTCAAGCGTCGCTTTTCCAACGCATTCCGGATGATCAACTGCACTTCATCGACTTGAAAGGGTTTCGTCAGATAGTCATAGGCTCCCTGCTTCATCGCTTCAACGGCTGAATCCGCACTCGCAAAGGCGGTGATGATCAAGACCACCGTTTCAGGAGAGGCTGATTTGACCGCTTTGAGGACCTCCATCCCATCAACTTTGGGCATGCGTAGATCGGTGATGACCAGGTCGAAGATCTCCTTCTGCAGTAATTCAACGGCATCCTCACCATCCATCGCGATGGTTACGGCATACCCGGCCCGTTTGAGCATGATGCTCAATACCTCACGCAAGCTTTGTTCATCATCGACGACTAAGATCTTTTCCACGGCTCTCTTCCCTCATGCCAGAGTCTGATTCCAGAATCTGCGGTGCGAGGCAAACAGACCCCGAATCGCGTTCCCAGCCCTTCCTCACTCTCTACTTTAATCCACCCACCATGAAGATCCACGATGCGATGGACCGCCGCCAATCCTAATCCGGACCCGCTCTTCTTGGTGGTAAAGAACGGGAGAAAGATCTTGTCGAGGTTCTTCTTCGGAATACCTTCTCCCGTATCCTGAAACGACACCTCAATCACATCAGCCTTCCGACCCGCCACATCTACCTTTCGGCATCCAGTTGATACCGTCAGCCGGCCGCCCTTCGGCATGGCATCAAACGCGTTTACCGCAAAATTCCAAAACACTTGCTTCATCTGATCCTGATCCACTTGCGCAGGCAGTGTGTCGGAACATGGAGCGGTCACAACAGTGATGTTCGTTCTCGTTCGTGCTTCATGTTGTACCAGATCAAACGTCTCAGCAAGGACTTTGTTCAAATCACACTCGGCCAAATTCAGAGCCGGGGGCCTGGCATACTGCAAGAACTCGGTAATGATGGCATTCAACCGAGTTGCTTCCCGAACTGCAATCTCCACCAACCGTTGGCTCGTCTCGTCGGTCTGGACATCTTTCCGAAGCATTTGCATGGCACCGGCGAGGGCACCGAGCGGATTTCGAATTTCATGTGCCATCCCCGCCGACATTTCCCCAAGGCTGGCAAGCCATTCCTTGCGCCGCATTTCCTCTTCTAAATCCCGGATCTGCGTGAGATCCTTACACACGCCCACCAGACCCGTCGTCTCCCCCTGCTCGTGTAAGGGGCCCAGTGTCATGCCAAGAATCAACCGATTCCCATCGGCCCGTTTACACTCGACCTCAAATCGCAGATTATGTGAAACGCGCTCAGTCCCTTCATTCTTCAATCCCTCTGGCTGCCAGTTGAATACTTCGCGCCAAGGGCGTCCTTGGACTTCCTTGCTGCAATAGCCGGTTGCTTCTTCAGCTGCAGGATTAAATGACGTGATCAGGCCATGCGCATCGGTTGTAAACACCCCGCTACTGATGCTGTTCACGATGTTCTCATGGAACGCGCGCAGACGATGGAGCCCCTGCTCTTTTTCTCGGAGCGATTGATCCGCCATCCGCAATTGATCCGCAAGTGCCCCGCTCAGGAACCCGACGACCAGAAAGGCCAGCGCATACACGCCGAACGCCTGAAGCGTTTCCGCGGCACTCAGGCGAGTATGAGGAAGCCAGCCCCAGATCTCCGTGAGACTATACAGCTGCAAATTAGTAAGAAGTCCAAACAGGATGATGCAGAGGCTTGCCGTCAACAGGCCGACTCGGCGTCGTGGAACCAAGCTCGCCACAGTCACGCTGATGACGTAGAGCACAGCAAAGGGACTTTCAATCCCGCCTGTTCGCGCGATCAGCACAGACTCAACAATAAAATCTATGGCGATCTGCCCCCATGCAAACCGCACAAGTACTTCTGGACGAACAAGATGTTGCAGGGTGAGAGCGTAGAGGATCGTGGCCGCATAGGTGAACACGATCAAGGCATAGAACGTTTCGACGCGCTCACCCTTCGTCACCTGGAAGGCAAGGGACAACCCCAAGAGCAACGTAACGAGCACGACCCGCCAGCCCATCAACCAATAGATTCTGGTCTTGATTTCGTCCACGCAGCGACCACCTTATTGTCAGGCCATTGTCCTTCATTCCGGAGAGCTGGCTGACTGGAGTGAACCTAGGAGTTGAAAGATCTACGGGCGGGAAGAATACCTCTAGAGTTGCCGAAACAAGGATGGACAGACGTCCAATCAGCTTGATCCCTGAGGTGGGTAAGAAGGCGCACCCACCTCAGCGCATGTGTTACCCAATCGCAGAGGCCATGGTGAAGATTGGTAAATACATCGCCACCACGATGAAGCCGACCGTGACTCCCAGAAAGACCATCATCATTGGTTCCAAGAGTGCCGTGAGATTTCCAACAGCCTCGTCCACTTCGTCTTCGTAGAAATCCGCGATCTTCCCAAGCATGGTATCCAGCGCGCCTGTTGACTCTCCAACCGAGATCATGTGTGTGACCATCTTCGGGAAGGTACCGCTTTTTGCAAGCGGCTCCGAAATCGTCTTCCCGCCGCTGATACTGACCTTCGCATCAAGAAGCGCTCCTTCGACAACCTTATTGCCGGACGTCTTGGCACAAATCGTCAATGCCTCGAGTAATGGCACCCCGCTCGCCAGCAATGTCCCTAATGTCCTGGTGAACTTGGCCACCGATGCTTTTCGAATCAAATCCCCGAACACAGGCAACTTCAGCAGGAACTTGTCGATGGCCAACCTCCCCTGTTTCGTTGCATAGTATTTTTTGAGCCCCACCACGGCCCCGATGATCACGCCCAGCATGATATACCAATTCCCTTGCGCAAAATTACTCATGTCAATGACGAGCTGGGTCGGTGCCGGAAGTCCCATTTTTCCGCCGGACATTTCCTTGAACATTTTCTCGAACACCGGGATGACCCAAATCATTAAGACCGTAATCACGATAGCGGCGATGCCCAGAATGGCGGCGGGATAGACCATGGCGCTCTTAATCTGTCCTTTTAACTTCATGGCCTTTTCGATATGTTTCGACAATCGTCCGAGAATCGTGTCCAGTAATCCTCCCACCTCGCCGGCATGGACCATATTGACGTACAGGTCATCGAAGATTTTTGGATGTTTGCTGAGGGCATCCGAAAACGTTGATCCGCCTTCGACCCGCGCCTTGATCTCACCCACCGACTTTCTCAACACGGCATTCTCGGACTGTGTCGATAGGATTTCGAGGCATTGAATCAACGGCAACCCGGCATTGATCATCGTCCCGAATTGTCTGGTGAATACGACCAGGTCCTTTTCCTTCACCCCGCTTCCCAGTTGAAAACTGAATCCCTCTTTGGCCGCCTTCTCTTCGAGGCTTGTGACGACGAGGTTCTGCTTGCGTAACTGCTCCGCGGCCTCATCTCTCGACTTGGCGACCAGCTCACCCTTTTTCACTACTCCAGATTTACTGCGTCCAATATACGCAAATGTGGCCATAGGCTCTCAACCTGTTACGGCTCCAATGCCGGTTATCGAAATAAGAGGAAGACTACAACGCGAGTCTACTGGTGACTCCAAACCCTGTCAAAAACAATTACATTATTTACCTGGGCTCAGGGTCGAGTCGTGAAGCTGAACAAGGGGGATTAGCTCAGGGGAGGGGCTGCATTTGCATCTCGGTACCCTCGATACAGATAGTGGAATCCTGAGGCAAGGGTAAACCCAACCATTAAGACAACCAGTGGGGTAATCGTCGAGCGATCGACCCCGCGCCATGTCAGTAGAATGGTTAGCAGAACATAGCTCAATTGAAACAGCGTCGTTCCCTTTCCTAGGAACGTTGGAGTGACATTAATCGGCGTACTCGTCACATGGGCGACCACCGTCCCAAGCAGGAGCATCAGATCTCGGCTCACAACCAAGATGACAAGCCAGGACGGCACGAGATGGAGTACGGCGAGCGAGATAAAGCTTGAGGTCAGCAACAGCTTGTCCGCGAGCGGATCGAGTAACGTTCCCAATCGTGTTCTCTGATTAAGCCTACGTGCAAGGTAGCCGTCAACTGCATCCGTAAGGCCAGCGAGTAGCAGTGTCAGCAGGGCGAATCCATAGGAGCCATAGGTCATGAAGCCAATAATGACGGGAACCAAGAGGATACGAAGGATGGTCAGACTATTCGGAATATTCATGGAATGGCGTTTGGACATGCATCCGACTTGACGAGGCGAGGCATCATAGTAACCGATGGTGCGCTTGTCAACGAGTTGCAGGGAGGGAGGGACACCTCCTATAATCAAACAGGTGGTCTACTATCTCAACCGATGGCGAAGGGATACGGAAGTATGAGCACGTTACCGCTTCTGTTCAAGAAGGAAGGATTGGTCGAAAAACATCAAGTGGAAGGGGTGGATCCGAGTGACCGCTACTTTAACCGAGCCATCCTCGTGAATCGAACTTCTGCAGGCTATTCGACAAAAGTGATGTACGAAGCATTGATCGTGGAGAGCCGATCGCACTCAACCATTATCGCGGCCGTAAAGGAATTGGTTGAAAAGCTCCAAGACTTTGGGTTTACACGCCTGCGAACGCGAACTAATTTTAAGGGCACCAGGTATCTCGCTGAGAAGGAAACCTGGATCGATTTTCCAGACCGCTTTTGAGGTCAGGCATGAAATTCTTGACTGACAAGGTCGTGGATCACAGGACGGAACTCCCGAATCGCCTCATTCCGACTTGAGGGATGAACGCGATTGGACATCAACACGACCTCCAAACGCTCTACGGGATCAATCCAAATTGAAGTACCGGTATAGCCAAGATGACCGAAGGACTGAGCTGAGAAGTGCGATCCGGCCGATGACGGCTTTGAGGGAGTATCCCACCCCAGTGCCCAACTGGATGCCCCTTCCTTCGCCTGCCGCTTGGTAAACTCCCTGACAAGATCTCTATCGAGCATTGACGGCTGTCCATGGTATGCCCTTAGCCACTCGCCTGTGATAGCCATAACTGCGTCAACATTTCCAAATAACCCCGCGTGACCCGCCTCGCCTCCCATTGCCCCGGCATTCTGGTCATGCACTTCTCCACACAATATCCGGCCTCGCCAGGGATCGAACTCCGTCGGAGCGATCCCGTCATGTGTTTCACGCACTCGCTCAAGAAATGTGTCTCGCTCTTCAGGTAGGATAAATTGAATGCATGGACTTCCCAGCCGATGCAGGATGTGATCAGAACAAAACTGACTCAATGGTTGCCCGCTGGTCCGTTCAACGACCAGCCCCAGTAACATGAACCCCAGATCGCTATAAAGGCTGCGCGCACCGCGCGCATAGACTAAATCTTCCGATCGGATGAAGTTCAATAGCTTTTGTTTCGCCAGGCTCCTCTCCTCTCTCGATGACGGAATCGTTCCATCCGGACTGAGCCGCTCATAATACCCTCGCCATCCAGGCAATCCAGATTGATGAGTCAATAAGTCTCGGAGAGTCGCAGACCCGATCGGACTCTCACCGCATTCCTCAAGGTACTCAGCAAGATGCGCATCAAGCCGACACCGGCCGTTCTGAATCTGCAGCACAAGAGCGGTCACGGTGGCCAGAGGCTTCGTTAAGGAAGCCAGATCATAGATGGTTGAGGCAAGAACAGAGGCTCCTGGTGGATCTACCGATAACCAACCGGCACAAAATCGAGCGATCGGGCTATCTCCCTGACGCACTGCCAATACCGCTCCAGGGAAAACTCCATTCTCGACGGCTTGGTCGAGTGCAACCTGAATGGCAGAAGGTTCAGACATCTGGAGAAGCTTGATGTACGACAACCGGAAGAAGCGTTACAACCGGGCCATCGGCGAGACGAGGAGATGCGACGAATCATCGCATCGGACTGGATTCTCCCTCCAGTTTTTCCTCCGGCATATTGTGATGCTCTTGATAGACCTCACTCGCTTCAACATCCAGCATTCGTTCGAATGTGCTGAGTGTGGCTCGCATACGCTCCACCATCAGCAAACGCTGCTTCTTCAGGACGGACAGATCCCGCTGGGTATTCCCAAGCTCAACCCGTGCTTGCCGAAAGAGTTCACCAGCCTTCAATTCCGCTTCTTTCACAATCAGCTCAGCATCTCGTTGGGCGCTACGCTTGACGTCCTCGGCCAACGACTGTGCCGAAACCAAGGTATTGGACAACGTCGTCTCGGTCCGCTTCAACTCTGTCACCTGTTGCTCAAGTGAGTAGATTTTTTCACGTAATGTGGCATTGTCCCGATTCAGGTATTCAACCGTCTGTGCGATCTCCTCCAGAAATCGGTTCACTTCTTCGCGATCATAACCACGGAGCTTGACCTGAAACACCATCTGTTGAATATCGATCGGCGTGATCTTCATGCCATCCCCCATTGGTTGAGTCAATTCATCCGTACTGCGATGTCCTTTACTGACTGGACAATCGCAATTTGCATAAACCAAATCGCCGCGATGACGATCAATGGAGAAAGGTCTATGCCCATGCCCAATCCAATCCGCCGCCGAATTGGAGCCAGTATCGGTTCCGTTGCACGAGTGAGAAATTGAACGATTGGATTCCACGGATCCGGATTGACCCACGAAATAAGCGCCCGTGCAATAATAATCCAACTATAGAAAGACAAGGCATAGTCTAGCACCGTTGCCAGCCCTAACAAGGTATTTCCAACCACAAACATTAGTTTCCAAGCTCCTGAGATCGTTTTGTTGCAGCCTCAACTGCGTCCATCAATACAGCTCGCAGGCCACCCTGTTCCAACCGATGCAATCCCGCGATCGTCGTTCCCCCTGGAGACGCGACTTGGTCCTTAAGACGCGCAGGATGCTGGCCAGACTCTACTACCATCCTCGCTGCACCCAAAACCGTCTGCGCAGCCAACACACTCGCCGTCTCTCGAGGCAAACCCATTTTTACTCCACCATCCGCCATTGCTTCGATAGCCATGAAAATATACGCGGGGCCGCTTCCGCTCAATCCAGTTACAGCATCCATCAGGCGCTCCTCAAGCAGAACAACTTTCCCGACCGATTCAAATATCTGCTGCACGCGGGCGACCGCCTCTGGTCCAACTCCTGGCCCAACCGTTAATGCCGTCATCCCTGCCCCGACCATCGCCGGCGTATTCGGCATGGCACGTATAATTGACGCTTGAGGGCCGAGAAGTTCCTGAATTCGATTGATGGGAACCCCAGCAGCCACCGACACGACAAGCCGATTACTGACACCCTTTCCCAGTCCCCTGAGCACGTCGGCAATGACCTGCGGCTTAACGGCGAGCATGACAACATCACTTGCACGTACCACCTCATCATGCGTAAGACCCACGTGAACACCGTAATGTCTCTTCAGGTGATCCTGCCTCGTAGCATCTGGATCGGCCACACGAATCTTTCCCGGCTCAAACAACCTGGCAGTGAGCACACCACTGATCAACGCTTCTGCCATGCGCCCACCTCCGATAAACCCAATGGTGTGCATAACGACTGCGTTAGACATGTCGTGCTCCAAAAATGGCGCTGCCGACCCGAACAAGCGTTGCTCCTTCCTCTATAGCGACTTCGTAGTCATTTGACATGCCCATGGAGAGCTCGTCCATCTTCACTGACGGAAGCTGTTGAGCATCGATCATCTTTGCTAACTCAGCGAGCTTTCTAAAATAGGGCCTGGCTGAAGCAGGATCACTCGTTGGAGGCGGAATCGCCATCAACCCTTTGATACGGATATGGGAGAGATGTGCCATCTCTGACACGACCTCTCGTACATCATCTGGACGAAACCCCGCTTTTGTCGGCTCGTTGCCGATATTGACCTCCAGTAGCACATCTTGCCGATGGCCGGCATCTCCAGCACGGCGGTCGATTTCTTGCGCCAGCTCCAGACTGTCGACCGAATGAATCAAATCGAACACACCGATCACGGATCGTACCTTCCTCCGCTGTAATTGCCCGATAAAATGCCACTGGACGGAACCATGGGTGAATGCAGGAATTTTGGTAAGCGCCTCTTGGACTCGATTTTCTCCTAAGAGGAACAAACCTGCTTGCACCCCCTCTGCGATCTGCGGAATGGCGACCGTCTTGGTCGCAGCCACAAGACGAACCGTGCTAGCTGAACGACCGGCCTTCTCTGCCGCAGCTCGAATCTTTGCTAGGACCGATTGCACCCGTGTTTTGATGGTGTCTTGGACGAGCGATTCCATATGCCCACTCAGAAATTCCAGCGCACCCCTACGGCACGCCGCCCATATTCTATCGGATTAGACTAAGAATTGGCAGAGACTGGTTTATCGTCGCTGGGTGGCAAGCCAATGGCACTAATCATGGTCCCATTGACTTTTCCTTCTCGCCGATAGGAAAAAAACAGATCCTCATGACAAATCGTACAAAGGTTCACAGTCGTGATGGCCTGTGGAGTGGCTCCATGGGCTAATGCCTGCTCCTTAATAAGGCTCTTCAAGTCCAGTTTGGCCTTCCCATCGCCCTGAAATTGAACGACCTTCTCCCAACTAGGAACCCCTTGGCGAAGACGTTCAAGAACCGGGGCATCCACTTCGTAACAGCACACACCAGCTGAGGGACCAATACTCATCCGTACCTGTTTAGGATTTGAGCCAAACCGTGCCTCAAATAGCGCCAGCGTCTTGGGAACGATCGCCGCTACAGCTCCTCTCCATCCGGCATGGATTGCCGCCACAACTCCACGGATGGGATCATGCATGAGAATTGGCACACAATCGGCCGTCCTCACTGCTACCATAACCCCTGGCTGATCGGTCACCAAGGCATCCCAGCCTCCCACGAAACGGTCAGCTGCGGACACGGCACGATCCACCACCAGAGCCTCGGTCCCATGAACCTGTTTGACAGACAGCGTCCATGCTGATGGCGCAGCCCCTTGGACGCCCTGCAAAGGTATGCCAACTTCCAGGTTGTGTCCCATAGTGTGCTGCCTGGTTCCGAAAAAGTGGTGCGCCTGATTCTTCGTATCTATAAATGCCGGGACCGTTATCACGAATGCGCTTACCATCTCAATGTTCACCAGATCTCATGTACTGAACGACCCGAGGCTAGTCGGCCTGCTTACGAAGAAAGGTTGGGACATCCCATTCGTCTTCAGCCGTCATTGCCGTGCGATCCATTGGGTCTCGCATTTCCGTCATACGCCGTAAAAACGTGGGGCGGTCGAGATCTTTCATCGGCCGATCCGCCGCAAGAGATGCAACCATCCCTGCCAAAAGCGGCTGGATCGGCTTTGCAGGCCGATTCACTCCTCGGTCACCAGCCATAGGAGCCGCAGGCAGATCTTCTTCTCGTTCAAACCCAGTGGCGATCACCGTGATAATGAGATCTTCACCCATATCAGGATTAATCACTTGCCCAACAATAATGTTGGCCTCGGAGTCCGCCGTCTGTTGGATAATGCTGGCCGCCTCTTCAACCTCGTGCAGCGATAAACTAGCCCCACCGGTTATATTGAGAAGCACTCCCCGGGCTCCTTCTACACTACCTTCCTCAAGAAGTGGGCTGCACATCGCCTTCTGGGCGGCTTCAATCGCCCGGTTGGGACCACGTGATACACCCATTCCCATGACGGCACGACCGGTATGTGACATCACCGTGCGGACATCGGCAAAATCGACATTCACATGTCCCGTCGTCGTAATCACATCGGCAATGCCTTGAATGGCCTGCCGCAGGACATCATCGGCCACCTTGAATGCCTCTAATAGCGGAGTTGATTTATCAACGATGCCCAAGAGCCGTTGATTGGGGATGATCAGCAATGTATCGACATGCCGCCGCATGTCGCGGATCCCCTCCTCTGCGTGTTTGTTTCTCCGTTGGCCCTCATATTGAAACGGCTTCGTCACTACGCCCACCGTCAAAATCCCCATTTCTCGAGCGATGCTGGCGACAATGGGTGCGGCTCCGGTCCCGGTTCCTCCCCCCATGCCGGCCGTGACGAACACCATATCCGCTCCCTCGAGGCATTCCCGGATATGCTCCTTACTTTCAAGCGCGGCATCACGTCCGACTTCCGGTTTCGCGCCAGCGCCTAAACCACGGGTCCTCTCCGGCCCAAGCTGGATTTTGTACGGGGCCAGAGAGCGATCCAGTGCCTGAAGATCGGTGTTGCTGGCGATAAAGTCGACACGGGCGAGTCCAGAGGTGATCATCGTGTTGATCGCATTGCACCCGGCTCCGCCGATTCCGATCACCTTAATCCGCACAGGTGATAACATATCTTCCTGAAATGCAAACATCGGAGCACCTCCTCGTATCACCCGCACACCGAGCGCCTGACGCCCGCAAGGGTTTTATAAGGTTAAAAGACCTCCAACACCCGTTTCGTCCAGCTGAACATTTTTTTTGCCCAAGTCCCACCGTTTCGAAGTCCCGCTGTCTCCAATTCATCGACGTGTCGCCGGGCATGAAGCAAGAGACCGACCCCGGTTGAATGGCTGGGATGACCGACGAT
>NIUT01000117.1 GCA_002254365.1 Nitrospira sp. UW-LDO-01
TATGGGTGATGTTGCCCTGTACGAGCGGCAAGAGATCTTCCTGCATCTCTTCGGGCATGTCCGGATACAGCCGGGACAACGAGGCAGGCAGGGAAGCGAGATCTTGAGCGGAAACGGTTGAAAGGTCCAAGGTATCACGATGATTACTTCCGTGAAGAACCAGGGCGTCTTCGTCGGTCTCGAATCCACAGACTAGCGGGTACACGATGCTGTGTGCCGAGCCAAAGACCTCCTCTACTTGCTGTTTGGTCCGAAGCGTATGGTCTCGGGCGGCATCGGTGTTGTATCCCCAGCCGGCACAGCCACGATGTTGATCGCCCTTGGAGTAGTGGTAATTGATGAGGATCAGTGTCCGGCGGCCATGTCGGACCATCTGCTGGATCTGGTTCGTCATGACCTCTCCGAAATGGGGCCACCCCATGTCGAAACGTCCGCCAAGATTGCGGATCGGCTGGATGATACCGGGCGGGGTATTGGTGGCTACGGACAGATTCAGTCGACCGTCCATACACTTAAGCGCGATGATGGCGGTGTCGTGCTGTGCGCCGTACCGTTCGCGCGCGAGAAAGGATTCTGGGCTTTGGTATACCTGGGCATAGCGACGGGCATGTTCCATCAGCCAGTCGATTCGTTGTTGTATGGGCAAGTTGCGGATCGCGAGGCTGTCGGGGCTGGCTTGAGGAACAGTCGAGTTACCCATCAGGATGTACCTCAGTGGTTGGGAGAGGAGTGGCGCCGATTTCGAAATCGGTTTCCTGCCTTGCTTAGCTTGGGAAAGCAAAACCGATACCTTGCTAAGGCACCGCCCATCCTGCGCATCGCGTTATGCGCTTAGAGATGAGCGAGATGTGCGGATAGTTGCCCAATAGGGCGTAGTGGCCGCCGACAACTTTCAGGTGAATATTTGCAATAGAGTGTTGCTAGCAGTGTGTTGACAAACCCAAGAACGAGCTCGGAAATGGAGCCCTGCCTGAGGTCACGAACGTCTGGAGAATACCGCACAGGCTGTTCAGAAAGGCCATCCAGCAAGGCCGCAGCGAGCGAAGAGGCGAATCGTACTCTCTGCCGTACGTTGAGCCTCTGAGCGAGGCGAGAACGCCGCTGGTAGACTTTGTCAACAGCCTGCTAGCTGAAAAGCGGACTTGTGCGATTCAGCACTGAGCGGAGCGTGCGATAAACAGGAATATGGTATAGCGAGAGACGCGAGGCGATGTCCTCTAAACCGTACCGCTTGGGCAGGCATAGACTCGCCGGCTGTTCAAGAGAGCAGACGATTGAGGCAGCGAATCAGCGGTTTCTTCGCAGCTCTACCAACAGACGACGGCAACTATCAATCTGGCAATGGCCTCTCTTCTCAACCGTTCAGTCGCACTTCAGGGAACCTCAGCTTCACTCTCTCAACGGTCTGTTGTAGAGTGTCACGCGTGACTTCTGCGCGAATATCTCTGTGACGCGTCACCTCTCTGAGAAGCGAGATGGCTAAGAAACAAAGTGATTCAAAAATTGCCGTGGCAGGTGCCTTGACCTTGGTGTTGGCGCTGGCGGGAGCCATGCTAGTCAAGGAACCGCTGCGTAGTTCACGTCCGGTCGGCACGGGACTGGACATGAAGGCTACGATTGAAGAGCAAACGGTACGCGCGCGTTTGTGGGAAGACCCTGTCGCAGCGGTTCAACGAGGCCTTCGGGAAATAAAGGGGAACCGACCGGCCACTACTCCGCCGTCTCCGCTCACACAACGGCTCAGGTCACTTCGGCATTCTATTACGGAGCGGGTTAAGGAGGGCCAGCGTGTGACGGTCCTCCTGGTGACGACCAGTGGAGGTCCCTATGTCGAAAGCACCGAGTCGCGGATCCGAGATCGGTATGCGGTTGGAACGGCTCTGGGAGTGTCCTGTTATGCGCCGGAACAGGAGGGGCAGCTCTCGTTTGTCGAATGGGACTCCAAGAGCCCTCTCCCGGCACTGCCGTATGAGTGGTACCGACTTAGACGAACCAGGCTGTGTGACGAGGAATCGCAGCGCTCCCACAGTGTGCTGGTCGTTTGGTTTCCTGATGAAGCACTCAGTCAAGGATTTTTTGCCGGCCTGACCTCCTTCTCTCAGTCGCTCGTTTGTCGAGAAGCTGAGAAGAAAAGCGAGTGTCTGCTCACCGACGATACGCGCAAGTTGGTTCGCTTGAATCCGCAGCTCCAACGGTCTGTCACCTTTAAGATCCTCGGACCGCATAGCTCCTCCGCATTTCGGGCGCTCTTAGACGAGGCGGGAGAGTCATATGGCAAGCCCCATATGGGAATCGGTGTCTGGCCAAACGCTGACGGCTGGATCGAGCTGTACTCCCCGTGGAGTAGTGCGATGAAAGGGCTTCTGGCCTACGGACTCAAGTCGATCGGCGGGACAGGTTCGGCCTGTGACTCCTACACCGCGTGCGAGCAGGAATTTATCCGGCGACTCACGAGCGCGAACATCCGGCTGGCCTACGACATCGGGTCCGATGACCAGTTATTCGAATCACTGGTCGAGGAATTAGAGCGGCGACAGGTTCGCCTCGGTTGGGATGCTGTCATCCTAATCGGGGAATGGGATTCGTTCTATGGGAGGACGCTCCCGATCGAGTTTCGAGCGGCTGCGTGCAAGAAAATTTCAAGCTTTCCCGAACAGGATCTGGGGACGATTGATGTTCCGGTAACGATCAAACAGTGGTGTTCCGATATTCCCCATGCCGTCGACCTCCAAATTCGACGGCAAGCCGACTATGAGTCGTTACGTCTCAACGTTCAGCGGTACAGCTACCTGAGCGGACTGGACGGCGAAGTACCGGGGGAAGACAAAAACAAAACAGTACGTGCCGACGGCACGAAAGAGAACCAGCGTGAACGTCCGGAAGGCACCAGTCAGGTGGACTATGTACGGGCGTTGGTGAATCGCATCCAGGATGAAGGTGAAGGGGCTCGAGCCATCGGGATCTTTGGCACCGATCCGTATGATTCGCTCCTGATCGTCAAAGCTCTTCGCCCTGCATTCCCGCACGCCATTTTCTTTACGGTCGGTCTGGATGCCCGACACCTGCATCCGAGCGAGTACAAATGGACCCGCAACATGGTTATTGCCTCGCCGTTTGGATTGCAGCTGGATGGAGGCTTGCAGCGCGACGTCCCGCCTTTCCGGAGCAATTATCAGACGTCGACCTATTTCGCGACTCTGCAGGCCGTCGGCCACGTCAGGTGTCGCCGTGGGCAGCCTGAGATGCCGAACGGCCCCTGTGTGACGACCTACCATGCGGCACTGACGCCTGAGAGCCGAGTGTACGATGCCGGAGTTCCTTCGAGATTGTTCGAGGTGGGAAGGAACGGCGCCGTCGACTTGAGCCTCGTCACTAAAGAAGGGGTCCGTACGATCCATCCGTTACGACCTGACCTGGCCTATACGGATGATTATGGTCAGCTACGGCAAGGTGTCGGATTCGACAACGCTGCGGTGGCGGCGGGGACGGTCGTGGGGTTTGCGCTCTTCATCGTGGTGGCCTGGAGCAATCAGCGCCTCTGGTCCGGCATCGTGCGGTACCCACGTGTATTGAGCATCACGGCCGTCGTGCTCGTCGCGCTGTTTGCAGTCTTTGTCTTAGCCGGCGGAGCCGATGCGCTATTGGCTGGGCATGACGAAGGAGAGCCGTTTTCGTGGACGGCCGGCGTCAGTATCTGGCCGAGCGAGTTGCTGCGGTTCGTGGTGGTCGTGCTGTCTGTCCTTCTGTTTGTGAAGGGCGCCCGCGATCTCAAGAAGAACGGTGAGCAGATCGACGAAAAGTTTCAGTTCGAAGACGCGTCGAGGCGTCAGCGGCTTTCACCCAAGACGTTTTGGACGAATCTCCAGCGGGTCTACCATCCGCTTGCCACGGTCGCCTCCATGAAGGTGGATCAGGCCTGGGGACGCTATCGTGAAGCGAGTCAGCTGAGCCAGGGAACGGTCCGTGCACTTCTGCTGTTCATCCTCTACATGGCAGCGATGTGGGCCATCGGGCATTTCGTGCTGGATGAGGAATATATCCATCCCTGCCGCGGATACCTGAGTTGCCACGTCGACTCATTTATGACGCTCGCCAGTGTCGCCATCGTGGTGCTGCTGAACTTGGCGGTGTTCGATGCGGTGATGTTATGCCGTCGCTGGATTGGGTGGGTGGTGAGTTCGACGGGCGGGTGGTCCCAACAAGTCCAGGAAGAATATCTCCGCAACTATGGATTGGGAGAAGCACAGAAAGCCGAGTTTGAGAAGTTGAAGTACCTTGCCGTCGTCGACCTTATTGCGCAGCGGACCGAGGTGATCAATCGACTGATCCGCTATCCTTTTATTGCGCTCTTGATCGTGATCGCTGCGCGCAACGAGTATTTCGACATCTGGAACTATCCCCTCCTCTTGCTGCTGTCCTGGTCGGTCAATGTCTTGGTCGCGCTGCTCGGAGCATTCCTTCTCTATCAATCGGCCAGTCAGGCGAAGGCGGCTATGCTGGCCGGGCTCAATCGGCAAATCGTTCAGACTTTGGGGGTTGGGAAAGATCACGATATTCGCGTGAAGCAGATTCAGCACGTGATCAGCGAAGTGGAAGACAATGAACGGGGGGCCTTTGTGCCGCTCTATCAACAGCCGGTGGTTGAATCTTCGTTGTACGGCCTGGTGGCGTTATTACAATATCTGTATCTCAGTTAGGGGATTGCATGCACGAAGTCTTGCTCGGGGGATTGAAGGTTCGACTCACCGGCGGTTCAGACGGAAGAGGCGGAGGCAATGGTCCGGTCGTCATCCTGCTCCATGGCTTTGGTGCACCGGGCGACGACTTGGTTCCGCTTGCAGATGTGATCGAAGTTCCCCGTGGGACCCGGTGGCTCTTTCCCGAAGCTCCCCTCGCTCTCAATATGGGGTTCGGCGATTCGCGGGCCTGGTGGATTATCGACTTTGCACGTATTCAAGCGGATCGTGCTGCGGGCCGCATTCGAGATCTATCTGTGGAGGTTCCGCAGGGTCTGGCCTTGGCACGTGAGCGTGTCCTGACATTTTTGAAAGAGCTCCCCAGGCAGTTTCCGATCGATTACAAGCAAGCGGTCATTGGTGGATTTTCACAAGGGGCGATGCTCACCTGCGATGCCGTGCTCCATACCGACTATCCATTCACGGGCCTCGTCCAGCTGTCCGGCAATTTGCTGGCGCAGACTGTCTGGAATCCATTGATGCCGAAGCGCAACGGTCTACCAGTCTTTCAAAGCCATGGCATTGAAGATGACATCCTTCCATACATTGGAGCGGAACGTCTTCGCGACGGGCTGCAGCGAGCCGGCCTTGTCCTGGAATGGCACAGTTTTCGAGGGGGGCATGAAATTCCAGGGGAAGTGGTGAGGCAACTTGGGTCATTCCTCACGAAACGGCTGGGATAAGACGATGACATCGTTTAAACTCATCGGGACCGATGGCAAGGGGATCAAAGGTGATCGGATTGATGGAACAGCGCGACAGATTCTCTTCATCACCGGGTTTCTCTCGAAGCGGTGGGGCAACAAGAGTAAGGCGTTGGCGCAATGGTGCCAAGAGCGAGGCTGGGGATTCTGCTGCTATGACGTGCGCGGCTTCGGCGACTCCGAAGGACGGTTCACTGATTATACGCTCTCTGATTGGATCGCTGATGCACGCGTGGTCTTAGATTCCATCAAGACTGGGCCACCGATCACCATCGTCGGGAATTCCCTCGGGAGTTGGATCGCCTGGCTTGTCGCCCAAGAATTCCTAATCGTCGAAGAACTCGTCTTAATTGCACCCGCGTTCAACATGATGGGGGAGCGCGCCAAAACCATCTCGAGAGAACAGCTGCATGACTGGCACACGGCCGGATGGATGCCGTGGGATGAAGACCCGTTACATCGAGACTGGCCGTTGTCCTGGAAGTGGGTAGAAGAAAGCGAGCAGCATTGGGCGAAGACGTTTGACGTCGTTCGTTGTGTAAAAACCACGATTTTGCATGGCCAGGACGATCGAGTCATTGCTCCAGACGGAAGTCGACGGTTCGCCAACGAACTCATGCGCCGACATCCCGGCTTTCCACTCAAGCTGAACCTCATTCCAGGTGATCATCGGCTCAGCGGTCCAGAACATCTCGAGCGATTTCGGCGACTGGTGATGAAGCAGGAGTGACGCGGTCCTATCGCCATCCGGAGTTGGGTCGTCGGACCTAACAGAAGGTTGGTTCCGCTGCACTCATGCATCCTGAATCCTGATTCATCACTGGGCCGCAATTCCATGCAGCATCGTTGGTTTCTCGTCGGTGATGAACAGGCGGCATCCTGTTCGGTATCCGATCTGTCGATGCTTAGGAATATGGTCTTGCGGGAGGTACGTAACTGGACTAGAATCCATTTCTGGCTATGACACCAAAAGCTACAAAGAAGAAGCGTTGGGTCAGAGCCGGTCCACGTGCACCGGTATACCAGACCGGCGATCGACAAGGAAACACAGTCGAACCAGCAAGAGACGAGTTCTTCGCCGAAGCCTTCCGCCTGAGTCCCCACCCAATCGGTATTACGGAACTTGAAACCGGGCTTTGCCTGGAGATCAACGACGCGGGCCTCAATACATTCGGTTTTCGTCGTGAGGAAGTCATCGGTCGGACCACGTTGCTATTGGGGATTTGGCCGGATGCGCAAGATCGGGCCAGACTCGTCGACCGTCTTCGATCCCAAGGGACCATTACAAATCTCGAAGTGTCGATGCGGACCAGGTGCGGTGCACTGCGACAGTTCCTGATCTCGGCGAACTTGATTATGCTTAGAGGGAAAACCTGCCTACTGACGATCGGTAACGACATTACCGACCGTAAGAAGGCTGAAGAGGCATTGAATCGGACTTCTGAGGAGTTAGAACAGCGTGTTCGAGACCGAACGGCGGATCTCAAGCGAATCAATGCGGCGCTGCAGGAGAGTGATGAGCGGTTTCGCTTGTTCATCGAGCATGCGCCGGCTGCCATTGCGATGTTTGATCGCGACATGCGGTATCTGGCGGCCAGCCGACGATGGATCGAACACTACCGCCTGACGAATGAGATCCTCGGTCGATCGCACTACGATGTGTTTCCGGATGTTCCCTCACGCTGGAGGGATGTCCATCAGCGAGGCCTGACAGGGGAGATGTTAAGTGCCGATGAAGACCAGTTCTTTTGGAGCGATGGCTCCAGCCAATGGATCACGTGGGATGTTCGCCCTTGGTACCGCGGTGATCAGGTGGGTGGGATTATCATTTCCACGGAAGATGTAACGGCTCGGGTCAAAGCCAAGAAAGCGCTCCATGAACGAGAGGAACGGTCTGATCAGGTTGTTCGACTCGCCAACTTTGGGATCCTCGATCAGGACCATCGCACAGGGAATGTCTATTGGTCTCCGGTCATGCGGGAAATCTACGGGGTCGGACCCGATGTCCCTGCTTCGTTTGATGCGTTTATTCGACTGATCCATCCGGAGGACCGCGCCATGGTGGTTGCGGCGATCGCGCAGACTTCTGCCCCAGTGGGCGATGATCTCTATTCGATCGAACACCGTCTAGTTTTGCCGAACGGCCAGGTGCGGTGGATCAGTTTTCGAGCCTGGACCTTGTTTGACCTGGACGGTCCGGAGCGCCGTCCGACTCGGACATTAAGTGCGATGATCGACATTACGAAACGCAAACAGGCCGAGGAGGCGTTGAAAATCAGCGAGCGCCGGTTCGCTTCTTTTATGGATCACTTGCATGGGTTTGCGTGGATCAAAGATGACCAGGGTCGATATCTGTATGTGAATCGACTCTTCCAAGAATCCCTGCTGGAGGGACGAGACTGGAGAGAAAAGACCGATCAGGAGTTGTGGCCGGCACACGTGGCGGAACCCTATGAGCGCAACGATCGGACGGTACGGGAGACGGGAGTCCCGCTGCACACCGTCGAGGCCTTCATTCAACAGGGAGAGATTCGACACGCCCTTGTCAGTAAGTTTCCCATCGTTGATCACCAAGGAGAGCCGACCTTGTTCGGAGGGGTGGCCGTCGACATCACCGAGCGTCAGCATACGGAAGAGCTGCTCAAACAGCAGGCCGACATGTTGAACCACTCCAGCGATGCGATCTTGGCGTGGAAAATCGGCGGCGGGATCGTGTATTGGAATCGTGGAGCCGAAGAGCTCTACGGTTGGCGGTCGCAGGAGGTGATTGGACGCGGGAGCCATGAGCTGCTCAACACGAATTCACTGCCAACGGTCACCGATATGGAAGCCTGCCTGATCCGAGAAGGTCGGTGGTCCGGTGAGCTGTCTCATGTCACCAAGGACGGGCGGCAGGTGATTGTGGAGAGCCGGTTGGTGCAAGTCACCTACGGCGGAACAGACTACGCCTTGGAGTCTAATCGTGATATTACGGAACGCAAGAGTGCGGACGAGACGCTGCATCGTAACCAGTTGGATCTGCATCAGCAACAAGTGCAATTGGAGGAGCTGACCTCCAAACTCTTGAACGCGCAAGAACGTGAGCGTCAACGTATCGCGCGGGACCTACACGACGATGTGAGCCAACGCTTGGCTGCCTTGGTATTGGAAGTGGCCTCGTTGGAACAACATCCGGCCTCTCTATTAGGTGAGTGTGTGCCAGCGCTTGCACCGATCCGAGAGCAGCTGGAACAGTTGTCCGATGATGTGCACACCCTCGCATATCGATTGCACCCCTCGCTCCTCGAGCATGCCGGACTTTGTCCCGCAGTTGAGGATCATATTCAACAGGTGTCCCGTCGCGCAGGTGTACCCATTTCCCTCAAGATCGCCGGGGTGCCGACGGCGATTTCGCTCGATCATGCGACCTGTCTTTTCCGCGTCATGCAGGAAAGTGTGCAAAATGTGGTCAAGCACGCCCAAGCGGCGGTTGTGACGGTCCAGCTTCGAGGATCATCGAAAGGAGTTGGGTTGTCTGTGACGGATAACGGTAAGGGGTTTGATCTCCATGATCACCAAGCCCTCCGACGGGGGTTGGGGTTGAGCAGTATGGAGGAACGGTTACGACAACTGCACGGGTATTTTCAGATTCAGTCTCAACCGGACGGAGGGACAAAGGTGTGCGCCTGGGTGCCCTATGAGGAGGCGACCCCATGAAGCGGCCACGTATCTTGATGGCAGATGATCATGCAATTGTCCTAGCCGGGCTTCGGAAGTTGGTGGAAGCCGAGGGTGAGGTGGTGGGGATGGTGGAAGATGGGCGTTCGCTGGTCGAGGCTGCCCAAGAGCTGCGGCCTGATATTGTGTTGCTTGATATCTCGATGCCGCTCCTGAATGGCCTGGATGCGGCTCGTCAGTTGACCAAGCTGGTACCGGAGAGCAAGTTGATCTTCCTCACCATGCACGCGACTCCTACGTATGCCACGGAAGCCTTTAAAGCGGGTGCCGCAGGGTATCTCATCAAGCGATCCGCAGCCGTGGAACTTAAGCAAGCCATCCAAGCCGTCATGCGAGGCCAGCACTATATGACCCCGCTCATTACCAAGGACGTGTTGGCTGCCACGCTTCAGTCAGTAGATGGTCCATCAACCAAGCCGTTAGTCAGCGCCCTCACCCAGCGGCAACGCGAGGTCTTGCAGCTTGTGGCTGAGGGGAAGGGGACTAAGACAATTGCCTCCATTCTGAATATCTCAGTGAAGACCGTAGAGTTTCACAAATTCAGGATGATGGGGGAACTCAATCTGCATTCCACTGCCGAATTAATTAAGTACGCGATAGCCGAAGGCCTCGTCAGCGTCTCCTCCTAACCCGCATTCTTCATCAACACTTCTGCGGCCATCGTCGATCCGCTGTGGGGACCTTCGTCGCTCGTCGCTCGTGCTTACGAGACACGGCGAGACATGCACGAAAGGCGGGACTCGTCTCGACGACCTCCTCAATCCGTCGCGCTTTTCTCGCGACTCGCGTCACGTTTCACGCCCGACGCTTCACGAGATACGACGCCCAGGCGATTTCGTAATGAACCGTCATCAATCATGCGGGCTATGCAAACGGGCATTGCTGTTCCTCAGTGCGGAATCTCGGTCCCGCGATATCCAGATCAACACGGAAATCCACGAAGATCACGCAGAGATATTGCGCATACCGAATCAATCGCCAGCCATCTAGTAAGATCTCCCGATTCTACTAGTGACTTCCCTAGTTCACAGTTCCGCCAAAGGCCAAGTATATATTCTAGTATGACACTGCGCGGTAGACGGTCTGCAATAATTACCATGCGGAGTCGTGCTGATCGAGGGGTTACTGGAGGTACGCAAAGGATCTAGTGTGCCCACCTCTGTTTGTTTAGGAGGCGCCATGCTTGTAGCAGCGATCATAGAGCGAGTGCATCTGGCATTGCAGGAGTACGGCAAGGACTGCTCGATGGAGGAGGTGGTGGGGCTCTGCCCTGACCTTACGTGGAATCAAGTCTATTTGGCAATCGACTACCTGAACAAGACCGGTATGGTCCGTGTCGCATTGGATCCGGATCGGACGTACATGATCCAAGTTTATCCGTCGTTTAGTGAACCACTGAAGGCGGCGTCCCAGCAAATTTCTGTGCAAAAAGCTTCGTTGTAACTAAACAAGATCGTTACCCTTCCCCTCTGAATTCTTCCAGGCAACGTAGGATCAAGACTTCCACGTGGGCTATTGCGTGGATGAACCATTTGGTCTTCCTCTTGGTAGGAGTTGCACAGGACGGAGGGGGTCCAGTCTCAATGCTGGTTTCTAGGACAACTTGCTTATCCGCCTCGCAGAAAACTACGGCAGGTAGGTTGTGGAAGAATGTGCAGCGGATGTCCTCCCGAAACGTGAAGGGAATATGGTTCTCAAGCCATAGGGCTCGACAGCCTTGATGAATATTGCCTCGAGTATCTTTGTCATGTAGATAGAAATACGACTTGGAATCTGCTCTTTCTGCAGGCATGGATGGGATTGGCTTGAGATGGCCGACATCCAATTGAACTCCATAAAATGCAGAGAAAAAGAAGCCGCTGGAGTACTCAACTGAGTTGATCAAGGCCTACTCCAGTGAAGTCAGTTATGTGAGCAGCTTGTATTTTCATGCACTTACATCTCGACGTTATCCAGGGCGCTTGCAGGGAAGTTTTCCTGCAGAGGGATGCAATAGTGCATACAATTAACTTGACACTGGAATATGAGCGGAATAAAAATAGGCCCGACATTGGTTCCCGAAGGTGCGGCGGGCCGAGTTGTTGTTTGACGTCAAACCCTGTTGATGTCTCCTGCAGCTTAGTTCAGGGGAAGATGTCCATCGGTCTCCTCCCTTAGGGAGTATGCTGTTCTCTACTGAGTTCGTTGCGTGACGGGTCCGAACGAAAGGAGTAGTTATGGATACTCTCATCATGTTCATCATCGTGATGCTTGTCCTGTTTGCCGGTGGCCTGTTTGTGTGGAAGAAAAGCCAGTAGAAGTACCCTGTGCTTCTTCCCATGTAGGCTATTGCAGCGGAGCAAGGTGGCCCATCTCGGCTGAAGGTTATCAAGTAGCCGGGATGGGGGCCTGGTTTCTGTGTGTTTACTGTGTCTGTAGAATTGTTGAGCTATCTCGTTGAGACTAGCTCGGGAATTCTTTTTCCTGCTAGCATTGTCGAATCACTTCCTGAACTCCACAGCAGGACAGCCTTCAACAGGCACACTCCATTCCTTATCCGATATGGAAAGACACGCGGGCAGGCTAGTAGAAGCCACGCATTGGGATCGTCAGAACGGTAAGCTGTTTGGAAACCACCGATACCCCAAAACTATTCACGGATGGCCTTTGCTCGCTTCTGCAGGTAGGCGTTTCTGACTGCGGCGTACAGATCCAGGGTCGATTCTTCAACCCCTTGAAACTTCTCTAAATTTAGAGAACGATCGTTGACGATCTCCGTCGCGCGTGCGCCGATCGAGATGGCATACGTAGCCGCTCGTTCCTCTACATCAACCACAGTTGGAATGGCATCGATGTTATGCATGGTGGGTATGATGAGCCAATAAATCGGATTGAGAACGATGTCCCCGCCATACCCAATCAGATCTCGAACCGTATAGGGCCCAAGAAGCGGCACCATCAGGTAGGGGCCAGGCTTGACTCCATAAAATCCGAGTGTCTGCCCGGTATCTTCTTCTGGGGTGGTGAGATTGAATCGTTGGGCCACATCAAAAAATCCACCGATTCCAACAGTGGTATTGATGAGAAACCGTCCCGCTTCGATCCCTGCGCCCTTGAATTTCCCTTGGAACAGATTATTCAGCAATCGTGGGGTCACACGGCTGTTATAGAAGACATTGCTGACACCGACTTGGACAACGTTCGGTACGACGAAGTTGTAGCCTTTGGCAACCGGTTTGAGGATCCACCGATCGAGTTGCCGGTTGAATTCAAAGAATTTGGTATTGAGCGGTTCCCAGGGATCATACTCTTCCATCCCTTCCACATCTGACTTGGCAAAGGGATCAAATGGCTCGTCCGGAGATGAATCGCTGCTCGTCGCAGGCGGTGTCGCTTGAGGGGAAGCGTCAGCAAGCAGGATGGGTTGAGCATGTTGCTCGGGCTGAACAATCGAAGAGGCTGTTGAACCTTTGGCCACGGCACAGCCAGAAGCCAGCATTAAAGCAATGGCTAGGACGCATCCCTCTATAGGCAGTAACGGCCGGAGCGGCCTGCACGCAATTGTCGGTCTCATTCTTGGCCTGACCCTCCTAAGACTGAACAAACCCATCGCCTCAATATGGCGCCGCACTGTATCAAAAGTGGAGTTCTCCGCCAATCACTAATTTCCGACTTCTTCTTTCTGCAACGAATCCGTGCAGGGTGCAAAAGTGATCGATATAATGAGACAAGCTGTTCGTCTGGTATTGCGAATCAGGATAGGTGGCCTGAGCGCAATGATCGGCTTCGTGGTCTCAAGCAGAGGGAACAATTTCGCCAAAGGATGAGAAAAGACTGATGCTCGTCTTAATTCACAAGGAATGTGGTGGTCCGGCGCTGGAAGAATCGCCGGTCGGAGAAGTCTGCGCGATTCCGGTCGACCGTTTCCCATTCTCCTGCTTTACCTGCCTCGAAGAGATCATCGACGAGTCGGAAGTGCGGCTGTCGGAAGAGCTGGGGATTTAGACGACTCCAAATCCTAAGTACAGGTCACCAGCCCATCTCCCCTTTCATCGACTAGCCATCCTGAACTTCTCCTGCAACGCGGACTGCCCATTCAAGGCCCTTTCCGCAATTTTTCTCTGAGTGGAAATGTCCGACTGTTCCAGGGTAAGGTGTCTCTCGGTTCATTAACACGAAAAATAAGAGATCAGCCATGTCCTTATCGCGGCAACACAATAGTGGTCCGGACTCAGACGGTCCTGAGGTTCCAGAACCATCCCATGCTGAGCGGGCGAGGACGTTGGTCTATCTTCAGCAGACCGGCAGTCTGTCGACGCTCTCCCGCAAGCAGCCAGGCTGGCCATTTGGATCGGTGATGCCCTACGCGCTGGATGCCCAGGGGCAACCGGTCTTTCTCATCAGCACGATGGCCATGCATACGCAAAACCTGCTGGGTGATCCCCGCGCCAGCCTTCTGGTGACTCCGCCGGAGAGTCGGAGCGATCCTCTTGGTGCAGCCAGAGTGACGTTGATGGGGTCGGTGACCAAGGTGCCGAAAGAGGAGCGTGACGAGGTTCGCGCGTGCTATCTGGCACGCCATGCTCAGGCCTCGTACTGGGTGGACTACCAAGACTTCGGGTTTTTCCGCATGTCGCTAGCGGAGATTTACTTTGTCGGAGGGTTTGGGTCGATGGGCTGGGTGGCGCCGAACGACTATGCAAGGGCAATAGTAGACCCGCTGGCGAATGACGCAGCGAGTCTGGTTCGTGAGCTCAATATGGAGCAGGTAGAGGCGCTGTTGCTTCTGGCCCGTGTCTTTGGCAATCCGGACGCACAGCAGCCGACGGTGACGGCACTGGATCGATTGGGCTTTCATCTTCGATTCACCACACCAGACCGAATGCAGGGTGGACGGATGGCGTTTACCAGTCCCGTGGGCAACGCATCGGAGGTTCGGGCTGGCCTTGCCGGTTTGGCCGCTCAGGCGAAGGCCGGACAGCAGGTTCTGCATTCGCTCTAGCAGTTTGCTGAAAAACGCGGTTTTTGCTTCGCACATCGTTGCGCAATGAGAGAACGAACTGTGGCACTCTCCACCTCAGAATGCTCAAAAAAGCCGTCCAGCAAGGCCGCAGCGAGCGAAGGGGCAAGGCGTACGCCTCGGTACGTCGAGCCTCTGAGTGATGCGAGAACGCCGCTGGAGGACTTTTTCAGCATTCTGCTAGCCGGCTCTTGCATCAGTTGATGGATAATGATAGTTCCGTTCAATTCAGCAGCACATCACGAGTGAAATAGAGGAGTGTATGGCCACGAACGATAAGCAGGTAATTTTTTCTCTGGTCAATGTCGGGAAGGTCTATCCGCCGAAGCGGCAGGTGTTGCGGGAGATCTATCTTGGCTTCTACTACGGGGCCAAGATCGGCGTGCTGGGTTTGAACGGTTCGGGCAAGAGTTCCTTGCTCAAAATCATCGCCGGGGTTGATCCGAACTATACAGGCGAGATCACAAGGTCCAAAGGCTATAGCGTTGGCCTGCTTGAGCAAGAGCCGCAGCTCGATCCGAACAAGACGGTCAAGGAAGTGGTTGAAGAAGGGAAAGCAGAGCTCGTTGCCTTAATGAAAGAATATGAGGATGTGAGCAACCAGATTGGCTCGGCTGACCCGGACATGATGGAAAAACTGCTCGACAAGCAGGCACAACTGCAAGAGAAGATCGAAGCGGCGAATGGCTGGGAGCTCGAGAATCAGCTCGATATTGCGATGGATGCATTGCGCTGTCCGCCCGCCGACCAGAAGGTGGGGACCTTGTCCGGTGGAGAAAAGCGTCGGGTGGCACTCTGTCGCCTGATGATCCAAGAGCCGGACATTCTTCTCCTCGACGAGCCGACGAACCACCTCGATGCGGAATCCGTGCAATGGCTCGAACAGCATCTTCAACAATACAAGGGCACAGTTATTGCCGTGACGCACGATCGGTACTTTTTGGACAATGTGGCCGGGTGGATCTTGGAGCTGGACCGGGGCCATGGGATTCCCTTCCAGGGCAATTACAGTTCCTGGTTGGAGCAGAAGAAAGACCGATTGGAAAAGGAAGAAAAGGCAGAGTCGAAACGGCAGAAGACGTTGGAGCATGAGTTGGAATGGATTCGCATGTCGCCTAAGGCGCGGCAATCGAAGGGCAAAGCGCGTTTGAATCGGTATGAGGAACTTGTCAACCAGAAGCAGGACCAGGTAGCGGCAGATTTGGAAATCTATATTCCACCAGGACCGCGGCTCGGCGATGTGGTCATCGAAGCGACCGGCATCAGCAAAGCCTTCGGGGACAATGTACTGTACGAGAAGGTCAATTTCAGCCTGCCGAAAGGTGGGATTGTCGGTGTCGTCGGCCCCAATGGCGCAGGGAAGACGACCATGTTCAAGATGATTATCGGCAAGGAGAAGCCGGATGCCGGTACGATCAAGGTCGGTGAGACCGTCAAGCTTGGTTATGTGGATCAAGATCGAAGCTTGGACGGGAACAAAACGGTGTATGAGATCATTTCGGATGGGCAGGACACCGTCAAGCTCGGCAAGGCAGAAGTCAACGCTCGTGGCTACTGTGCTCGGTTCAACTTCGCTGGGACAGACCAACAGAAAAAGGTCAAAGATCTCTCGGGCGGAGAACGGAATCGGGTGCATTTGGCGCGTATGTTGAAGGAGGGGGCGAATCTGATCATCCTTGACGAGCCGACGAACGATCTTGATGTGAACACGTTGCGTGCGCTTGAAGAAGGGCTCGAAAGTTTCGCAGGTTGCGCGGTGATCAGCAGTCACGACCGGTGGTTCCTCGACCGTCTTGCCACCCACATTCTCGCATTTGAGGGCGACAGTAAGGTGGTCTGGTTCGAAGGGAATTATAGTGAGTATGAAGCCGATCGGAAAAGACGGCTAGGCAAAGAGGCTGACCAACCGCATCGAATTCGATATCGGAAATTGACGCGTCAGTAGCTGGCAGTGAAAACTCGCATCAGCTTCGTGCTCCCGACGCTCAGTGGCTCAACCTACAGAAACAACCCATGACCAGCCGCTTTGCTCACTATAGCCTTGCTGGACAGTGCCGTTGACCCTCCTTCATAAGGAAAGCAGGATAAGGGCTGGTCTGACATGAAGCCAATTGCCATCATTACTGGGGCAGCGGGGTTGATCGGACAGTACGTCATCAAGAACGCTGCTCGATGGGCACCTGATTGGGAAGTCCATGGCCTTAGTCGGGCTGAGCTGGATCTGACGGACCAGCGGGCGGTCGACCAGGTATGGCGAACGCTTCAGCCGAGCGCGGTCATTCATTGTGCGGCGTTGAGCCGAACGAAGGATTGTGAGCACGACCCGCAGCAGGCTCGACGTATCAATGTCGAAGCCACGGCGTACCTGGCTAGATGCTCCAAGGAAATCCCCTTTGTGTTCCTGTCGAGTGGCGAAGTTTTTAATGGGCGGGTTGGGTGGTATCAAGAGACTGATCACGCCAATCCGATCAATGTCTATGGCCAAACCAAGCTTGAAGCTGAGCATCAAGTGCTGCAGAATCCCAGACATACGGTGCTGCGTATTGTTCTGACCGCGGGGACCTCGCTGAACGAAGATCGGAGTTTTGTCGAAGATATGCGCCGGACGGCCAGGAGTGGCAAAGCCATGACGCTCTATGGCGACGAATTTCGATGCCCCTTGCCAGCCGGAGTCATTGCAAGAGTGATCTGGGAACTCATGAATCGAGAGGCCAGAGGTCTCTATCACTTGGGCGGCCGGGATCGGCTATCTCGCTGGGAAATTGGTCAGGCACTACTAGCCTGGTATCCAGAGCTGCAGGGACATCTCTTTGAAGGGTCGGTCACGGGTCACACGGGCGCCCCGCGCCCGCGAGATCTTTCCTTGAATTGCGACAAGCTTCAGGCGCTCTTGTCGTTTCCCATCCCAGGGTTTCGGGAGTGGGTACAGAACCGGATGCAGCAAGCGGGCGACCTGTGGGATTATGAGTCAACATTGGCATAAAGGGTAAGAACAATGGGAATGCAAGATGGGATGGATGAAGCGGATCCGTTGTCGCTGGTCGTGATCGCCTATTTCACAGTGGCGGTCTTGATGGTGATCTTGTGGTTTGTGCAACGGAAGACCAAAAATGCCGCAATCGGGGATGTTGGGTGGTGTGTGGGGCTGATCGCCGCTGTGCTCTTGTATATCACGCAAGCCCCCGTTGGAATTGAGCGGATCATGCTGACGGCGATGCTCGTGCTGATGTATGCCGGGCGACTGGGCTATCACCTGTATTCGCAACGCCTCACCGGGCAACCGGAGGATAATCGCTATCGGCGCTTGCGCAAGGAATGGGGTGATTCCGAGTCGGTCAATATGTTCGTCTACTTCCAATGGAAGGCCGTGTCTGTGGCGGTATTTTCGTTTCCGTTTCTTGTGGTGCTATGGAACCCACGGATTCCATCCTCGGTTGTCGAAATGATCGGACTGCTGATCTGGGGGCTGGCGGTGTCCTGGGAGGGAAAGGCTGACCGGCAGCTTGCCCATTTTCGGGGCGACCCGAGGAATAAGGGGCGTGTCTGCCGCGAGGGACTCTGGCGCTATTCACGACATCCGAACTACTTCTTTGACTGGCTGCACTGGTGTTCGTATGTGGTGATGACTTTGGGGGCCCCTGGCTGGTTATTTACCTTGGTGGGGCCCATCGGCATGGGGTGGTTATTGTTCAGAGTCACCGGGATTCCACGAGCGGAACGGGAAGCCCTCTCCACTCGTGGAGAAGAGTACAAAGCCTATCAGGCGACGACCAATGCCTTTTTCCCTTGGTTCCCTCGCCCAACACCCGATCGCGCGACTCAGTCTTAACCGGAGGCCAGGCTAACATGGCTGAGTCATGGGTGTGAGCCCGTTAGCACCTTCTCTGTTGGGCTGGCCGCTCTGAGCTTTTCAACGAAGTGGGTCAACCGGGTTCGGTTTGCTTCATCCATCCGGAGGATTTCCCAGCCTGAAATTTGACCATCAGACCATCGTACAACGGCGGCATCAATCAGTATATTGTGTGATTGGTCTCCCTCAAGAATGGTCATATAGACGGTCGATTCAGTCCCCGCATGAACCGGACGTTCTCCGGCTGCGCGCCAGCCAACTTCGGACAGATCCCACACGATCCCAGTGGTGAGAGAACCATCACAAAAGTAGCAGAGTTGGCAACGAGCGGAAGTCCGTAACGTCTTGCGAATAGTATAGGTCTTCATATTCCCCCCCCCTCCTGACTTGGTTCGGTCACGCTCCCATATTGCCCACTGACAACCTTAGAGG
>NIUT01000118.1 GCA_002254365.1 Nitrospira sp. UW-LDO-01
AAAGGCCAGCGTGTAGACGGCTTGGTCTCCGGGCATCGACGGCCACGCACCTCGCTGATTGCTGCTCGCATGGACGGGCGACTCGAAGAACCGTACCTGTTCGATGGGACCTGCGACACGGCGGTCTTCAATGCCTGGCTCAAGACGAGGTTGTGCCCGCGTCTGAATGCCCAGCACCTCGTGATCATGGACAACGCCGCGTTTCATGCCTCGCCGGAAACGGCGCGGCTCATCGAGCAAACAGGCGCGACCCTGCTGTTCCTCGCGCCGTATTCTCCAGACCTGAACCCCATCGAACATGATTTCGCCGCCCTCAAGAAACGCCGGGAGTATCAGGAGCAGGCCACCCTCGACGACATTGTCAAAGCCTATCACTGATTACAGGCTTAGCTATAATCCGATGGGTCAGCTGTAGAATTCACGCCTATAACTGGTGCCGCAAGTCTCATATATTCGATTTTGAGGATCCGGTCTCTCTCGTGCAGGATCATTTTCTACAGAGTATCCAAACTACATTGGACCTTGATAATGTTCGGTCGATCCCCGATGCACAATCTCGTTCGGAGGATGCAGGTCGTGCGTTGCATCAATCCTTTGGCGATGGATTGATATTGACGTTTGACCCTCATTGTTGGGATCTCGAGGCAGAGGATCCGAGAGATACTTCCGACAGAATGGCATCTCGTGATATTCCCGAGAGCACTATCAAACGATATGATGTCCGCTATATGGTCCGTGCAGCACTAATTCACATAGAGGAATCGAGGATCGTAACCATCCTCTGGAAAAGTACATGCATGGTGAACTTACCTATCAGGATGGACAACGGTCCCCTCCCCAGCAAATTACAGATAGCTGATTATTCGACGCTGAAACCAGCACGAGACGTTGCAGCGACAAAATGCAGCGAGCAGTTGTTAAACAAGTTTCTTGGTAAATAAGTCGTTTCCACCAAGCCTGCTTTCCAATCAGGGCCTGCACGTTGCGGCCAGAGGCGTTACTGGACATGAACCAAACTGGCGCCCTACAACTTCTTCCTTACCTCCTTCCAATCCTTCGCTACTTTGGCTTTTCGTGGCACATCACCCTTCGCTGGTTCCGGCACGATGATCGCCTCAAGGCGGCGCTGCAAGAAGGCCTCCGCAAATGCCTTGGATCGGCCAACGCCGACCTTCACGGTTCTCCAGCCTGCTGCATGGAGCTCGTCAATTTTCACCCCTAGGGCATTCGTATCGGCCGGCAGTGCCACCACAGTGCCGGTCGGAAACTTGTGCCGCTTGAGCCAGTCTCTGGCTTCGGCGCTCGCCTGAAACCCATCCATCTTTGTGTGTGAGGTGACTACATAGATGACCTTGTAATAAAACTGCGTGAGCTTCCCGAGTTCATCAGCAGCTCCGGGCATCGGCTTTCGTTCTGATTCAAACGTGACTCCGATGGCAGGAACTCCGCTCGGTGCCGACCCTTCGAGCAGCGACGACAGTTCGATCATGAGAATAGGCTGCCGCTTTTCCCAGACCGCAAGATTGGCCTGGCCTTCTGTCTTCTCAACTCGCGGGCTGTTACCAATGATGACCTTGACTGGCATGACACCTTGCACCTTTGTGGTGTAGGTCAGAAATGCCCGGCCGTCCCAGCCGGTCAACGCGCTGGCAACAACCTTTCCGTCTGCCACGAGTTCAAGTGGTTCTCCCCCGAGTGCAGCAATGAGCACCAGGTGTTTCGAAACGAGCTTGGCTTCGATGGTCGTCGGCTGACCGGGAGCGGTCAGCGCATCTTTCACAAGGATCGTCGCGGAACTTTTCTCCGCAGCAAACAGCGGACTCGGTGAGGCAGCAAGGAGAAGAGTGAGAAAAACACAGGCGCCGCGGATTTGGTTAATCATTGGCCGCATCGCCTTACTGGACAGGACAAGACGGATCCGGAACTCGTTGATGACCGTTATGCTTTTAACGCTGTGAGTACTTCATCCGCATGCCCATCGACTTTCACTTTCCGAAAGACTGCCTTCACGTTTCCTTCAGGATCGATGACAAACGTACTGCGCTCGATGCCCCAGTACTTCTTGCCGTACATATTCTTCTCTTTGTAGACGCCATACGCCTTCGAGATAGCGGCATCTTCATCACTGAGCAGCGGAAACGGAAGTCCGAATTTCTTAATGAACTTCTGGTGTGATTCTTTTCCATCCAAACTCACCCCGACGATCGCTCCTCCGGCCCGAAGAATCTGCGACTCCACATCGCGAAAATCACAGGACTCTTTCGTACAGCCAGGCGTATCGTCTTTCGGATAGAAATAGAGGACGATCTGTTTCCCCTTAAAACTCTTGAGCATCACGGATTTTCCATGCTGATCTGGAATGCCCAACTCCGGTGCCTTGTCTCCGACCGCCAGTTCTTTGCTCATGGTTCCATCCTTCGTCTGAATTAATACCCACCAGGCATACCGCCACCGAACGATGACCGCCGAGGCGTATGGGGTCCCGGCATCTTCTTGTTCTTGTTCTCCGGATTGCCGTATGGCGAGAGTGCCGGTGAATCCCAAATAACCTTGTCTCCAGGGGAGAGATCCGCGGCTTCCAGAAAGTGCTTCCTGGCGACTTCTGCATCGCCGAGTGCATTCAGAGCCAGCGCATAGTTGTAGTGGGCCGGGCCTGAGCCGGGCGCTTCGGTGACCGCTTGTTCGAAATATCGCTTCGCATCCTCGAACTGTTGGGCTTGATAGGCCTGCGTACCTTGCTCTGTCAAGGCCATGGCCTGCGGCCGGGCTGCTGCCCCATCCAGGGTAAGCGGCACCAGCGGCTTCCGCTTCTGGAAACAGCCTGTACCGACGAGCAGCAGAACCATGAGTCCGAGAACCGTCACGCGCGAAAGGAGAGAAGTCATGGTCAACAGCACCTCGTTGTTCAGATCTTCACCTGTTTGCGGGTCTCTTCTTCGAAGGTCTTTCGATACAACACGTCCCATTCGGCACTCCCCTCAACAAGACCTCGCGAATACGAGGCTAACTTCGTCCTCACTGTCCGATCAATGTGCTGTTCCTGCGCAAGTTCGTCCGCCAACACCTTCTTGATTTCCTTCAAGACCTGCTCGTCACTGCGCTTGAGCCGAACACCGGGCGCGAGCTTCATGGCCTTGAGGATCACATGTGACAAGTGGCTGACCTTGTCTTCAGTCAACATACATCAACATTCGGTAAGGGGTTAGTCGTGAGGGGTAAGGGGAAATCATCGGTGGTTCTTCGCCTCACCGTTCACTCGTCACAGGACGATCCCTCGTTCGCGAACTATTTTTTGCTTCACCATCTGAAACATTTTCTGGTAATCCACTTGCCCCTGGTCAATCTGCTGTTGATACGCCTTCAGGAGTTGCCGCACCTCAGCATTCAGACGATCTTCGACTGAGAGCTCCTGTGTGATGGCGTGATCCAGCGCCTCGACCAAGACCTTGCGATCGCCCACCAACTCCAGATCATCGTGCCGTTGCAGATGCCCCGTCAGACTTTCTGCGAGATGACGCACCCGTTCTTTGGAGAGCCGCATCGTGCCTACCCCTGTTCAAGCACAATGGACGGCGCGTGCATGACTTGCCGAAGCTGTGTGGCATCGCCGACGATCTTCCCGACGATATTCACCCGATCGGCCGGAACCGGGTCGGCGCCCATACTCATCGGCGTTCGCCCAAAAAAGATGGCCAGGACTTGCCCGACCCCCCAGAACGCGACATCACCGACTTTCACCTGCGTGGTCGCGGTTTCCCGATGGTCGCAAACTCCGGGAAGGGGGAAATAGAACTCCTCGCCCCACGTATTGATCGACGCCGTCACGGGAAGCGCCGCATAGACCTCGTCCGCCGTCTTGGTCTTTCTGAGTTCCGCCTCCAACCGAACGCCCCCGACGGTAATGCGGATTCGTTTTGCCGGCACAGTCATAGGATCCATCGGCAAATAGCTCCTGACTCGACACTACAGTTGTTCTTGATGCCGCGAACTCTAGCTTGTCTCCTACGCGAAATCAAGGCTACAATCCTTCGTGATGCTCACTTCCAGTTTCATCTTCTTGCCAGGCGTCGGTCCAGTCACGGAACGCCGCTGGTGGCAGGACGGTGTACTGAACTGGAACCAGTTCCTCGCTCTTCCTGCAATCCCCGGACTCTCGATGGCTCGGAAACGTTGGTATGACGACGAACTCCGAGCGGCACAATCGGCCACAGAACAGGGCCAGTTTCATCAATTGGCTTCGCGCTTCCCACGACGCGAACATTGGCGGCTCTACGAAACATGCCGTTCCCGCGCAGGCTATCTGGACATCGAGACCACAGGGACCTCACCACAGGAGGGCGACGTGACGGTCGTTGGACTCCATCGCCACGGACAGACGATGAGTCTGGTGCGAGGGGAAACCCTCACGGCAGAACGATTACAGGCTGAACTCGACCACTGTGACCTCCTGGTCACATTTTTTGGATCCGTATTTGATATTCCCTATCTCTGTGCTAAGTTTCCCGGGCTTCGTCTGCCTCCATGGCACTTTGATCTGTGTTTTGCCGCACGTCGACTTGCATTACAGGGCGGACTCAAGCACATTGAACAAACACTGGGGATCGAGCGGAGCGAGTCCATTCGGGGACTAGATGGATGGGATGCAGTTCGCCTCTGGTCTCAGTGGAGTCATGGGGACCTGGTCGCTCGTGACCAGCTTTTGGCCTATAACCGAGCAGATACTGAACACCTCGTGCTCCTGGCAGATCGATTCGCGGAGGATTTAATGACTCAATTGGGCCCATCTTCGGTCGTGTTGTCTACCCTTCACCCATCCTACACCCGATGAGTACCTGGATCGGTATTGGCCGAAGCGAAACAGGTCTGGTGCGGGCGTCAAACCAGGACGCCTTTGCCGTAATGGACACCACAGGAATGTGGGCCGTCGCCGACGGGATGGGCGGTCACGTGGGCGGCGCGGTCGCAGCCCAGACGGCCATCTCGACGGTGCAAGCCCAAGCTGCGTTCTCACAGGAGCAGCTCCGCAGCGGATCCGCCTCACCGATTGATGTGTTGACCACACTGATCAGCCGCGCGCATGACGCCATTCTGGCGCAGGCCCGCTCCCAACCGAAGCTCAAGGGGATGGGAACCACCCTCGTGTTGCTGACCGTCGTCCCTGATCAAACCTCCATGGCCTACGTCGCTCACATCGGTGATAGTCGTGCCTACCGGTTTCGCGCCGGGGCGCTGACTCCCCTCACCAGAGATCACTCATTGATCGAAAAATACCTCGAGCGCGGCATTCTCACTCCGGAAACAGCCAAAACCCATCCCGAGCGACATGTCCTGACTCGCGCCCTTGGCGTCTCGTCAACAGTAGCTCCCACGATCGCCGGCTGCGCCATGCAGGAAGACGATCTCGTGATTCTCTGCTCAGATGGCCTGACAAAAATGTTGGAGGATCAGGATATTCAACGTGTGCTGAGCAATGACGACCCCAGTCCGGCCGGTGCCTGTGATCGTCTGATCGCTGCAGCACTCGATCGTGGCGGGGAAGACAACGTGACAGTCGTCGTCGTCGCTTATCGGTAAGCCGTTGACGACTTCGGTGTTGACAAGACCCACTAGGGCGTGTACGTTCCCTCATCACCTGTGCACACACGTCATATACCGAGGGAGTCCTGAACATGCGCCAACGGGCGTCGTTTATACTCGTCAGTCTTGCCTTGCTTCTCCCCTATACCACCAATTCCTTGGCAGCAGATCCCCCCGATCCTGAGACAGCCATTCGATTGATGATTCGCGCAAACGCCGAGAAAGATCTCCCTACACTGTCACGCCTCATGGCGCATGATGCCGACATCGTCAGTTATACCGTCGGGGGTCGCAAATACGTTGGCTGGCCTGACTTTGAGCGCGAAATGCGTGATGAGTTCGCCAACACGCAGAAAATCGAAATCCCGATCACGGAACTGAAAGTCTGGACCAAGGGAGACCTAGCTTGGTTCACCATGGAAGTCGACTATATCCGCTATGTCGGAGAGGGATCATCCGTCAAACGAACCGTCCTCCCTTTACGAGAAACCGGTGTCCTCGAGCGTCGTGCCGGACGCTGGCAACTGCTGTCATGGCATGAGTCCTTTCGATCCGCTCAACTTGGTGGGCCACTTGCGTCGCCCCCTGCGGCAGCAGGATCACAAAAGCTCGTTAGCACTGCGTCCATGCCTGATGTCAGCGGAGAGTGGGACATTCTCGAAGTCGAGGATGAAAAACGCTACAAGGCCATCCTCGATAAGAGTGGAAACGGCCCTTACACGCAACAAGGCGGACGGTTCGTCACCACCAAGATCGAGAACCACCTGTGGCAGGGTACGTGGCATCAGCCGGGCAATGATCGCGAAGGTGGTTTCGAGGTGCTCCTTTCAGAAGACGGGAAGGAAGCCAAGGGAATCTGGTGGTACACACGAGTCGATACAAGAAAAAACATCCCGCCTAAGGAACATGGAGGCACCTATCATTGGAAGAAAGCGGCATCATCGCCGGCCAGCAACCAATGAGCCAACGTGCTTCCTCTACGGCATATCGACAAATCGGAGTCCGGTTCAACATCATCGCTTCACTGCCTCAGGGAGGTCTTATGTACAGATCCCTCATGCTGTTTCTTGCAACCATGTTCATGATTTCATCGGCCTATGCGGATGGAGGGCATGATCACCATGCCGTTCCCACACTGAAAAAACAAGTCGGTTCAAAGATCGTCTATGGGGAGAACACAGCGACTCTCACCTTCGGACCCATTGATCTTCCGGCCGGGCATACCGAGGGCGACATGGGCGATTCTATGCCTCGGTTTAACTTCCAGCTGCCTGAGGATAAGTACTTAATCGGCTTTAAGTCCGCCTTATCCACGGCCGATGGAAAAGAATTGCCGAGAAATTATCTGCATCACATCTTGATGATCAACAACAGCCAACCCAGCATCTCCTGCCCCGGAGAACCGCTCTTCTTCGGCGGGGCCGGGTTGGAGATGGCCGAAACTCAATTCCCCGATGGATACGGAGTCAAACTTGAGAAGAATGACAAACTGATGACGGTCGTTGCCTTC
Source organism: Nitrospira sp. UW-LDO-01 (assembly GCA_002254365.1). Lineage (GTDB taxonomy): Bacteria > Nitrospirota > Nitrospiria > Nitrospirales > Nitrospiraceae > Nitrospira_D. The sequence goes on from NIUT01000118.1 coordinate 7,088, forward strand.
TATCATGGTGCTCCACCAACCAAGAACGTCATTGCCACCTTCACCATGTATTTTGCTCCCAAGGCCAAACCTATCCAGGCAATGAATATCTATCAGGTCGGTGTCAACATCGTCTGCTTTACCAAGTTTGGGGATCGTCCGTCCGATCAGACAGACGAGGGAATCGAGATTCGGCATGGCGTTCAGGTCCATACGGCACCACTAAAGTTTTCAACAAGCGGATGCGTCAAGTTCGCCTACCCACACGGTCACGATGAACTGCTCATGATCGCGCTGGAGAACAAAACCAAGAAACAAACGCTTCTTCGGACGGTACCGGATGTTGAAGGAGACGGAACGCTCCGTGAATTCCTCCCCCATCAAGTCTATAGAGATCCCCAGGGGTTTCCAATCAGTAAGGATGATGATTACGAAATGGTAATGGTCCATCACCACCCTCTTCAGAAAACTGAACTCCAGCATGGGATGGGGAACTACTTGCTATACATGACGCCAGGCTCTTGCCCAGCCAAGAGTGCCTCTGTCACCCAGTAGCGCGAACACACCCTGACCAGTCGGCTCATCATGGCCGGCTGGTCCGGGTTTCAATGTGCAGCTCCATGCCCACTCGTTTCGTCTCTATTCCCTCTTCGAGATAGAATATCCGCATCTGGCACGCCCTCAACTGAACTTCTGTTAAAAAATCCAAATCCTTTGGTAGAACCGGCACCGTGCTTGTATACTGAGTGAACTTAGGTTTCATACGTACTACATTTCACCAAACACGACAGCACGGTCATGTACCTCAACGTTGCCCGGTGATGATAGCCGCCACATCGTCCCAAGCCAATTCTGCCTCCGCCGGTCATGAGTCGATCCAGACGCTGACACGGTTTCTGCAAGCGATCGGACACCCGACAAGTCTGACGCGCCTTGCCGACCAAATTCTCTTGAGCCTCTCTGAAATCGCCCGCTATCCAGATGGTTCACTTTTCCTATTCGAACGAGAACATGGCCACTACCGTCAGATACATTCGTTCGGACAGATCAAGACCGTTGCACCTCCTTCGGTCATGGATGTTGACCATCCTCTAGTCCAAGCTCTCATCGCGGACCAACACATCGTGGACAGGCTGGAATCAACTCTTATCCCGCACGCCGAACTTTTCGATGACAGAACACATACCCTTCCAGGATCCCATGTCCTTGCCGTTCCGCTCCTCACACATGGAACCCTGATTGCATTCACACTACTCCACTCTCCGACCACACCGGCAGCACTCTCACCCGTCACCATGGCAATCTTGACAGCGATGGCCCAGAGTGCCGCAAATGCACTTGATTCGCTCTTGGTTTATGAAGATCTCCGCCAATCCCAATCCCTCATGCGCCGAACCGACAGGCTGCGCTCACTGGAAATCATCGCCGGCGGGTTTGCCCATGAAATCCGTAACCCGTTAACGTCCATTAAGACCTTTATTCAGCTGGCTCCCGAGCGGAAAGACGACAGCCAATTTATCGTTGAATTCAGCCGCATTGTCCTTGAAGACGTCAATCGGATTGAGCGATTGATTCAAGAAATCCTTGATTACGCCCGTTACATGGAACCGCAGATGACCGACGAGGACCTGAATGACCTCGTCACATCCTGCCTGTACTTCATCCAAGTCAAGGCAGACGGGCGAGGGATCAAGATTGAAAAACAGTTGGCGCCGGAGACTCCTCGTGGCATGCTGGACCGGCAGCAAATCAAACAGGTACTTTTGAATCTCCTCTTGAATGCCCTCGACGCGATGGGTGAGGGACCTGGGACCCTCCGGGTACGGACGCATCAATTCCAGAAGCCAGAGGGCACGGTCTTCATGCAGATCGATATTGAAGATACCGGACATGGAATCGCGCAGGAGAATCTTGAGCACATCTTCGATCCATTCTTCACAACGAAACATTCCAGCACGATGAACGCCGGAACCGGGCTGGGATTAACCATCGCACACCAGATCATTCAGGAACATCACGGCACTATTCACGTAGCCAGCACGGTAGGCCAAGGAACGACATTCCGCATTACTCTTCCCGCGCTTTATCAGTAGTACCCAAGGAGCCCTTGTGGAAAGCGTCATTGCAAAAAAACGACTGTTGTTGATCGACGACGAAGCCAGGGTCCGTGCCTCGCTGAAAATGGTGCTGGAGCCACTTTACGATATCGCCCAAGCAAGTGACGGCCCTGAAGGCCTCGACATTTTCCGCAAAGAAGTCCCTGATCTGGTTCTGCTCGACATCGTCCTGCCTGGCACCGACGGTCTCGCCGTGCTTCAGACGCTCAGAACGGAGCGCAAATCCACTCCGGTCATCATGCTCACCGGCACCAAATCCGTGAAAACCGCCGTGGATGCGATGAAGTTGGGGGCGGCCGACTATCTCTCAAAACCCTTCGACGTCGACGAGCTTCGGATCGTGATCGACCGTGCCCTGAACTCCTCGGAGTTGGAACAAGAAGTCACCCAATTACGGGCACAAGTCGTCAAACGATACGCGTTTCACAATCTGATCGGGAAAAGCCAGGGAATGCAGGAGATTTACGCAAAAATTGAACAGGTTGCCGACAGCCGAACCACGGTGCTCATCACCGGAGAAAGTGGAACCGGCAAAGAGTTGGTCGCCAAAGCCTTACATTACAACAGTTCCCGCCGAGAGCGTCCGTTTGTCGCACTCAACTGCGCCGCATTGCCTGAGACGCTGATTGAAAGCGAACTCTTTGGCCACGAAAAAGGGTCCTTTACGGACGCCACAGCCAGACGTGTCGGGCAGTTTGAACTGGCGAATACTGGAACCTTATTCCTCGACGAAATCGGCGATCTCAGCCCGATCACACAAGCCAAGCTATTGCGTGTCATTCAAGAACGAGAATTTACGAGAATCGGCGGAGTGCAGCCGATTAAGGTCGATGTCCGCATCGTCGCTGCCACCAACAAAAACCTCGATGACCTTGTGCGAAAAGGGCTATTCCGAGAAGATCTCTACTATCGCATCAATGTGATCGCACTCTATCTGCCTCCTCTTCGTGAACGGGTTGAAGATATTCCCCTCATCGCCAACCATTTTTTGGAGAAACGACTGGAGGAAGCACAACGTCCCCCTATTGAATTTGGGAAAGAGGCGCTGGAACTCCTGACCCGTTATCCTTGGCCGGGTAATGTGCGTGAGCTTGAAAACTTTATTGAGCAGGCGTTCATCTGGTCCCAACATGCCACGGAAATCACCCCGGAGCATTTACCAACATCAATGAAGAGCACCTCGCGTTCGCCATCGCTCCGCGACGACACCCTTGCCGGTCGGATGTCACTTGAGAAGGCCGTGATGGAATTTGAGCGGGAAATCATTCTCGACGCCTTGAAGCGAACCAATTATGTCCAGACCCATGCGGCGCACCTACTGGGGATCAGCCGACGAATGCTCAAGTATCGGATGGATACACTCGGTATCGGGCGACCAGACAATTCAACTACGCAGGATTCCGAACATCACACGCAAGAATGACACACACACTGGCAAGAATGCCACACTTCTGCACATGTCACCATCATTGAGACATGAGCAATATTTCATAGACTTACCGCATGTTCATATATGCAGCATTCACGACAACATGAGCTACTACATATGTACATTTGCCGTAAGGCGTTGATAAGGAATGGTTTTTGCTTGCTTTTTGTCACGACTCATCTAGTATGGATCGCATGACGACTTCTAGCCAATCTTCCGCACGACCCACTGTTCTCATTATTGATGATGAGGTAGGCCCACGAGATGCATTGAAAGTTGTGCTTGGTCCATTTTGCACCATCCACTGTGCTGAGAATGCCAGGATAGCACTGGAGCTTCTCAGAACGAAGTCGATAGACCTAATTACCCTCGATCAGAAACTTGCAGATCGCCCAGGCCTAGAGCTCCTCCAAGAAATCAAGCTCGAGTATCCCCACATAGAGGTCGTGATTATCACGGGATACGGAAGCCTCAAATCCGCCATGGAAGGTATTCGTCACGGTGCGGCAGGTTACCTACTGAAACCGTTCAATACACACGAACTGACCACGCTCATTCAGCAGACGATCGAGAAAAAACGTCGACTAGATTTTCTTCGGCGATACCTCCGCGACTCACCGGAACTTTGGGGATCTCCGGAACAAAGCACCCAAGCGTGGAAAATCCTCCAAACCGAATACTTTTCTCTGTCTCCAAACAATGAGTCAGCGACTGCAATACCCTCGCAAGACGATATGACACTGCTTCCGCTGCTCTCTGACATCCTTGAGGCGACTGACCGTCAGCTATTGAATCATTCGAGTCGTGTGAGTTTTTATGCCACATTAATGGCTGCTCGACTCAATCTTTCTCTTACGGACCAAAAGGCCTTGGCTCTAGGAGCCTTTCTCCATGACATTGGCAAAACGAATCTGCCTCACTATCGATTTTCTGACGATCAAGTTCTGCCGTCACGGGAACCTGTGTTGTGCCGAGAACATCCCGGCAACGGGGCTCGCATGATCGAACCCTTAGGGCTACCAGCTGAAGTAGGGCAGATTATCGCCGCGCACCATGAGCGATGGGATGGACAAGGATATCCCCGTGGACTGCACGGTACCGAGACTCCGCTGTTGGCTCGCATTGTGGGTATGGCTCAGTTGTTTGACCATTTGACTGCAGATGCTCCAGGACGCTCTCCCCTTTCCGTCGAACAAGCCATTCAACAGATCACCAACCCGTCTCTGATGCAGTTCGACCCACAGCTTCTGGAACTGTTCATCGATGTCGTCAAAGAATCGACCGCCTCAATCCCGACTTTGAGTGCCGCTCCCGCTGCCTAAGCTACTCTTGTGCTCCAGCAATTCCGCAGCTGTTGCCCGCGTCTTTTGAGTCACTCGCTCACCACCAAGCATGCGTGCGATTTCACTCTCTCGACTGGCGCCTACCAAGGCCCGCACCTTGGCCACCGTCCGTCCTTTGACCTCGGACTTTTCCACGCAGAAATGGTGCTCGGCCTGGGAGGCAACTTGCGGAAGATGAGTGATACATAACACCTGATGATATTGTCCCAGGGCTCGCAAGCGCTTGCCGATCGTGGCTGCGACAGCTCCTCCGACCCCTGTATCGATCTCGTCGAAAATGAGCACAGGAACCTGATCCACGTCCGCAAGGACAGACTTCAATGCCAACATGACCCGAGAAAGCTCCCCTCCTGAGGCCACACGGGCCATAGGTTTGAGGGGCTCACCACTATTTGTGGATAACAGAAACTCAACCCGATCAACCCCATCCGGACCATACTCATCGCCTAACTCTGCTGGCTCCACCTGCACAAGAAATCTCACTGGTCCCATCTTTAACGCCTCGAGATCTTTTCCGACCAGTTTCGTCAACGAGATCGCAGCCTTGGTCCGCTTTTCAGAAAGCTGGCGCGCCAACTTGGCAACGGCCTGCTGTTGTTCAAGGATCAGACGATCACACTGCTCGAGCTCACTGCCTGAGCGGCTGAGTCGCTCCAATTCCTCCTTCACCCGACTCTGCGTAGCAAGCACGGCTTCAATCGTCCCTCCATATTTCTTTTTCATTCTGTGGATGACCGCTAAGCGATCCTCGATCGTTGTTAACCGTGATGGATCGGCATCCAGTCCTTCGACGTACCCGCGAAGGCCATCCGAGACTTCCTTCAAGAGGACTCTGGATTCCGAGGCAAGCCCCGCAGTACCCTTCATCTCAGGATCAAGCTGAGCCAGTTCTTCTACCGCCCGCTCGACCAACGCTAAACTGGCCAAAATCCCCTGCCTATCCGTCTGAAGTTGTGCTTGGGCCTCCGATGCCAGTTCCGTCAGACGACGAGACGAGGCTAACCGTTGCCGCTCAGCTTGGAGCCCTTCCTCCTCCCCAAGACGGCAGGCTGCTTGATCTAATTCTTGTTGCTGAAAGCTCAGCACATCGTGCTGCTGCATCCGCTGATCGTTCGCAGCGGCCAACTCAGCACGCGTATGACGGGCACTGGTCCATTCTCGATGACTCGAGCGATATTGGTTCCGTAGATCTTGCAGACGGCCAAATGCATCCAACACTTCCAGTTGAGCTGAGCTGGAGAGCAACGACTGCTGATCATGTTGACCATGGATATCGATGAGCGTGCCGGCAAACTCTTCCAAGGCGTGAGCCGGGCTGAGCACTCCGTTCAGATAGACTCGGTTTCTCCCTGATCGGGCGATCGTCCGTCGGATGATGAGTTCGAAATCGTTCGGACCAACAAGCCCTTGGGCCCGGAGCCGAGGCAGGATCGGGTGAGTGGGTGGTATCTCGAAGACCGCTTCGAGCTGCGCTTCATCCTCACCAAAGCGGACTTGGTCACTTGAGACGCGACCACCAATAAGAAGCGCCACCGCATCGATCAACAAGGACTTCCCAGTCCCAGTCTCTCCGGTCAATACGGTAAACCCTGAGTCGATTTCCAGACTCAGTCGCTCAATGACGGCAAAATTCGTAATGCGCAGCTCAGTGAGCATGGCTGCGGCGAGACGCCCTAGGCAGTCCCAGCATGTTGAGCAAGAAGTGAATCAATCATTTCCTTGAATTGACGCTTTGGCCTGGCCCCAACCAGCTTCTCTACTTGTTGGCCGTTCTTAAAGAATAGAATAGTCGGAATACTCATCACCTGGTACCGACCAGCGACCTCAGGATTCTCATCCGTGTTCAACTTCCGAACCTTTAATTTCCCGTCGTATTCTTTTGCCAATTCATCGATGATCGGAGCAACCATTTGGCAGGGTCCACACCAGACGGCCCAAAAATCGACCATCACCAGCTCCGAAGCCTTCATAACTTCTGCGTCCCATGTAGAATCTTCTACTTTCAAGGCATCACCAGCCACGTCTTCCCCTCCTTACAGAGTTAACATCACGCACATGTCACGAAGCAGTTATCGTACCCTACCACTGATTTTAGAGTCAAATACGGATCAGCGCCCGGCTTGAACGCGAGGTGGAGTCCCGTTGGGCTCGGAAACCTGTGGCGGCAATCCATAGGGTCCCCCAGGAGCCGGCCATGGCAGGCCGCGTTCTCCATATACCAGCGGATTCAGCAACGTCCGCATGAGGACAGCTTCCGCATTGCCCACACCGCCGACACCTGTGAAATTCAACATGAACCCGTACTGCTCACGATCGGGAAATTTGATGTAATGGAGCCCCAATGACCAGCACTTACATGGATTCTGATACAAGGCGAC
>NIUT01000119.1 GCA_002254365.1 Nitrospira sp. UW-LDO-01
ATCGGCACGGTGCCGATCTATCAAGCGCTCGAAAAAGTAAACGGCAAGGCCGAAGACCTCACGTGGGAGATTTTCCGCGATACTTTAATCGAGCAGGCGGAACAGGGCGTCGACTATTTCACGATTCACGCTGGTGTGCGCCTGGCCTACGTCCCGATGACCGCCAAGCGGATGACCGGTATCGTGTCGCGCGGTGGCTCCATCCACGCCAAGTGGTGCCTCGCGCACCATCAAGAAAATTTCGCCTACACGCACTTCGAAGAGATCTGCGAGATCATGAAGGCTTACGACGTGTCGTTCAGCCTGGGCGACGGACTGCGGCCAGGCTCCATCGCCGACGCCAATGACGAGGGCCAATTCGCTGAACTGGAAACGCTGGGCGAATTGACCAAGATCGCCTGGAAGCATGACGTGCAGGTCATGATCGAAGGACCCGGCCACGTGCCGATGCATATGATCCAGGTGAACATGGAAAAACAGCTCAAGGAATGCCAGGAGGCGCCCTTCTATACGCTCGGGCCTCTGACGACCGACATCGCGCCAGGCTATGACCACATCACATCCGGCATCGGTGCCGCGATGATCGGCTGGTACGGCTGCGCGATGCTCTGCTACGTGACACCGAAGGAACACCTCGGCCTCCCCGATCGCGACGATGTGAAGACAGGCGTGGTCACGTACAAGATCGCCGCTCATGCCGCCGACCTAGCCAAAGGTCACCCCGGCGCGCAGATCCGTGACAACGCGTTGTCGAAAGCGCGGTTCGAGTTCCGATGGGAAGACCAATTCCATCTCTCACTCGATCCGGATACCGCGAAAGAGTTCCATGACGAGACCTTGCCTGACAACGCCGCCAAAGTTTCGCATTTTTGTTCCATGTGCGGCCCCCACTTCTGCTCGATGAAGATTACACAAGACGTCCGTGATTACGCCGCACAGCTCAAGGTCGATGAACAGCAAGCGATTCAGATCGGGATGAAAGAGAAATCCGAAGAGTTCAAAAAAACCGGTTCCGAGATTTATCGGTAGGAGCATCCCATGGCAAAGCCAAGACCAGCGCCGTTGCGCGAACGAGACATTACCCGTCAGATCGCACGGGAATACTATAAAGAATTCGATCAGCTGATCGAAAGCGACGTCATCATCGTCGGAGCAGGGCCGTCGGGCCTCATCTGCGCCCATGACCTTGCCAAGATGGGTTTCCGGACCCTGATCATCGAGCAGAGCCTCGCCCTTGGCGGCGGCTTCTGGCACGGCGGATATCTCATGAACAAAGCCACGATCTGCGAGCCGGCCAATGAGATCCTCGAAGAAATCGGCGTACCTTGCAAGAAGATCCGTGAATGCGAGGGCATGTATATGGTTGATCCTCCGCACGCGACGGGTGCACTCATCGCCTCCGCCTACAAGGCTGGGGCCAGGGTGCTGAACCTGACCCGCGTGGTTGATTTGATTCTGCGCCGCGACGGTATTCTTGAAGGAGTCGTCGTCAACAATACAACCGCCGAGATGGCAGGCCACGACGTTATCCATGTCGATCCCATCGCGCTTGAGAGCAAGATCGTCGTGGATGCGACCGGCCATGATGCCATTGTGGTTGAGCTTCTCCATAAGAGAAACCTGTATCAGAAAATTCCTGGAAACGGGGCCATGTGGGTCTCGCGCTCCGAGGAAGAGGTGATGGATCGTACCGGAGAGGTCTATCCGAATTGCTTCGTTATTGGATTGGCCGTTGCAGCCGTCTATGGCACACCACGAATGGGGCCAGCCTTCGGCTCGATGTTGTTGTCAGGCCGGTATGGGGCAGGCTTGATTGCCAAAAAACTGAAGAACGAATAGGCTTGAGTCGTCAGCGATCGATAGGAGCGAACGGCTGAAAGCCGTTCGCCAAATCCTTATGAATATCCAAGATTTTCTCGTCCAAGGTGAAGGACACGAAGAAGACAAACGTCACGCGTGGGAGCTGTTTCAGCAAGCCTTTGCGCGACAGATGAAGGGCGAACTCGAAGAAGCGGTCAACCTGTACAAACAATCGATCGCGACCCATCCAACCGCTGAGGCCTATACATTCCTGGGATGGACCTATAGCTTCATGGGACGACTCGATGATGCCATTGAGGAATGTCACAAAGCCATCGAGCAGGATCCCGACTTCGGCAATCCCTACAACGATATCGGCGCATACCTAATTGAAAAAGGGGAATTCGACGAAGCGATTTCCTGGTTTCAGAAGGCGATGCAGGCTAAGCGCTATGAAAGCCCTGCCTATCCTCACCTCAATCTTGGTCGCGTCTACGAGCGAAAGGGGAGCTGGACGGAAGCCATCGATTCATATAAGGCAGCGCTCACCCTGGATCCTAACTATGCACTCGCCAAGAAGGCACTTGGACGGTTGGTGAGCTCGTTGAATTAACGGGGTGTACTTGAGCTATTCTTGGTTCTCATCTTTCTCCGGATGAATACTGTTCCATGAACACCAGATTAATCCCATGAACCAAACAAACCCCAAGCCCATTCTTGTCGCCGTGACTGATCTCTTCTTCTACACCAAAGTCCGCGATGCATTGCGCCAACCGGACTATCAGCTTGAAAAAGTTCGCGTGCAGCAGGATATTATCGATAAAACCATTGCGGTGAGCCCCAGAGCTATCATCCTCAACATGAACGACTTGGCCCTCAATGCCTTTCACGCATTGGAGCAGCTCAAAGCGGATCCACGGCTGAAAGATATTCCGACCCTGGCCTTTGCCAATCACGAAGAGGTCGAAGCCTGGAACCGTGCGAGAGCGCTCGGTGTGACGAAGGTCGTCTCCCGCAATGAATTTTCAGCCCGAACCAGAGAGTTGGTTGAAGAGGTCATCAACTCCTCGGTCTTCAAGTCATAAGGTGGAGAACTTTCGACTGAAAGACCTTTAGTCGACCTCCTAACAGAAAGCAAACATGAAACACTCACGCCTTCACCAACAACATGCCCAACTGGGCGCGACGTTTGAGGAGATCACCGGTTGGGAGATGCCAGTGCACTATGGAGACGTAGCGGCAGAGCATCGTGCCGTCCGCGAAGCCGTTGGAATAGCCGACCTCTCCCATCGCGGTAAGCTCCGGGTCATGGGTGAGGATCGCGTAAAGTGGTTGCAAAGCGTCATCAGCAACGACATCCTTCCCCTCCAAGCCGGACAAGGCCTCTATTCCAGCTTATTGACCCACAAAGGCAAGATGCTCACGTACTTCCGCCTGTACACGCACGGCGACACCGTTATGGTGGAAGACGTTGGCGAGGTCGGTGAAGCCACATTCCAAGCACTCCGCAAATTCCTGCTCTACGGGACCAAAGCCAAGATGGAGAACTGCACCGAGACGTTGGGGCTCTTGTTGGTCAGCGGCCCCAAAGCCACTCAGGTCATTCAATCCGCATTCGGTGTGGACGTCACAGACTTGAAGCCTGTCGATTTTGTCACGGCACAGATCGGAGGACATTCAGCGCTGGTGTTACGCACCGAAGAAACGGGCGAGGTTGATATCGAGGTTCTCCTTCCAGTTGAAAGCCTCCTCACCGCCTGGACGAGCGCGTTGCAAGCCGGTGCCAAATTTGGGATCAGAGCTATTGGAACCCAGGCTCGAGAGGCCTTGCGCATGGAGGCCGGTCTCCCGAAAGCTGGGCCAGATTTGAACGAAGAGATCGTTCCGCCTGAAGCCAACCTTGAGGGAAAAGCGTTCAGTCTCAACAAAGGATGCTATCCAGGACAAGAAGTTGTCGCGCGCATGGATACCTATGGCAATGTGCGCCGCAAACTCGTCGGGCTTGTCTTGCAGGATTCCGTCATACCTCCCCATGGAGCCAAACTCTACAGCGGCGATCGTGAGGTAGGCTGGGTCAGCAGCGCCATCCATTCTCCTCAGTTCAACAAGACTATCGCCTTTGGATTTCCGTTGCGAGACTTCAGCACGGCAGGGACAGAACTCACTGTGGAATGCGATGGGAGCAAGCACGCGGCGACCATTCATGCTCTCCCCTTTTACACCAGACCGTAACGGTATACCCCCTCAACACTCCTAAACACCCAATGTCCATTGATGAACAAGAAGACAGCGCCCAAGTCACCCCCTACCAGGCTGCAGGTGGCCTTGAAGGCATTACCAAGCTGGTAGACGAGTTCTATATCAATATGGATACATTGCCGGAAGCCAAAGTCATCCGAGCCATGCACCCACCTGACCTCGCGGAATCACGCAAGAAACTGACGTATTTTCTCTGTGGCTGGCTGGGAGGTCCGAGGCTCTTTCAACAGCACTACGGCCCCATCAGTATCCCTGGAGCCCATAAACGGTTCCCCATCGGATACGAAGAACGTGACGCCTGGCTCCTCTGCATGCAACGGGCCCTTGCCGTCCAACCCTATAGTAACGAATTGAAAGACTACCTCTTGGCTGCGCTCAGTATCCCCGCCGAACGAGTTCGGCAAGTGAACGCCGGAGAGATTTAGCTCTCGCCCTTTTCTTCAGGTACATGAACGACCTCACGAATTCATCATCGCCTCGGTTCCATACACGTTAAGAGACAGATCTGCATCCTTTCGAATACAGCGATACCACATCATGACACTCCCGGAAGTCTCCACTATCCTTCAGAATCAAGGCGATGAATAAAGAAATCCGCGTGGCACCCTCCTTGCTTTTCTGAACATAAGCCCAAGCCTGACCGAAATTCACGAGACAAGGGTCTTCATTCGGCTCACTGACAACATGCACGCCATGAAGCCCAAAACGTGCCTGACCTACGAGAGAGGAATAGGCGGAAGAGAAACTGCGAGGTAAGGTTAGCCCAGGTTCGTAAAGGATGAAATGACTTTCCTCTTCAATAACTCAAACGATCGTCACCTCCTGACAGAGCCGATCTCCATCGGATGCGAAGCCTGGATCGATGTGGACCGGTTTTGCGCCACTGCAACTCTTACGCAGCGGGCCCCAAGAGCTTCGTCCGATAGCTCCCTCACAAAGTCCTTCACCCACATCCGCAGAAAATTCAGGAAAAGCTCTGACCAAGACATCGGCTAACTGCAACCGTCCCCCTCCATCTCAGCACTTTCTCGCTGAAAACCTACGCTTGACGAAGCACAGTCTCCGACCACACACTCCATACAAAGCATTTGATGTCACCGATGTGTAACCGATTGATCTTATTACCCTCTCTGGCGGTGTTGGTAGTGGCTGCCATGCTGGTTGGTTGTGCGACGACGAGAGTTGACATCTCACCATCTCCTCAAGCTCCAGTGTGTGATAGTGCAGCTTCAGCACTCGTTTTCTGGGCGGCCCAGTGGCGCCTGAATCAGAAAGATGTATCGAAGCGGGAAGCTGCCGCAGAGACTGGTTTGAAAGAATTTCTGCAAACTCCTGGTTGTTTCAAAAATTCTGAGCTTCGCCGCGTAGCAGTTCTGACTCCTACCGGGGTTGCCTCGAAAGTCGCCTCGACGAATAGACTGTTCAACAAGGTAGTTGTCATTACGCTTCGGGAGCTTGGACCGGTGATCAAGCTACTCTCATCCCTGGCGCTCATAGATGGTGGAACGGACGTCGTGCTCCAGGTTGATGAGTATATCCCATCAGTCGAGATCCCAACCCGAACCTTCACTATTCATTGGCAAAACGGTGGACCCGGAGTGATCAAAGGCGTAGCCTCTCTACCACAAGACATGCGAGCCGCACTGATTACGGGTCTGCAACCGAATAGCCCCAGCAGTAATGCCGCACCCTGAGCTGACCAAATCAAGCATTACTCTTTTCTAGCTAAGGCAAACGTGCCACCGACTTGATTTCTGGCTCCACCAGCATCCATAGAGCGATTGGTCTAGACGCAGCCCGCAACCTCAGCGTACGATGTAACCCAACATATTCCACAAGTTGACTGGAAGTTGCCCTGCACTTAAGGTCCGCCGCAATGCCATGTTCGTGTCGTAAGTCTGATGGAGTCCCGATTCGATGGGAATATCTTGGGATTCTGAATTGTCTCCTATCTGTGAAGAGATTGGGGATGGGATGGAGATCTCATGGACCGAGTACACGCCGACAACGCTTCGCAGACTCAGGCAGATGGTGTAGCTGAACGCTCAGCAATGAACTACGGAGGTTGTATGAAATTGCACAAGTTACTTCCCCATCACCTTCTGGCAGTGCTCTCTCTTTTGCTTATCCCTACCTTCACGTATGCGATGTCAGGAATGGACGCGCCGCATAGCGGACATGTGAAGGGAGACACCTCTCTCTCGGAAAGTATAGGCAGACCGATCAATTCATCAGAAGCCGAGATTGAGATCACCTACAGTGCGGATGGAAAAACTGCCATCTTCGCCTCTGGACGTAAAGGCAGCATCTCCTCACCGGGAGTGCCTTATAACTTCGACATCTGGATGTCGCACAGTGTTGACGGCACCTGGCAGGAACCAATTCATTTGGGACCGGGCATTGATCCCACCGTGGGACCAAATATCAATACGTCTGCCTGGGAGCTGGAGCCGAGTCTCTCTAATGATGGCAACGTCATCTATTTCACAAGATACCAGCCTGGCAATCTCTCTACTGGGGACCTCTACGTAACCCAAAAGATCAATGGGGTCTGGCAACCGGCTAGGAATTGGAACGATGTACCGGAACTCCCCCATATCAATACGCCAACCGGCGAAGAACATTGTCCGATCATTGCTTCTGACAGCCTGATCTATTTCAACTATCAGCAGCCTGGAGTCACCCAAGACAGCGACGTCTGGAAAGTCGAGAAGAAAAATGGGGTCTGGCAAAAACCGGAGAGCCTAGGACCACGTATCAATTCGCCCTACCGTGACCATATGCACTGGACTGGCCTCTCAAAGGATGGCAAGAGCCTCCTCATCACCAGCACTCGCCCTGACATGGGATCGCGAGGAGGTCACGATATGTGGATTTCCTACCAGAACCCTAAAGGCGAATGGCAAGAACCGCTGAATCTTGGCGACACCATTAACACCCCCGGTGAAGATATGTGCTGGACCTTTACCCCAGACGGCAACACCTTCACGGGTGGATCTGGCCCTCGTGACTCGTATAATCACGACATCATGTGGGTAAAGAAAGACGATGTTCCATTGCTGAAGAATTTTGAGCCGATCGGACCGCCTCCGAATCTGCTCACCAACAAGTCCGGCAATTCGAAGTGACAGTGCCGCAAGGGCCAAAGGATCTGCTGTGCCGGATCGGTGTTACTGGTAATGCTGGGCTTGAGTGAGGAAGAGGCTGGTGTAGAGACCTTGCTGTGCCATCAACTCGTCGTGAGTCCCTTGCTCCACAATTTGTCCCTGATCCACGACGAAGATTCGGTCTGCCATCTTGACCGTCGACAGCCGATGGCTGATGAAGATCGCCGTCCGTCCTTGAGCAAGTTCATGAAACCGTTCAAACAGTTCTGCTTCTGCCTTGGCATCCATGGCGCTGGTGGGCTCATCAAGAATAAGAATTTGTGAATCTCGCAGGATTGACCTGGCAAGAGCGACTTTCTGCCATTCACCAATGCTCAGTTCATGTCCACCATCGAAGAGTTTGCCGAGTAATGACTCATACCCGTTCGGTAGTCGCTCAATAGCCTCGTGGATTCCAGCCTGTTTTGCTGCCTGTACGATGGCGAATAAGTCAACACCGGAAGCCCTCACGCCCAGCGCGATATTGTCTTTTGCAGACAACTGAAACTTCACAAAGTCTTGGAAAACTCCACTGACCGCACCTCGCACATCAGCGATAGGATAGTCACGAAGATCGGTCCCGTCGATCGTGATACGCCCGCCCGACGGATCGTACAAACGGCACAAGAGCTTCACCAATGTCGTCTTGCCCGCACCGTTCGCTCCGACAAATGCGACATGCTCCCCAGGTTTGATCGAAAAGGTAAAGTCCCGAATCGCCACGCGTTCCTCATGTGGATATTGGAACGACACATGCTCAAAGACCAGCCCCTCGACAATTGGGCGAGGAAACGCTTTGGGACAGGCTGGAGTGCCTAATCGAGATTGTAGGCCTAAAAACTCATCCAACGTGGCAAGAAAGAGATTGCTCTCATAGAGACTGGACACACTCTGACCAAGGCCTTCCAAATATCCTGAAGCGCGTTGCACGGCTTGAAGACAGATGACAAGGTCACCTATAGTCAGCAGTCCGTCAATGGTCCTCACGACTAGTAAACTGCAGACCCCGAAGACCCCGGCAATACCAATAATCTGTGCAACAAACCCTGACAGCACCCATCGTCGCTCTAATGCGATTCGTTCTCGACGCAATATCAGACGCGCGTCGGCAAACCACTGCCGCAGCCGGTTACCAAGATCAAATAGCCTGACCTCCTTCGCCGCACCAGCTTGGGTCAGCAGCATATGAGCGTACCAGGCCTTTCGGTCAAGTGGCGCCCGCTCCCGTTCCCACGCATAGAGCTGATTGGACTGTTTCAACTTGACGATGAAGTATGGAATAGCCGTTAGGACCAAAATTGGAATCACCCCCCAATGCATCCACCAGAGGAGGGCAGCCATCGTAAGCAAGGAAATGGCGTTTTGCCCCATCTGGAGCAGCGCATTCAGAATGGCGGTCGGTCGATAGGGTGCTTCCTGCTGTGCTAGATGCAAAGTATCTTGATAGCGTGCATTCTCATAGTACTCAAGGTCGACCTCAACCGACTTTGCCTGAAGGACCGAGTACATATGATCAGTCACGACCTCGGATTGTATTTTTGAAACCAACCCTGCCACAGCACTGAGAATAGCGCTGACCGCAGCCACACCGGCTACACCGGCAAGAATCGCAAGGATATGAGTCAACGACGCATCATCCCAGGGTGTCTTCAGTCCTTCAGTTACGGCATCAATTAAAAGCTTCGTCAAGTACAACGCCCCGAGTGGAAGAAGCCCCTGGATAACGCGGACCACAATACTTGCACTGCCCAGACTTGGACTGCTCTGCCATACGAACGATAAGGCTCGTCGGATCGTGTGCAAGAAAGGCCCTACGCGGTTCAGTATCGTGTTCATGATCGGCAATAGCACCCTAACAGTTCGCCTTGGGGCTCCATCGATTGCGAGCTTGAATGTTGACACCCAGAGCCGCAGACTGTTGTCCTGAGTCAGGAGGATAGGAAAAGGTGACAGTGAAGTCTCGCCAGAGCGTCCCGGGCTCATGAAATGTCTGCGACTCAAGTGTCAGCCAGGCATGACCTTCCAGGCCAAACAGGTCTTTTCTAACACCACAATGAAACCGTACCGGATATCCCCGACGTCGGGCCAGCCGATATAGTGCCAATGATCGGGGAAAGCAATTCCCCTTCTGATTATATGGGAACAGCCGCAGCCACCGATCGACGTAGTATGTCAGCTTCCTGATCTCAGCCTCGTCAGGGGTTCCCATTGCCGACCCAGAACTCAATGTAGCAAGCACGACTGGTAGACTTGTCAGACGCAAAAGAAGCCGAACCCATAGAATCAGTAGGCCGATCAGAAGCACATTCCAATATTTGTCCAGTTGTTCCATTATGCCCATCTTCAGTGTAGCAGAGCCTTGTCCCACATGATAAATACCAGCTAGAATCCGCTAAAACATCGTCATTGCGTTAGGAAATTAAGGCTACCAGAAGAGGTGGCCACAGAGATCTCTGTTTCAAAAACCTAGGCACTGTGTGGCACCCACCGATTAATGGCCCCTCGGATTCCAGGAGAAAGGAACCGTTTCATCGTTCGATGCACCGGTTGAATAAGACGAGCAAAACGAAACAAAGAGTTGCGCCAGCGAAACCATATGGGAGGAGTCACGGTCACAGGGCTCTGGAGGCGACAAAGCTGAAGTCCAAAACGCCAGCGCGCCCACCACGAGTCTTTTAGTGAAAAATAGAGCGCAGCCGACTGTTCTTCCCAAACTCCTTCCCGACCATCGTCCAGCAATGTGGCCGGCATGCGATGCGACAGAATATCTATCGCTACCTCACGCTCAAGCCGCGCCAAAACTTCAGCAGGTAGAGGGGCATTTAGGAGTCGATGGGCAATCGACAGGCCCATCATGACCAGTCGCTGGCAACCCCATGCTGATGAACTGGACATGATAGCGCTCCAGTCCAGGTTCGGATGGGAACGAAGAAGCTCCGCTACATCACAAACCCATTTCAGCTGTTCCCATGCATGCTTCGACCCATGCACACACAACACGATGAGTAAATCTTCCGGTGCTAATCCAGGAACCGTCCGATTCTCAAAGGTTACCGAAACTCGTCGTGCCCAGAACTCTGGACGATCTAATCGGAAGGCAAAGTGTTGATGGGCCATCACCCACTGGAGGTCGACACGACAAAGGCTACGCCTTTTGACGAACACCTGGTGTGGGCCATCATCATGTTCGTCGCTCTGCGCATCAACGACATCTCTAGGCTCATAACCAAATGTCGTAAGAATCACCTGCGCCTCTCCGACGGAAGATTCAGGGACAAGCAAATCAAGATCGGTAAAGTCACGAAGACCCAAATTACCGTACGCCACCGTCGCGAGAGTGGCTCCTTTAATCGGAATAATGGGAACTCCCCGTAGGGCAAACTCGTCGCACAACTTGATCAGTTCCTGTGCCAACGATCGATTCAGCAACCCCCCGACTTGTATCTTCTGTCGCAATCGGATTAGTGCTTCGGCAGGTACCAGGTCGGGCGCGCATTTAGAGAGAGTTGCGTATATTAATGGCTCCACGCCATGGTATTCCGCCATCTGGAGAAAACTCGCCCAGTCCAATGGTTCCTGAAATTTCTGGCGGATTCGCGCCACGAGACCTTGAGTGACCCCTGTGCGAGCACACTGGACAAGCAGTTCCGCCTCCGATCCCAACGGGATCTTCCGCGTACAGGAATACTCGCTCATCGCGTCCCCCCCTCAAGGAGTGGTGTGATGAGTTGAGGAAGCTCCAGGATGTCTCGGCCAAAGTGCAAACGATAAGAATCCACCTGCTGGACAAGTTTCGCCAAGACCTGAAATTCTCGCTTTGCAACCTCTGAGTCATAGACCAATAAGGATTGAGGAAGGAGCATTTCTAACGCACGACTCTTGGGAAGCAATTCGAGATGGCTGTGAGGAGCATCAATGACATGAGGGAACAGTACGAGCGCCGGACGGCAACACTCACCGATCGACGTGGGATAGACGTCCTCCGCATGAAAGGCTCGCTTCGGAAATCGAGGCTGAAGCACCTGAGCAGGGGCAGTGCGCAGTTCAGGGAAAAACTCCACGGTTTGTTCGGTTACATTGATCTTAATCGGGAAAGGAAGTAGATCGACGTGCGTTCCGACATCTCGAAGGAGGGGATGATCATCAGAGAGATAGCGATACCCTGACCGAAGCAATGAAATGAATGAGGTTGTCTTCCCACGCCCACTATTGCCAGGAATCAATACTCCTCTGCCATTCTTCTCCAGAGCCGTAGCGTGAATAGTGTAGAGCCCTCGGCGTCGCAAGAGTTCAATCAAAGCTATGTGGAACAAATATTCGATCAAACTTTCCGGCATCATCTGAGGATTGATCAGATAACCATCGGCTCTCCCCTCCACACTATCGACCACCAACACCCCGACATTGAAGAAGTCGACGATCAACCGTTCGCCATCAAGCATCACCTCATACGGCAAATCGGTCTCTGGGCAATCTGTACCCGCGACTCCCATGTTGGCAGCCAGTTGCCGTGCCGAGGATGAGATGGTCACGGGAACATCAGCCCGATACTCAACAGCATGAAAGTACAAAGTGAGTGGAATGGACGGACAAAGCACCTCTGTCCGAAAATGCCTCAGAAATTCATTCACTGGGGCGGCAAGCCAGGGAGAGGCTGTGACATATCGTATCTGGGCACCATACAGAGAGAAGAGATACTCAGTCAGAGGCTGTGCAACCATATTCATCGTCATCTTTCCCTCACGTGGTTTCTTGCTACCCCATCCACATAAGAAGGGTTACAGGGCGGGCTGGCTGATTGATGGAACCAACCAGCCCATCGGACAATCTGATGACCGTCACCCCTATCCCCTCTATAGAGGTCTATGACGGAACTGATTGTAATGGTAACCCAGACGCCCACCGCCCATGCCTGAGCTCCCACCGCCCGTGACAGGATTGCCACCACCAAAGCCGGATCTCTTGGCGGTGATGTCCCGCAAGAGTTCGTGCTTGGTAATCGCTGGCTGCACATACGTCTCTTTCATCATGTTATTTCACCTCCCTTCCTCTTGCTCGACTGAGTTAGAACGGGCTGGCCAATACTTTCGCACTAGTCAATCCGTTGACCAGACTAGCGCCGGCCGCCCGTATGACCAAATCCATGCCCAAATCCATGGCCGTGGCCGTGGCCACCGCCATGACCAGAACGCTTGGCAGTGATGTCTCGCAAGAGTTCGTGCTTGGTAACCGCTGGCTGCACATATGTCTCTTTCATCATGTTGTTTCACCTCCTTTCTTGTTGAAGTAGCCCTTCCTGGATCAGTTCATTGACCAGGGTGACGAGATCGTCGAGGGCTCGCTCGGGAGCGACATCAAAACGATCACAGAGGATCGTATGGATGTCGCTGATAGTCTGTGTGCCAGTACAGAGCTCCCAAATCAGGCTCCCCAACCGGTTGAGGGTGTAATATCGGCCGGTACTGAGATCCAGAAGCACCGTCTCTCCATCCATGTTGCTAGCCTGCACATCCGGGCTTCCTCTGAGTACAACTTGGTGCAACAGGGCAGAGTCACAGTGGGAGACCACGGTATTAACTAAATGAGCCTGCGATGTGCCCGACATAGCTGTTTCCTCCATCAACAATGACGCAGTTTGTTAGCTAGCCTCATCCACAAGCACTTTGATATATGTAGCACCTAAAGACTTCCGCGATAGCTATGCTTTCGAGGGAGAGAGTTTGAAAGAAAGTATGGTCAACAGGCTTCAACTCCCCCTTCCCTCTAAACCACATCAGGATGCCCATCATGGCCATTGACATGCCCTTCATTGCCCTCGTGATGGAGTCCAATAGCCCACTGTTCGTTGTCCCTCACCATTATTCTGTTTTCCTCCATGGCCCTTCTGGCTCATATGCGGCACAAGCGTGGGTTAGGAGGGACGAGCTGGCCAATACTTTCGTACTAGCCAGCCCCAGCATCTCCTTCGCTACCTTAGTTGCGGCCCCATCCCTTATAGGAAGGACCACAATAGCCGGACCTCTTGGCGGTGATATCCCGCAAGAGTTCGTGCTTGGTAACTGCTGGCTGCACATATGTCTTTTTCGTCATGTTGTTTCACCTCCTTTCTTGTTGAAGTAGCCCCTCCTGGTCAACTGATTGACCAGGGTGACGACATCGTCGAGGGCTCGCTCGGGAGCGACCTCAAAACGGTCACGGAGGACCGAATGAATGTCGCGGGTAGTCTGCGTGCCGGTACTGAGATCCAAGAGCACCGTCTCCCCATCCATATTCGTAACCTGTACATCGGGTTTTCATCTGAGCACAACTTGGTGCAACCGTGTAGTGTCACAGTGGCTAACCACAGCATGCATGGATAGCATTTCAAAGTTGATCTGAGAACTATGCGATCGAGGATGAGGGCTAGACGAAAGTAGGAGCAGACTGTCTCAAACTATGCCGTCCATATCTATCAATGATGCACAGACCAGGTGGGCAGATATGCGCGCACACGGCCTCTCATGACAGGATTTTCCATATCCTGGAGACTCTTATCTATGGCTCTTCTCCTTGGTGAGTGGGTAAACGAAGCGTGTGAAATGACATCTTCGGGGGGATAGGCGCGTGAACTCCACATTCTACGTAGTCTGGAAATCTGACATGATGGCCGGATGCACACACTCCGACGCCTGTGGGACACCTACCACTTTCCCGGCTTTCGGCCAACTCCAACAGTCCAGGGCATCTTCGGTGACCCGAAGGCCCGCGTTATCCACCTGTGTCGGCGGGGAAAAAAACGGCATGCGGAGCGTGCGGTCACGTCTCTCTGTCTTGGTACGACCGCAAGACACGCCGCGTGCGCGATCTTCCCTGCGGAGAAATGCGCGTCTACCTGGAGGTCGAGGTTCGTCGCGTCGCTTGCAAGACGTGCGGCACGGTGAAGCAGGAGCACCTGGAGTGGCTGGCGGCCAACCCGTTCTACACCAAGCGCTTCGCCTTCTTTGTGGGACGGCGCTGCCGGAGTATGACGATCAAAGATGTCGCCGAGGAAACCCGGCTGAACTGGAAGACGATCAAAGACCTCGAGGCGCAGTATATGCGTGAGCAGGTGCGACGGGCAGGGACGCCGGCGCCGGAGGTGGTCGGAATCGACGAGATCTCGATCCGCAAGGGACACACCTACCGGATCGTGGTCAGCGACTTGGAACGACGACGGCCGATCTGGTTTGGCGGCCACGACCGCTCGGAAGCGAGCCTGGACGAGTTCTACCAGTGGCTGGGTTCGGCCAAGAGCCACCGCATCAGGCTGGCGGTGATGGACATGTGGAAGCCGTTTCGTGCCTCCACGCTCAAGGCGGAGCACGCGCCATACGCGGCCATTCTGTTCGACAAATTCCACGTGCTGCGTCACCTGGGTGCAGCCTTGGATACGGTGCGCAAGACCGAGTATGCCCGGCTGACAGGCAAGAGCCGGCGCTTCATCAAGGGCCAGAAGTACACGCTGCTGTCGCATCGGGGGAACCTGACGACGGATGGGCGCCGGAGCTTGAAGCTGTTGCTCAAGGCTAATAAACGATTGAGCACGGCCTACCTCCTCAAGGAGGAGTTTGGGCAACTCTGGGATTACGAGCGGGAGGGCTGGGCGCGTCGCTTTTTCGAGAACTGGCGCACCTCACTCAAATGGCAGCGCCTGAAGCCCTACGAGAAGTTCGCCGAGATGATCGACCGGCACTGGGACGGCATTGCGGCCTATTGCAAACCGGAGAACAAGGTCGCGTTGGGATTCGTCGAGGGCATGAACAACAAGATCCGCGTCATTCAGCGGCGCAGCTACGGCCTACGCGATGAGGAGTACTTGCGCCTCAAAGTCCTCACCTGCATGCTCGACCCGATATGAAATCAGGCCAAAATTACCCACTCGGGAAGGAGATGACCCTGATTTGTTACCCCATCAACTGAGCCGGGCGCTTCACACCCTCCCGTTCAAACCCCGCGGGATCCTGTACTACGCTCACACGGTGATCCGGCAGGAAATGTCCAGATCACGCGCCGGTCAGGATGATCCCCACACTATGCGGGGAATCCTTAGGTGGGGATCGTCGGGATAAGAGCAAGAGAACCGTACCTCTGCAGGTGCATCAACCGCTTATTTAAATGGTGCCAAATCGGAGCAGACCTTGCTACTATGCCTGGCTCAACAGGGTTCACATCAGAAATTTACCATTAAGAACAAGTAGGAGACACCTAATGAAACCCGACAGGATGAGATGGGTGAGAGTGGTGGCCACGATAGGAGCTTTGGGGACACTGTTCGTGACCGGCTGTGCGGAACAGAAACCCAGGGGACAGGAAGCTGGCGGGATGAGCCGAATGGACACGCCAATTCAGGATGTCAAAGGGCTTCCCCTCTGGGTGACCCAAAAAGGCGCCGCGTTTAGCGGCGAGCGGCGAGTCCTGCATGGAGTGGGAAGCGCTTCAGGATTAGTGAATCCATCTTTACGTCGTCGCGCGTCGGAAGGTCAAGCCCGTAACGATCTAGCGGGGACACTACAAATCTATGTGGCGGGGCTCCAAAAGCAGTACCTAGCCGAAACCACTGCCGGCGATCTCTCACGGCACGATGTGGAGCAACATATTCAGGACACCATGAAGCAAGTCACGGAGGCGACATTAGTCGGCGTCCAGATCGTCGAGTATTGGGAAAACCCGCTTCGGAATGAAGCCTACGCCTTGGCACGGTTGGACTTGGAACAGTTTATGGACATCATGAAAAGCTACACGGCCGCAAGCGGCCAGTTTCAGCAATTGGATGCCAATTTGCGGGAATGGGTGCGCAAAAATGCGAACAAGGCCCATGAGGAGTTGAATGAGGAACTCCAGAAGAAGAGGCAGCAGAACTAGATACTTGTGAAGGTTTCACGAAAATGCACATGCCTGATGAGGGTTGGGATTCTACTTGGTAGCCTGGGATGTGCTGAGCACTATCCCATCTGGATCTCCGACGTCCCCAGCTCAAAGACTGAACTCTGTGCAATCGGGGTCAGTGGCCCGACGTTTTATGCCGAGGATGCTCTCGCAAATAGCAAAGCCTCGGCACTGGCCGAGTTAGCACGGACACAAGAGGTCACCGTGACCTCTCACATGCTGATGCAAACCATCGGGGACACGACGACATCGGACACAGCAATACGGGAAATTTCCGGGTTCGACAGCGATGTACTGCTGAAGCAGGCCCGGGTGAGAGCCCAGTGGGTACAGCCCGGAGATGATCGACGGTATGGAGCAAAGGGGACCGTCTATACCCTCATGTGCATGCCAACTGGATCATAACGCCAGGAAAGACGGGAGGGCGCATGAAACTTAGAAGACATATCGTGGCAACAGGACTTCTCAGTATGGCAATCTGCGTCGGATCTCTACAGCTGGTGGAGTCGGTGTATGCCGGCATGGATAAGGTGCTCTGGCTGATCACACCTCAAGAGGCGTCAATGGCACCGGCGCCTCAGAACAAGAAAACAGGGGAAATATCGATAGGCGGTGAGATCGATCTAGGCCCCCGGATCGACGTTCTTAAGCCATCGAATGGCAAGCGGGCAGCCCCACCGATCGAAATCGAGATCAAATTTACGCAAAAAACGAGCCCGGTTGATCTAACCAGCTTAAAGGTGAGTGTGGTGAAATTCATCGACATCGATATTACCGGGCGAGTACTGGCCTATGCAACGACGAGTGGTATTCATGTACCCAGCGCGCAGCTGCCAGCGGGCAAGCATACGGTTCGTATCAGCATTGCCGATCAGGACGGACTCCGCAGTATTCGAGAGGTGATATTTGAAGTGCTGTGATGAGCCTATTATTGTGGTGCCTGTCTCTTATACACATCTCCGAGCCCACGAGACCGATCAG
>NIUT01000120.1 GCA_002254365.1 Nitrospira sp. UW-LDO-01
GGTGTCACACTGCCGACGATGCCGCGCTGTCGAAGCTTCTCCACGACCTGGCGAGGTGACATTTCCGCTACCTCGAAACAGACGATCCCTGCTGAGAGATCCTGCGACATCGGTGTGTGTAACGTGACATGCGGCATGGCGGCCAGGCCTTGCTTCAGCTGCTGGTTCAATTCATAGATGCGCTGGGTCACTCGGGATTTGCCGATCGCCTGATGAAACTTAAAGGCTTCATCCAGCGCCCAGCGATGTTCGAAAGAATGGAACCCGCCCGGCGTCATGTGGACTGATGGTGGGAGATCCTTTGACGATTTGTTCTCCATCCAGAGGTCATAGGCCTGACTGCTGAAGGTCGGGATCGTGGCTCTGGTGATCGGCCAGGCTTTTGGGTGGCCCCAGACGAGCCCAGTCCCGCGTGGGCCGAACATCCATTTGTGGGTCCCAGCAACCAGGAAGTCGCAGCCGAGGTCTCTGATGCTGAAATCTTCAACCCCTAACGCATGGACTCCATCCACACAGAAGATGATCCGGTCCCGCTCGTCTCTCGAACGATTAATGGATTGGATGGCTGATGCCATCTCGTGAACCGGAAGTTTGAGCCCCGTGCTGGAATGGACCCAGGTGACCGCTATAACACGGGTTGCAGGAGAGATACCCCTTACTATGGAATTGACGATTTCGTCGCGGGAGACGGTCTTGAGGGATCGGTAGAGGGGTATCTGGCGCACGTTCGCGCCGGTCCGTTCGGCACGGAGACGTAGAGCGGTTTCCGTCGAATAGTGGTCATGGGTCGTCGTGAGAATTTCCTGCCCAGCCTGAAGCTGCAAGCCGCCATAAAGGAGCCCCAGTCCCATCGTTGTGCTGTCGGTCAAAGCGATATCGGTGGGATTGGCCCCCAGATATTCGGCAGCGGCTTGGAGCACCATCGCTTCCTGTTTCTCTTCATGGTCGAACCAATAGCCGATCGGATCCGCATCCAGGCCCGCACGATGTCGTTCGATCGCCTCACGCACCGGGGTGGGATGGGATGCAAGGAAGAACGCAGCCAAGTGGATAAGCTGTGGAGAGAGGGGAAACTGTGCCCGTATGTCCTCCCAGTTCTCGAGCTTGCCCTGTGGTGATGATGGATTGGCTAGCGCACGAGGACGCGGCTCGGCGAGCAGTGCTGCACCTAATGCGAGGCCTGTTCGTACCAGAAAGTCTCGGCGTCCCAGGTTGGTCATGCCAATTCCTCCTTCGTGATGAGTCTACGGTACTGTACTGCTTGTGATGAAAATCAGGCAAGGAAAGATGACACGAACACAATGCCCACGGTTGGAACTCCAGCCGTGGGCAAGAGGTGGAGAAAGACTCTTCGGCTACGACTGATAGCTTTCGATCGGCGGACAGCTGCAGACGAGATGGCGGTCGCCGTAGGCTTCATCGATACGGCTGACACTTGGCCAAAACTTGCTCTGTTTGACCCAGGGGGCAGGAAACGCGGCTTGTTCGCGGCTATAGGGTCGGTTCCACTCTGTGGCGGTGACGCTCGCCGCGGTATGAGGCGCGTTCTTCAGCACATTGTTGGTTCGTGGTTGGCGCCCGTCGACGATCTCCTGAATCTCGGCGCGGATCAAGGTCAGCGCCTCGCAGAGACGATCGAGCTCATGCTTCGATTCGCTCTCCGTTGGTTCGACCATGAGTGTACCAGCCACGGGAAATGACACGGTTGGTGCATGGAAGCCGTAGTCCATCAGTCGCTTAGCAACATCCATTGCCTCAACGCCGGCGCTCTCCTTGAACTCGCGCAGGTCCAAAATGAATTCATGCGCCACCAATCCTGTCTCTCCCCGATACAGGATCGAATAGTACTTCTCCAGACGCTTGGCCATGTAGTTGGCATTGAGAATGGCCACCTGGGTCGCCTTGGTCAGACCCTCCCGCCCCATCATGGCAATATAGGTCCAGGAGATCGGAAGAATACCTGGACTACCAAACGGCGCCGCTGATACGGGGCCGATGGTCTGTGGGCCACCGAGCTTGACCACGGGGTGTCCTGGCAGAAACGGGACCAGGTGCCGCGCGACACCAATGGGTCCCACCCCTGGTCCGCCGCCACCGTGGGGAATACAAAACGTCTTATGGAGATTCAGATGGCAGACATCGGCCCCAATGTCGCCCAGACGGCAGAGGCCGACCATGGCGTTCATATTGGCTCCGTCGATATACACCTGTCCCCCATGGGTATGGACAATTTGGCAAATGCGCCGCACGCTGGCCTCAAACACACCATGCGTGGAGGGATAGGTCAGCATCAACGCCGCCAATCGATCTCGGTATTGCGCCGCTTTGGCTTCTAGATCCGCGACATCCACATTCCCGTTCCGATCGCAGGCGACGACGACTACGGTCATGCCGACCATCGCGGCGGAAGCCGGATTCGTCCCATGGGCTGAGACGGGGATCAAACAGACATCGCGGTGTCCCTCACCCTTTGACCTGTGGTACGCCCGAATCACCATCAAGCCGGAGTACTCGCCCTGAGAGCCCGCATTCGGTTGAAGGGAGAAGGCCGCAAATCCTGCGATCTCGGCCAACCAACCTTCCAGCTGACGAAACAGGGTTTGATAGCCACGGGTTTGATCACCTGGGGCAAACGGATGCAGACGGGCGAACTCGGGCCAGGTCACCGGCAGCATTTCTGATGTGGCGTTGAGCTTCATTGTGCAGGAGCCCAGCGGGATCATTGAGTGCACGAGCGAGAGGTCTCGCGCCTGGAGTCGATAGAGATAGCGGAGCATTTCGTGTTCAGAGTGATAGCGGTGGAACACCTCATGCGTGAGATACGGACTGATCCGCATCAGTGGCGCGGGATATTTCAGATCAACGGAGGAGACGATGTCTGAGAGGCGAAACGGCAACTGGTCGTGGCCGACGAAGATCTGTAGGAGGCGGTGCACCTCCTGCTCGGAGCTGACTTCGTCGAGCGATAGGCCGATGGAGCCGTCTTCGTACTGTCGGAAATTGATTCCTTGTGCCTCTGCCCTCGCGTGGATCTGTTCGGCTTGGAGCTTAGATACCGGTACTCGAATCGTATCGAAAAAGACCTTGGGCAACACCTCAAAGCCCAGCCGACGCAGGCCTTCCGCGAGCAATAACGTCAGGCCATGGACCCGTTCGGCGATGCGGCGCAACCCATCCGGCCCATGGTAGACCGCGAACATGGCCGCCATCACCGCCAGCAAGACTTGGGCGGTACAGATATTACTCGTGGCCTTTTCCCTTCGGATGTGTTGCTCGCGTGTTTGAAGGGAGAGTCGGATAGCCGGCTTGCCGGTGACATCTTTGGAGACGCCGACGAGTCGACCAGGCATCTGCCGTTTGAACTCTTCTTTGGTCGCTAGAAAGGCGGCATGGGGTCCACCGAAGCCGATCGGGACGCCGAACCGTTGAGTCGAACCGACGGCAATATCGGCACCGAATTCTCCGGGTGAACGGAGTACCGTGAGTGCGAGGAGATCGGTGGCCACGACGACCAGAACCCCGCCTTCATGGGCTTGGGTCACCAATGCGCTGAAATCGCCCACATACCCATCCGTGGCCGGGTACTGCAGGAGGATGCCGCACAGCTCTGGGCGCGCACAATCAGCGGCCGAGGGGACTCCCGTTTTGAGGACGATGCCCAGGGGCTCAGCCCTGGTCTGCAACACAGCGAGAGTTTGCGGATGACAATCGCGCGAGACGAAGAACTCATGGCGTTCCTGGCCGGCATGGCGGGCGATCGCGTAACACATCGCCATCGCCTCAGCGGCCGCCGTCGCTTCATCCAACAGGGACGCATTGGCCAGCGGGAGACCGGTCAGATCCCCGACCATGGTCTGAAAGGTGACAAGAGCCTCCAAGCGGCCTTGCGAGATCTCAGCTTGGTACGGAGTGTATTGCGTATACCAAGCCGGGTTTTCGAGAATGTTCCGTTGAATCACCCCAGGTGTGACACAGTCGTAGTACCCCATGCCGATCAGCGAGCGATAAACCTTGTTCTGGGCCGCGATGCCCTGGAGTCGCGCAAGAACGGCTTGCTCGCCCTCACCGTTGGGAATGTCCAGGGCTTGCCGAAGACGGATATCAGGTGGAACGGTCGTATCGACGAGTGTGTCGAGCGACTGGTGGCCTAAGATGGCCAGCATCTCTTGAATATCTGCATCGGCAGGACCAAGGTGTCGATGCACAAAGTCATCAGTCGGTTGAAGCCACGTCGGACTGTTCATAACGTCATCCATCCTCTGTTCGGTTTTCGAGACCGCAACCCCAGCGCAAGATGCACTGTTCGTCGCGTTGACCGGGTACCCTACCATGGGATCACCACATTTCCAAGCGATCTGATCCGCTCCCCGTGGGGAGTGTTCATGATGATAAGCGTTGAGCGATCAGGCGTGAGGCCCATGTTCAGCCTCAGGAGCTATTCGGTTTATTCCCGAATGCAAGTGACCGTGCACCGCCTCGCTCTTTCGTTGCTTTTTCGAGAATTCACGCTATGGTGGGGTGATCAATCGAGTCCGGAGCGTTGACCATGACCACCACAAGTCGAAGCTCCAGTCAGGATTCCGCCAAGCCATCCACTGGCCGGTCCCTTAAGGGACCGGTACTCGTCACTATGCTGACTCTCGGCCTCCTGGCCGTAGGTGGATACGTGATTTTCAACGGCCAAGGGATACCGACTACGTTTTTGTCACCTCATACTCAACGAACGGCATCGCTGACGGAGCACCAGTCGAACTCCAGGGCGATGGATATGCGCCTCACTCGTGAAGGAATCGATCGGCTCCTTGGAGCTCTCGACGACGCCGTCCGGAGAAAGGATGTCGATGGAGTCCTCCGCCACATTTCGTATGATGCGACGATCACTATCCATATGAAGCAAGGTCCACAACACCAAACGGCCTTGCTGACCAGGGACGACTATCGCAAGACACTGGCCATGGCGTTTGCCTTCCCAAGCGATAATGATTTCGCGCGTACGAATACGTCGGTCTCGTTGGCTGCGGATGAGCGAAGTGCCAAGGTGTCCTTCAAGTCCACTGAGACCCTCAGACCGGCCAATCACGAATTCAAGGCGGAAGGCGAAGAGACACTGGTGTTTACTATCCGTGATGGGAAACCCATGATTACCTCTGTGGAGCAGACCTTCCCCGGCGACTCGATGTAACTGTGTTCCTACCATCTCCTCCCTGTGAGGCAACGCCCAGCTGTCTCCGCCCCCGTTGCGTCGAGCCCGTCGAAGCATGTGAATCAGGCTTTCCCTTGGCATTCTCGATCTCCAAGATTCATGGTGCGTCGTTTGGTATAATCACCCCCTGATCAATCTTTGTAGGAGTAGGTATGCGGGTGCTTGTTCTCGAAGACGAAACTAAAGTCGGGTGCTTCATCCAGCGGGCATTGGAAGAAGAAAGCTATGCCGTCGATCTTTGTGAAGACGGAGCGAAGGGGCTAGAGATGGCATTGGCGACCGACTATGATCTCTTGGTGGTTGATGTCATGTTGCCGGGCATGTCCGGGTTGGATGTGCTCAAGAATATTCGTCGTGAACGGATCCAAACGCCGGTACTGATTCTGTCTGCTCAATCGCAGATCGACCAGAGGGTCAAAGGGCTGGATGCCGGTGCCGACGACTATCTCACGAAGCCATTCGCCATCGATGAGCTCTTGGCACGAGTTCGTGCCTTACTGCGCCGTGGTGCCACAGAAAGTCCGGGAGTGCTCCAAGTTGACGACTTGATGCTCAACCCGGCCACGCGTGAGGTGGCACGAGGCGGGCAACGCATCGAGTTGACTCTGAAAGAGTACGCCCTGCTGGAATACTTGATGCGTCATACCGGTCGAGTACTCACTCGACCAATGATCTCCGAACACGTATGGAATCAGGACTTCGATACGTTTACGAATGTCATCGACGTCTATGTGAACTATCTTCGCAATAAGATCGATCGCGGTCGGACGAAGAAATTGATCCATACCATACGCGGAAGCGGATACATGCTCAAGGCCGACTGATCCGCAGTATTGATGAGTGCTTCTACGACAACCGTTGATTCGCGACAACAACAAGCCTGGCCATGGTTTGCTTGTGGCCGGTCGGGCAAGCTCGCCCTTCGCGACCTCATCATACTGTTTCAAGCCCGCTTCAGGCCCTCAAGGCTCCGCGTACCCGTCTCCTGTCGCGTCTCGGCGGTTTCGTCCCTGGCAGGAGCCCAACAGGGGCACCGAGGTTGCGTGGCGATGCTCGTTCGCCCTTGCCGACCAGGAGGTGTCTGATGCCTCTACGTGTTCGGTTGACCCTGTGGTATGGGACTGTGCTTGCTCTGGTCTTGATCGTGTTCTCCATAATGCTCTATGCCATTACGGCCAGAAATCTTCGCGACACTGTTGATGAATCGTTGGAGGACACGGCGACGACGGCCGTACGCTTACTCGAAACGAATGGATTTCTTCCTCTGATCGATGAAGAGGTACTGCTCTCTCAGTTTCCGGAGCTGACGCGAATCGATAAGTTCTTCCAGATCTTCAGCCCGTCGGGCACCATCACCATTCGCTCCCCGAACATCAAAGAACACGAGGTTCCGCTGAGCCGGACGGCCCTTGACGCCGCGTTTGCCGGAAAGAGTATTTATGAGTCGGCCAAATATCCCAAGGAACCTCCCTTGCGGTTAATTTCTATGCCGATCATGTACCGAGGCAACCTGTTGTATATCGTGCAGGTTGGGACCTCGATGGAGTCAGTCGGAGAGACGCTCCATCGATTCCTCATCCTCGTTCTGGTGGCGATCCCGATTGCCTTGTCCGTGTCGCTCGCCGGGGGCTGGTTTCTAGCCGGACGGGCGCTCCGCCCGGTCGATAGGATTACCCTGGCTGCGCAACGGATTGCCGCGGGGGATCTCAGTCAGCGGCTCAGTATACCTGTGGCTTACGATGAGATCGGGCGTCTGGCGGCCACCTTCAACAACATGATTGGTCGGTTGGATGCGTCATTTCGGCAGATTCGTCAATTTACCAGCGATGCGTCGCATGAGTTGAGAACACCCCTCACCGTGATGAAGGGCGAAACAGATCTGGTGCTCCGGAAATCTCGTCCGCTCGAAGACTACAAGGCGGTGCTGGAGAGCAACCTCGAAGAGATCGATCGGATGACCCGTATCGTGGATGAACTGTTGTTTCTCTCCCGTGCCGATATGGGGGAGGTGAAGGTCGAGTCCATGCCGGTGGTCCTGCAGTCCTTGGTGGAAGACGTTCATCGCCAGGCGAAGTTGCTGGGACAGGAACGCAATGTCGAAGTAGTGCTGGGAACCATCACGCCGGTCATTGTCCAAGGGGATGATCTGCGGCTTCGTGAATTGCTGCTGAATCTGGTTGAGAATGCGATGAAGTATTCCAATCCTGGCGGCAAAGTCGAAATCTCACTGTTAAGGGATGGCCAGGAAGCGCGGCTGTCCGTCACCGATCATGGGATCGGCATTGCCCCGGCCGACCAGAAGAAGATTTTTCAACGGTTTTTCCGCACGGATGTGGCTCGCGCCCATACCAAGAAGGGAACAGGGCTTGGTCTTGCCATCTGCGCTTGGATCGCAGATCTTCATAAGGGGCGGGTTGAGGTCAAGAGTGATCTCGGCCAGGGATCGACCTTTACGGTCGTATTGCCGCTCGTGACTCTTCCAGCTTAGCCACGTTTAATCCTCGATTAATCTCCCTCTCATCACTGGTTGTTAGTTCTAATACTCGGTACCGAACAACAGGCCGTGTAGTGATGAGTTTGAAGCATCTCAAGAACGTCATCCGCAGCGTGACGAAGGAGGGTTATCATGTCATCGCATTTCCATCCTACGATGGGTTCTCTTCTCGGAATCGGACTTGTGAGCGGGGCTTTAATTTGGGCCGGCCATTCACTCACTGTGTCCCATGCATCCAATGCCTTGTCACAGCGCACCCCGGTGGCCGCCGTTGCGTCACCGGCACCCGGCTTTACGGATGTTGCCAAGCGAGTGACTCCGGCGGTTGTGAACATTACGACGATCATGACGGAGAATGTGGCGGACGGCTCCCCTGTTCCGGACGAGTTACGAGAGCGAATGGAGGAGTTCTTTGGGAAACCATTCGGACCGCGTGGTCGGCGACCTGGCGATCCATTTGACCAGCGAGCGCCTCGGAGAGGGCAAGGATCCGGCGTGATCATTTCATCGGATGGCTATCTTGTGACCAATAATCATGTGATTGCTCAGGCCCGCGAGGTCAACGTCACACTTCCCGACAAGCGGGAATTTAAGGGTACGATCATCGGGGTGGATCCGAAGAGTGACCTCGCTGTGATCAAGATCAATGCTGATCATCTTCCGACCGTGACCTGGGGTGACGCGTCGAGTCTGCAAGTCGGTGAGTATGTCTTGGCGGTTGGCAATCCCTTTGGGCTCAATTCCACTGTTACGCTCGGGATCGTGAGCGCGGTGGGTCGCGGTCAGATGGGCATCACCCAGTACGAGGATTTTATTCAGACGGATGCCGCCATTAATCCGGGCAACTCAGGCGGTGCACTGGTGAATACAAAAGGAGAGCTGGTGGGCATCAACACGGCCATTTTTTCCCAGACCGGGGGATATCAGGGTGTCGGGTTCGCCGTGTCGGCCACGATGGCCAAGCCGATTTATGAGAGTCTCATCAAAACCGGCAAGGTCGTCCGAGGATATCTTGGGATTGGGCTTCAGGGATTGAGCCAGGATCTGGCCACGGCATTTGGTCTCAAGGATACGAAAGGCGCGCTGATCAGTGATGTGAGAGCAGGGAGTCCCGCGGATCAAGCCGGCCTCAAGCAGGGAGATGTGATCGTCGGCTATCAAGGGACTTCGGTGGAGGATGGTGTCGCGTTACAACGACTCGTCACCAGGACCACTGTTGGTGCCAACGTGACCCTCACCGTCATTCGCGATGGACATGAACGTGAAGTGACCGCCAAGGTCGGTGCGCAGCCTGAGGAATCTAAAGTCGCGAAGGTGCAGCACGGAGGTTCCGACGATGCGTTGTCGGGCCTTGTGGTTGAGGAGCTTGATCAGGACCGGGCAAGACACTTTGGATTCCACGGAGTGCAAGGTGTTGTGGTGACAAAGGTTGATCCGGATAGCAGTGCCGAGAGGTCCGGTCTCTCTGCAGGTGATGTGATCCAAGAAATGAATCGGCAACCGATCAGATCAGTCAAAGATTTTGAAAAGGCATCCGCAGATCTTAAGAAGGGAGCCAACGTCCTGATGCTGATTAATCGCCGAGGGAATGCGCTGTTTCTCTCCGTGAAGGTGTGAGTCTGAGCATACGATTTCAGAAGCGGAGCGTGTCCTCGGACACGCTCCGCTTGCCGTTATCGGTTGGGACTTCACGATGGGTATGGACGACGCTGACGTTACGTAAGGGAAAGAATGCGGTCATTGCCCGGACGGTGCAAGGATGCGTCCGACGAGATCGAATCCCGCCGCGTCGGTGATCTCGACTCTGCAGAAGTCACCAGGTGTCGGATCTGAAACCTTGCCACCAACATCAGCTGAGTCCTCGTCGACATAGACGACGCCGTCTATTTCAGGCGCAAGGCCTTCGTGGCGTCCTTCGAGAACGCCTTCTGTTTCGTCGGATCGCCCATCAATAAGGACATCGAGGATCGATCCAATCGTAGCTCTGCCTTTGGCAGAGGCAATCGCCTCTTGAACAGAGAGGATGATATTCCGGCGGTCATCCATTACCTCTCGTTCGACTTTATCGTCCAAGTCAGCTGCCGGAGTTTGGTCCTCATCCGAATACACAAACGCTGCGACTCGGTCAAACTCAGCCTGTTCCACATAGTCACGCAACTCGGTGAACGCGGCGTCAGTTTCTCCTGGGAATCCGACAATGAAGGCCGTCCGGAAGGTGATTCCCGGGATGCGGGTTCGGATACGATCGACGAGCGCTTCGATTGATGCACGATTACCAAGTCGATGCATTCGGGTGAGTAGCCGGTCATTGATGTGCTGAAGGGGCATGTCGATATACTTAGTGATCTTCTCCTCCCCGGCATAGAGGTCTAGCAAATCGTCGGTGACTTGCTGCGGGTAGAGATAAAAAGGCCGGATCCACCGAAGGTCATCCACTTTGACCAACTCACGAAGGAGCGACACAAGACCTTGGCGAAGGCCGAGATCGACACCATAGTTCATCGTGTCCTGGGAGATGAGGTTGATCTCTTTGACTCCCTCTGCGGCGAGCCGGCGTGCTTCTGCCACGATCGATTCCACCGGTCGGCTGCGCTGCTTGCCGCGCATCAACGGGATCGCACAGAACGTACAGTTGCGGTTACAGCCCTCGGCGATTTTGACATAGGCGCTGTGTTGCTTGCCGAGTCGTAGACGCGGAGCCAGTTCGTCGTACAGGTAGGGAGGTTGGCTGATCCAGAGACGTTGATGCCGTTTCTTAGGAGCCAACAGGTCCCGGCAAATGTCCGCGATCTTGCCGAATTCACCAGTGCCGACGACCCCGTCTAATTCCGGTAACTCCTTCAACAAATCGCCTTGATAGCGTTGGGCAAGGCAGCCAGCGGCGATCAGGACGCGGCAGCGTCCGGTCTTCTTGAGATGTCCATGTTCAAGAATCGTGTTGATCGATTCTTGTTTTGCCTCTTCGATAAAACCGCAGGTATTGACGATCACCACGTCGGCTTGCTTCGGATCGCCGGTCAATCGAAACCCGTCCGTGACCAATGTGCCGAGCATGATTTCAGAATCGACCTGATTCTTCGAACAGCCGAGGTTGACGAACCCGATGGTTGTGGCGGAGCCATTGACGCGAGCAGTCTTCGTGGAGCGTGCGCGCTTTGGAGTAATCAAAGGTTGTGACATGTCAGGCAGTCTACGGGAGGGTCAAAAAGACTGTCAATGAGACCCTTGCGGGGGGGCGATCGATTCCCATAAAGTGTCTCGCATGATTCGGACTTTTCAAGGCATTAAGCCCACGGTTCCCAAATCCTGTTTTATCGAAACGACGGCGGTCGTGATCGGTGATGTCGTCATGGGGGAAGGCTGCAGTGTCTGGTTCAACGCCGTGATCCGAGGCGATGTACACTACATCAGAATTGGCGAACGGACCAACATACAAGATATCTGCATGTTACACGTGACCCATGACACTCACCCCTTGATCATCGGCAGTGACGTCACAATCGGTCACAACGTGGTGCTCCACGGCTGTACGATTCAGGACCGTGTGTTAGTTGGCATGGGTGCCATCATCATGGACGGCGCGGTGATTGGGGAGGACTCGGTGGTGGGAGCTGGTGCCCTCGTTGTAGAAGGGACGATTGTGCCACCCAAGAGCCTCATTCTTGGGTCACCGGCGAGGGTCAAGCGACCGGTTACCGAGAAGGAATTAGCTTGGATCAGGGAATCGGCGGGAAACTATGTTCGATATGCCAGGCAGTACATGGGCGATCCAGCTAAGAAGACCGGATTTGAGATCTGATAGATCCCAATCGTCGACCCCAGATCCTCACCTCTCAGTCCTACCAACCTTAATGAAGCAGA
The DNA here is from genome assembly GCA_002254365.1 of Nitrospira sp. UW-LDO-01. Taxonomy (GTDB): domain Bacteria; phylum Nitrospirota; class Nitrospiria; order Nitrospirales; family Nitrospiraceae; genus Nitrospira_D. The sequence goes on from NIUT01000120.1 coordinate 11,559, forward strand.
CCGGATCTCCTACGAGCGCCGTGGCATACTGTTTCCGATCCACGCGATACGGAACCTTGTGTCTATGGCACCAGTCTGCGATCCAAATAACTTCCTCGCTCGACGTCGTGACAAAACCGGGCAACTTTAACTTCGGCATGCAGCGGTTGACGATGGATTGGACAATCCGTCGCTCTTTCTGAAATCTCGCAGGATCGAATGTAACCGGATCCGCCCGCCCGTACGACAACGGCGCCAAGTGAGGAAATCTTTCCGGATCGTTGAGCACGCTGACCATCCACAGATGGTCGAACCGGCCTCGTGCTGATCCGGCATCGCGAGCAAGGAAGCGCACGGGTAGGTCACGACAAGCACGGTTGAGCACTGTAACTTCAGATCGCCGGAGATTATAGGGTTCAACGTGGCATTCACGGTCAATGGACTCTGCGATCAGCATGGGGAGCTCTGCGACACCAGCTCCGATATACAGACTTCGGCCACCACGCGATAGTTTTCCTACGAGGGCCTCGGCTACCTTCGTTCCCAGTCGCCGGCAGGGTTCCCGCTTCGCTTGCCAAAATTCATCACCGCCTTCATAACAGTAGACGGACTCCAGGCGTTTGTAATCGAGGTGGTTGAAGACGTTAGCGATTGCCTGTCGAGTTGATCCAGAAAGTCGCGTCCTCATCCTTGAATCGCGCTACGCGTCCTCCGTTGAGTGGGAGCAGATCCGTTCCTTGGAGTCGTGGTCAGTCTATCCATGTCAGTTCATGAAAGCTACGTTCAGGAGGAACTGGCCATGGCGGAAATGGCTGCTGTCACTCCATCAGCCACAGCAGCGATGAAGTCGAGATTCAACGTCTCGAGCGTATCTGTTGGACGGTGATAGTTTGGATTACGGAAGTTCGCTGTGTCGGTCAGCATGACGGCTGGAAAGCCCTGTTCCCAGAACGCCGTGTGGTCACTCCGTCTGGTGTCCGGGAGTTTTTCTCCATTGCCCGGCACGACCAGCGGGACAATTGGAAGGTGAGACTTCATGGCTTGGGCAACAGAACTGGTTAGAAGGTGTGATCGTTCATTGCCGATGACGGCCAAAAAATTTCCCGTTGTGGGTACTGCGATTGGAATGCCAGGAGGGATTTTCTGTGAATTGGGTTGATGGCTTGCATAGCCGACACATTCCAAGACGATGGCTCCATGGATGGTTTCACCATTCTTTTGTAAGAGAGAGGTGTACGCCCGGCTACCAAGAAGGTCTTCTTCCTCTAAGTTAAACGCGATGAAACGGATCGGTCTGGCTAATCTCATGGTTCTGACTTGGCGAGCCACGTGAAGTATGACGGCGAGTGCGCTGGCATTATCGTCGGCACCTGGAGACCCTTCAACAGTATCGAAGTGTGCGGCAAGGATCAGCGGTGGTGCAGCTGGTGACGCCTCACGCTCAGGAAACACCGTGCCGATCACATTGTGTGAAGTGCCACTCAAGGCTGGGAAGGATTGCGTGGTTACGGTCAACCCAGCTTCCGAGAAACGACGGTGCAGGTAGGCTTCCGTCTGTCGTAGGCGGCTCGGTGAGGTGAGGGGATGACGTTCCCCCACCAGGGCCTGAAGATCTTCTCTGAGTTGATTTTGATCGATGGGCACAGAACTGGTTTCCAGCTGCAAGAAGGTTAGGTCACGATTTCGGTGCCGATACCCTTCCGCGTGAAGATTTCAAGGAGGACCGCGTGCGGAATCCGTCCATCAATAATGTGAGCTTTTCCAACCCCATCACCCAAAGCATCCAAGCAGGCATGAACCTTTGGGATCATCCCTTCTGTGATGATTCCCTTCTTCATCATGCGCTGTACATCTTTGCGGGAGACAGTCGAGAGGTGGCGTCCGTTGGCATCACGAATGCCTTTGATATCGGTCATCATCAGGAGCTTTTCTGCTCGTAACGCGCCAGCTATGGCTCCCGCGACAAGATCGGCGTTGATGTTGTAGGTATTGCCCTCACGATCCGTGCCGATGGGCGCGATGATCGGGATGTAATGATCCTCTTGGAGGTTCCGTAACAGGCCCGGATCGACCTTTTCGATATCCCCGACTAATCCAAAATCGCCTTTCGCATCTTCCTCATCCAGGTCGCGATCGAGACTTTCTGCCCACGCTTTGGCTGTCAGCGGTTTGCTAAGGATGAGCCCTCCGTCCTTCCCGCTCAACCCGACTGCGCTGCCACCATGCCGGGTGATCAGGTCAGTGAGTTCCATGTTGATTTTCCCGGCCAGGACCATCTCCACGATTTCCATCGTGGCGGCGTCGGTGATCCGGACACCATGGCGGAACTTCGCTTGAATGCCCAGTCGGTCCAGCATCTTGTCGATTTGCGGTCCGCCGCCGTGAATGATGACCGGGTTGATGCCGACATACTTCAGTAGGACGACGTCTTGCGCAAACCGCTCTTTGAGTGACGGGTCTGTCATCGCGTGGCCGCCATATTTCACGACCACGGTTTTTCCGCGAAACGTCCGGATGTACGGCAGGGCTTCGATCAGGACATCGGCTTTCTTGATGAGTTTATTCATGCGCCACTCCCGACGATTGGCCCGCAGGCTTATAGAATATACCGGCTCAGATCCTGGTCTTTGACGATGTCCTTCAATCGATCCCGGACATAGGTAGCGGTGATGTTGATGCGCTTGTCAGGCCAGCCTGGTCCCTCGAAAGAAATTTCTTCCAACAACCGTTCCATGATGGTGAAGAGGCGACGGGCCCCGATGTTCTCGGTCCGTTCATTCACTTGGACTGCGATCTCCGCGATTTCCTCCAAGCCGTCCTTCGCGAATTCGATCGCCAATCCTTCTGTAGCCAGTAAGGCCTGATATTGGCGGACCAATGCCCCCTGTGGTTCCGTGAGAATGCGGACGAAGTCCTCTTTCGAGAGGGGGCTGAGTTCCACACGAATCGGGAAACGCCCTTGGAGTTCTGGAATGAGATCGGACGGCTTCGCGACATGGAAGGCTCCGGCGGCGATAAAGAGGATGTGATCGGTCACGACCGAGCCATGTTTCGTGTTGACGGTGCAGCCTTCTACGATTGGAAGCAAGTCTCGTTGGACGCCTTCCCTGGACACATCAGGTCCACTGGAGCGCTCGCGCCCGGCGATTTTGTCGATCTCGTCGAGAAACACGATTCCCGTTTGTTCCACCTTATTGATCGCTTCACGCGTGGTGTCGTCCATATCGATCAATTTCTGGGCTTCCTCTTGCGTCAGGTGTTTCAGTGCTTCGGGCACTTTCATGAGCCGCTTTTTCTTTTTGCCCTGGAACATGCCACCCAGCATGTCACGAAGATTGCTCTCGAGGTCATCCAAGCCACCTACATTGGAGATGACGCCGACCGGAACTCCCCGCTCTTTGACTTCCATTTCAACGGTTCGTTCATCCATCTTGCCTTCTCGTAGTTGGAGACGGAGCTTCGATCGGGTCGCTTCGTTGGAGTCAGGAGGGGCTTGGGTGGCCGTCTCCGTCGTGCTGTCCACGAATCCTGGCCGAGGCGGGGGTGGAGGTAAAAGCAGGTCGAGCAAGCGCTCCTCAGCCTGCTGTTCGGCTTTGTGTTGCACGAATGCCAGGCGTTGGGTCTTCACCATATTGATGGCCAGCTCGGTGAGATCACGAATAATCGATTCCACATCGCGCCCCACATAACCCACTTCGGTGAACTTGGAGGCTTCAACCTTGATGAACGGAGCCTCAGCCAGCTTGGCCAGCCGTCGGGCAATTTCCGTTTTGCCCACGCCAGTCGGCCCGATCATGATGATGTTCTTCGGCATGACCTCATCGCGAAGGTCGGGCGACAGTTGCTGACGTCGCCAGCGGTTGCGAAGGGCGATAGCCACCATGCGCTTCGCATCCTTTTGTCCGATGACATAGCGGTTTAGTTCTTCGACGATCTGACGGGGAGTGAGACTATTGAGATTCAATGCGACAGGCTCTGTCGTGAGCGGCTTCATCATTGTGGATTATCCTTGAAGTTCCTCAACAAGAATCTGTTGGTTGGTGTAGATGTCAATGGAACCTGCGATGGTCATGGCTTCGGTGACGATCACCGGAGCTTCCAGTTGTGAATGACGGAGCAATCCTCTGGCCGCTGCCAGTGCATAGGGACCACCCGAGCCGATCGCCAGAATGCCGTCTTCCGGCTCGACGACGTCGCCGGTCCCGGTAATGATGAACGACTGTTCACGCCCGGCCACGGCCAGGAGGGCCTCTAGACGGCGAAGCACGCGATCCGTCCGCCAATCTTTTGCCAGCTCGACCGCGGCCCTCGTGAGATTACCGCGATACTCCTCCAATTTACTCTCGAATTTTTCAAAGAGTGTGAATGCGTCCGCCGTGGCTCCCGCAAACCCCGCCAGAACCTGATCATGATGCAAGCGCCGAATCTTCTTGGCGTTGTGTTTCATGACCGTGGTGCCGACGGTGACTTGGCCGTCACAGCCCATGGCGACTCGTCCGTCGCGACGGACACAGAGAACGGTCGTCGACCGGATTTTCATGATGACTTGTGATCCTTTCCATGTGGGGGGCTAGTCGCCTGTGCGCGAGGATGGGCCCGGTCATAGACCGCGAGTAGTTGGTCCATTGCCACATGCGTATATTTTTGGGTGGTACTCAGTGAGGCATGGCCGAGCAGTTCTTGGATTGATCTGAGGTCGGCTCCTTCATCGAGGAGATGGGTGGCGTATGAATGCCGGAGGGCATGGGGACTGACTGCTCCACTCACGAGGCGGCTGGAGTACCAGGCGACCATCTTGGCGACACTTCTGGTGGTCAACCGCCCACCACGATGATTCAGAAACATCGGAGACGACGGATGACGATTGCGAGGAGTCGGCTTCAAGGACATGCGATACTCGCGGATGGCCTGCAGTGCGACATCCCCTATTGGGACCAGCCGTTCCTTCCTACCTTTCCCTTTTAAACTCACGATGCCGTCTGCTTCGTCGAGATCATTGAGATTGATCCCGACCACTTCGCTGACGCGCGCGCCGGTCGAATACATGGTCTCCAGCAGGGCACGGTCACGGAGGGAGAGGGGCGAAGGTCCAGTGGGAAACGTCATGAGGGATGCCGCGTCATCCTTGGTCAACACACGAGGGAGGCGTTTGGGCAGTCGCGGGCTTCTCAGCGTTTCGGTCGGATTGGTTTTCACGAGCTCTTCACGGAGGAGGAAGCGAAAGAAACTGCGCAGGCTTGCCAGCTTTCTCGCGAGGGATGCCGCCTTCTCACCTTGACGGTCCAACGAGTGGAGATGGGCTCGTATTTCGTCGGTGGAAATCGACTCGACGCAAGTTGGCGAGGTGTCCTTCTTCGTTCGTCTGAGGAATCCGGTGAACTGCTGAAGGTCGGAGCGATAGTTGCGGATCGTCTCAGGGGACGCATTCTGTTCAACCTGGAGGTACATTACGAAAGCCTTGATTGCGTCTTCCAT
>NIUT01000121.1:0-6990 GCA_002254365.1 Nitrospira sp. UW-LDO-01
GTCTCGTGGGCTCGGAGATGTGTATAAGAGACAGTCCACGATCTGTCGCGGTTCGTTCAAGTTCAACCCGTGCCATCGCGCGAACCGGGGCTGGCACCCGGTCCAACCGCCGTTCCGCTTCCGGGTCCCATTCGATGCGTTCTCCCGTACGGGGACGGAGCAACGTTTCATAGGTGACCACTCGTTCTCCTTGGCTACGGAGATGTTGCTCCACCTCATCTCGAACCAACGGTGCCACATAGGGCGGCATGCGGGCCAATCGATGCAGCGCCTCATCGGTCCAGAATAATCGATCAATGAGCCCTCGAGTCTGACCCTCCGGCACATCGACACCGACTTTCAACCCACAGCCTCGGCACTCCGAGCGGATGAACCAGAACGCACCAGCTTCACCACCACGTTCCTCAATCCCCTCGGTATGCATCCAGCGACCACAACCGCAGGTCAGCATAAATCCTCAAGCTGTCAGCTGACAGCTATTAGCTGTGAGCCATCATCCGATCTTGCCCGGGTACAGGATGTATAACATCGTATAGGTGAAACTTCCGGTCATAAAGAGCACACAGTAGATGACCATCGTGAATCGGCCCAGCGCCCGATGCCGCCGTGCGCCGTCCGGCCAGATTCGCTGGATCGTCATCTCAATCGCGAACACAAAGGCGACGAGCGCAAGGAAGATCAGGTAGACCTCCATCTTGCGCATCGAAAATCCGGCAGTCGCCACGCGCGAAAAAAACAACCCCAAGACGATCACGGCCACGACACCGAACACGATTCCGATCTTCTTCCACGTGGTCATGAGCCGTGACTCCCGGAGCGACCGCACCCCGTCGATGAATTGCTGAGAACGAAACCCCAAGACCATCATATACACCGCCATGATCAGCCCGATGATGACCAGGATAATGTGGAGAGTCAGTACCGGGATAAAGACGTAGTCATACAGTGATTGCGAGCCGCCGAACCCTTCCTTCCCCTCAAAAGCCAGAACCCCCAGCTGCCGAAAGAGATAGTACGCGATAAAGAAGCTCAACATGGCGATCATGCCGCCCAACATCAGCCAATGGTGGGCATCGGCCTTTCGCTTGCGTGCCTGAAACCATCCGATGACAAAGAGTCCGGTAAAGAGCGTGGCCATCAGCTGACTGAGGTCCGCTCCGACCGTTGCATGGGTCCCAAAGAATCCCGGTTCTCGCAACCAATCCATCGCCTACTCTTCGTCGCTCGTCTCTTGTGAAACGTATCTCGTCATCGTGCCCATAGTCGTCTTGCCGCAAGTTGCGCTTCACGAGCGCTACTTCACGTTTCACGCGATTTCACCCCCTGCACCACCGCCGTCTTCTCCAGTTCCACCACAGAGCTGAACCCGGCCGCATGGAGCCATTGCATCGCGTCACTGGCTTGGAAGCAGCTCCCCTTCTGGGTGTTGACGAGGATGTGGACGGCAAAGGCCGTCGTCCAGGCGGGGCCTGTCCCGGCTTCGTCCAAGAATCGATCCTTAATGACCAACCGCCCGCCCGGCGCCAGAGCGCCATAGACCTTCTTGACCAGATCCTGATTCATATCAAAGGTTTGATAATGTAGAATATCCGACATCAGGACCACATCGTAGGGTCCACCGAGCGGATTCCGATTGAAGTCGCCGGGGTGCAGGGTGATCCGTGATTCCAGACCTGCCTCCTTCACTGTTTTTTCTGTCAGCTTCAGCGTTTCCGGAAGGTCGAAAACAGTCGCATGCAGGTCGGGATACACCTGGCAGAACGCAATTGCATTCGTCCCGGCGCCACCGCCGAGATCACACATCCGCTCACCCCCAGCCAACTTCAACCGCTTGGCCAAATCAGGGCCACTCTGCTGGCCAATACGATTCAGTACCGCCAGCACATGGCTACCCAACTCAGGATCGGTCTCGAACACATGGCGATCCACCGTCCGCTTCCCCGTACGAATCGTCTCTTCCAGTTTGCCCCAGTTGTTCCACTCGGCATCGTGTAAGAGCAGCAAATGGCCGACATACTGCGGCGACGACCGGACCAAATACTTGATCGCGATCGATGAGTTCCCGTACAGCTCCGCTTCTTTCGTCAGCAGCTTCATCGCGACCAGCGCATTTAAGAGAAGGCCCAGGGTAGGAGGATCGGCCTGCAGTCGTCCAGCAATGTCCTGACCGGATTTCGGCCGTTCATCGATGGCTGAAAAGACATCCAACTTCACGGCCGTGAGTAGGATCTTGGTCTCCCAGTAATAGCCGAGTTGAAAGATTTCCGCGAGTGAGAGTTCTCGTGACACACCACTCCTCTTGGACAGAGAAAATAGCCAAGAAACATAAGATCTTACCTAGATCAGAAACGAAAAGACAAGGCAGGGGATTTACCGCTTGAGGCTAACCCGATTACGTTGAAGCCCACCTGGAAACTACGAAAGGACTGGCTTTGGTGAAACGGTAGTCATCGGGGAATACACCACCCTTCACGCATCTTCCAGCTGGATGACTTCCACATGGACTCTGGCGGTGCCCTGTTCCACAAATCCTAGTTGTTCAGCGGCGCCTCGGCTGAGGTCAATGACCCGCTTGCCGGAATCGGGGTTGTGATCACTCGGAAAGGGACCACGGTCATTCACTCGGACAACGATCGACTTGCCGTTTTCCAGATTCGTCACCTGCACATGGATCGGCAGCGGCAAATATTTATGCGCGGCCGTCAGTCCGTTGGGATTGAAGAGTTCACCGTTCGCCGTCATGTGGCCGCCCGACAGACGCCTGGTTTCCTCCCCGTACCACGAGGCCAAGCCCGTTTCCTCGTACGCCTGTGCATTCGCCATGTTCATCGGCACGTACCGCTGGCCCTTGACGGTGTAGGGCGCCGCCTTGACCCGCCCTAGCCGGATCGCCTCTTTCACCGGAAGCCCATCGATGGTCTGAATATCATCTCGGATCAAGGGATACTCCAATGGAGCCCGGACCACTTCAAAGGTAAATTTCCCGACATGATAGACCAGCCTGCTCGCCCCCTTCGTCAACTCATACGCTCCCCTCACCACCCAGACCGTGCCTTTAACCGTCTTTTTCACAGCACGATAGCCGGTTTTGGCAACCGAAAAGGTCCCCTTGAGTACGGAAAACACCCCGTCAATGACGGAGCAGGAGGCATTAGTCAGAAGAGTGGGGACAAGGAGCAGTAGGAGGGCAAGCCTCGTTCGTCGCAGCACTTGATCCGCACCTCCGGCCATGAGGAAATGGAAGGTCATAAACCGCCCCTCTCAACTGGATACTCCGGTCATAACCGCACATGTATCACATCAAAGTATCACATCAAAAAGCTGAGACGGATAAAACCCTGAAACGAGAAAGTCTGTGCAGGAAGACTCTGTGGGGGGAATGGGCTGAAAACACGAAGGGCAGCGGGTTGCCCCGCTGCCCTTCTGGTGACTCAGACTTGCTGAAACGATCTTACTTGATCTCAGCCTGGAGCTTGGCAGCCCCACCATCAGTCACATCCACTTCGAACTCGACCTTCTTGCCCTTTGCGGCGAAGGGATGCCAAGCAATCACCTTATGCTTGCCGGCCGGCACATCCTTGATCTCGAATGACCCATCGTCCTTCGCCACGGCGAAGTGTGCATTCGACACCGGGAGGAAGAAGGACTGCATGAACTCATGTTGGTCACACTGCAAGCGGTAGTACCCTTCCTTCTCCGCACCGCCACGGAAGGTTACCGGCTTGTCCAACTTATCACCCTTCTTCGCGAGACCGATGTTGAAACCAGTCGCGGAAGAGTTTCCCTTCACGGTAAAGCTGTGGGGATTGTGCAGCACGCCAGCTACCGACTTAGGATCTTCGGCATCGGCATCGGTGTTTTCAACTTTGAATGGGCGGGTATTCACCACCACGCCACTGAACGGCTGGAAATCACAGAACGCTGCCACGACTTCCGTTCCGGCATAGCCGTCCATCCAGGCCTTATCCTCGATGTCCACAACGGCCACGACAGCACCCTTCAATCCGCCGTCCTTGCTCACTTCGATCTGCTTCAAGAACCGCTTATCGCCATCCGCTTTGCTCTTGTCAGGAATCTGGGGACAGAACTTCGGGTTCGGGAACTTGGAGAAGAGAAATTCCTTCTGCTCCGCCTTCCCCGCAAATGTCACCTTCCCCGCAATCGTTCCGCCCGCGTACGAGGTGAGAGGCGCCGCGACCAAGGCGACGGCTGCGACACCAAACATCATTGATAACGCACTCTTCATTGGACTGCCTCCTTGTAATTAACGAACATCCTGCCTCCGAATTGACCCCTCTCTCTGGTTTTCATTCACCAAAGTTCTTCTGATTCAGGCCCTACTCATACCCTCGATCACACTGTGACGAGTCTAGATAGACCGAGTATGTATATGAAATCTTACCGTCCGCTGTCAACCGAAACAAGAGGGACCTGAATGGGCCATCCAGAGTAGCTATTTCCACATCGTCCTGGTACATTTGGCGGAAATTGCACGTCTAGGTGAACCTCCGACTCATGTCACATCCCTCGCGTAGACCACAATGATCGCGTCAACTGTCCCTACCGCCGGACTTAAACGTACCTACCCGCTCTATGTGACGGTGATGCTCTTCAGCATTATCGTGGGCACTGCCGTGATCGGGGTACCGTTATTTGGTTTCCTCTATGGATACACGTGGTTCGATTGGACAATATTCGCGCTCCTCTATGTTGTCACGGGATTAGGCATTACCGTGGGATACCACCGCCTCATCTCACACCGCAGCTTCAGCTGTCCTGATAGGGTCAAGGCTGTCTTACTCATCGCCGGAGGATGGGCGCTTCAACAGTCCGCGCTCAAGTGGAGTGCCGATCACATCCGCCACCACGCGGCCTGCGACCAGGATGCAGATCCCTACAACGCGAAGCTTGGTTTCTGGCACAGCCACTGTGGATGGCTCTTTGCCGACAAGAAGTACTCGGACGAAAAATATGCGACCAGGCTTCGGCAGGATCCGGTCGTGATGTGGCAACACCGATACTACACCCTCATCTTCCTCTCCGGGTTGGCGTTCCCATTCCTGGCAGGCTATCTGTACAACGGCTGGGTTGGGGGGATGAGCTGCTTTATGTTGGCCGGTATCGGCCGAACCTTTGCCGTACTGAATTCGACATTTTGTATCAACTCAGTCTGTCATCTGTGGGGAAACCAACCCCATGGCCAAGCAGATTCAAGTCGAGACAGCTGGGCAGTTTCCCTGCTGACATTCGGTGAGGGCTATCACAATTACCACCACACCCATCCGACCGACTACCGCAACGGTCCCCTCTGGTACAACTTTGACCCATCAAAATGGGTGATTTTCACACTGTCTCTCCTCGGACTAGCCTGGTCCCTTCGGACAGCCAATGCAGCTGACCCACAGGCTTCCAACCTATAACCTTTCACCGAATCCCGCTTAATCGGAAAAGAGAACGGGAAAAGACTGCCTGCTTAGTATTTCCGTAATGAGATAGGCGGGAGTTTCAAAACAGCTTCGCGAGCGGCTGCCCATAAGGCCTCCATCATCGCCAAGAGATCCGGAGCCGTTCGGGCCAATAGCTTGACGGCGAGGCCGGGTACCGGTGGGGTTGAGACGCCGCCTAATACGGCTCCTGGATTGGTATCCAAGAGCGCAGCAATGGTCGACTCCAATCCAGTCCAGACCTCTGGGGCCAGCGCGTCGTTCACGATGTAGAACGAGGCCACATAATCCCATTCCTCGGCCAGACCGACCACGCCTAAGTCCGTTGCCGGATCAAGGGCATATCGCTCGAGCAGCGAATTCCCGTTGGCCGTCGTGATTAGGATTTCGTTTTCCAGGTCGGTAAAGGCCCACCGTTCTCCCCTCGCAATGCGGCCTGAGGCAAGCGCATCCCACAAGAAGAGGGTCGCGCCAGGCCCAACCGTAGCCCTGAGACTCTGCCGAAACCGAGATCCGGCAAAGGGAATCGTATGCTCTGGAAACCATTCGAGAATCGCGCCGGGCTCGACCGCGATGGTGACATGCTGTTCAGATACCAGGCCTTCAGTTTGATACACCCGGTTGGCGGAGGGAGCTGAAATGAGGACATGCGCATGCTGCTCCACCGTCATATCAAGGGACAGATGGTCACCCCCAACCAGACCACCGGATGGATTCACCAGTAAGGTATAGGCAGACCCGGTATCGTCGAGATAGATAGGGGGCAGCAGTTTCCAGGGCGTGGTGAAATACGAGTGAGAGATCACCGTACGGTGATCAAGCTTTGTATAAGTCAGCTTCAGCTCACCGACCCGTCCGACTAACTCTGTCGCAAACCGTCCAGGAGATTTTTTCTTCCGGACAGACGTACGTGTTCCAGACGATGTCCTTGGTTGAGACGTACCCGTTTTCCGAGCCGGCCGCTTCCGCTGTCCCTGCTCTGTCGGCATGGTCATGTACGCTTGACTCGTTGCGGGATGCGGTGCTCAACCCACGCCACCACAGCATCCATCCCCTCGCCGGACAGGATATTGGTGAAGGCAAAGGGAAGCTCCCCACGCATCTTGCGGGCATCCCGATCCATGACGGAAAGATCTGCGCGCACATGCGGGGCCAAATCCATTTTATTGATGACGAGGAAATCAGATCGCGTGATTCCCGGTCCACCCTTCCGTGGAATTTTGTCACCGCCGGACACATCAATCACATAAATGACATAGTCCACCAGTTCGGGGCTGAACGTGGCCGCAAGATTATCCCCGCCACTTTCCAAGAAGATCAGTTCCACATCCGGATGCCGGCGCAACAGATCATCGATGGCTTCCTGGTTATGGGATGCATCTTCACGGATCGCCGTATGGGGGCAGCCCCCGGTTTCCACACCAAGAATCCGATCGACCGGAAGTGCGGCACGCTTGGTCAGGATTTCCGCATCAATTTTTGTAAAAATATCGTTGGTCACGGCTGCAAGGCTGAAACGATCGCGCAGCCGCTGACACAATGCCTC
>NIUT01000121.1:7065-32544 GCA_002254365.1 Nitrospira sp. UW-LDO-01
CCGGCCCGCCAATACCAATGACCGGAATCCCTTGTTTCCTTGCCTGAGTCGGAGTCCAATTGTGATTATGTTCACGATTGAGATCATGCATGATTACGCCTTACGAGCAGATAGCAAAGGCTAGACGAGCCCTCACCACCCGTTCCGTTCCTTTCTTAGGTCTGACGATGTTCGTAGGTCTCCCATTAAGAGCGAAACAGTCTCCACTCTAGAGAGCCATGACGCATCGCATAAATATCTTGGATAGGTGACCACGAGCTCATTGCCGTATCGAGGTCAACCTCCCGACTGATCCGTTCAATCAATGGAAGCCACTCGCCCAGGATACGCTGGCCCTCATGTTGACCGATAGGACTCAGCCGCATCGCGGAGGAGATGAACCCCACAGCCGTTTGGTACAAGAAGGCCCCGGCAGTTTCTTCCGGGTTCCAGCCACACGAACCCATGGTAAGTCCAAACGTCACCGCGAGATGACCTGGGGCGCGATCAGCTTCTACTTCATCACGATATTCATTCAGGATCGACTTGGCTCGCATCTGATCCGCCGCGACCCTGATCACTTGTCGCCCCATCTGGCGGCTGGCCATGCGCGATTCTCGACCAAGCTTGGTCGCCTCAAGCGCTCGATCGATCTGAACCGAAACCTTCAGCAATCCCTTTGAAGCCGCGCGATTCGCTTGCTTGACAGCAAGCACCTCCCGGCGGCTCATCCCCCCACGCAGCAGATCCTCAACATACTTGGCCAGCTGATCGGACGTCTTGACAGCCCCGCCCTGGACCGCTGCTTCCAGCCCTGAGGAAAAGGCATAGCCTCCGGAGGGGAAAAACGTATCGACGAACCGTAACCCTTCAAGCAATGCGGGGGTATTCATGTTACACGAGGGAAAAACAACAACAGCCGGCCGACTACCGTGACAATCACTCCAAACCAATAGTCGAGCCGGCTGCCTTGTTTATTAGAACAATTGATACCGTTGTGCCAACGGCAACACAATGGCCGGCTCACAGATGAGCGGCACACCATCCGCGGTCACAACGTAGGTCTCTGGATTCACTTCCATTTTCGGGAGTGCGTCATTCAGCTTGAGATCGCGCTTGCCGATGTTCCGGCAGTTCTTGACCGCCGCCACCCGCCGCTGCAAACCAAGCCGCTTTGGAATCTCATGATCTATAGCCGCCTGTGACAGGAAGGTGAAGCTGGTGCTCGTTAACGCACGGCCAAAAGCGCCGAACATCGGCCGACTGATGGTCGGTTCCGGTGTCGGGATGGATGCATTCGGATCACCCATCTGAGCCTGTGCGATAAATCCATTTTTCAAGACCATCTCGGGTTTTACGCCGAAGAACTCCGGCTTCCAAATCACAAGGTCCGCTATTTTCCCGACTTCTACAGAACCAACTTCATGTGCAATACCATGTGTGATGGCCGGATTGATCGTATACTTAGCCACATAACGTCTGGCACGGAAATTATCGTTCTGATCGGAGTCTCTCCCACTAACCGGCTTGAGGTGTCCCCGCTGAACCTTCATCTTATGCGCCGTTTGCCAGGTTCTCGTGATGACCTCTCCGATGCGACCCATGGCCTGTGAGTCCGATGACATGATGCTGATTGCACCCATATCATGCAGGATATCTTCCGCGGCAATGGTTTCACGTCGGATACGGGACTCAGCAAATGCGACGTCTTCCGGGATCCGTGAGTTTAGATTATGACACACGATCAACATGTCCAGATGCTCGTCCATCGTGTTGATCGTAAACGGCATCGTGGGATTCGTTGAAGACGGCAGCACATTCGGCTCTCCGCAAATCTTGATGATGTCCGGCGCGTGACCACCACCCGCACCTTCCGTGTGGAAACTATGGATCGCTCGCCCCTTGATCGCCTTGATCGTATCTTCGATATATCCGGCTTCATTGAGTGTATCGGTATGGATGGCGACCTGCACATCATAGCGGTCAGCCACGCTCAAGCAGGTATCGATAGCCTTGGGGGTTGTTCCCCAGTCCTCATGTAGTTTCAGCCCGATGGCCCCAGCCTCAATCTGCTCATTCAAGCCCTCAGGACGTGAGGCATTACCCTTCCCTAAGAACCCAAGATTGATGGGAATACCTTCCGAGGCTTCCAACATCCTATGGATGTTCCAGGGGCCAGGCGTACAGGTCGTGGCACTGGTTCCGCTTGAAGGACCCGTCCCACCACCGATCATCGTGGTCAAACCAGCCGATAACGCCTCCCAACATTGCTGTGGGCAGATGAAATGGATGTGCGTATCCAGGCCACCAGCCGTGATGATCTTGCCTTCGCCGGAGATCGCTTCCGTTCCTGGGCCGATTTCCATACCTGGGGTCACACCCGGCATGAGATCCGAGTTGCCCGCCTTACCGATCCCGACGATCCGTCCGTCCTTAATGCCGATGTCGGCCTTGATGACGCCGGTGTAGTCAAGGATGAGGGCGTTCGTGACCACACAGTCGAGCTGCCCGCTGGCGCTGGTCGCACGAGCAGACTGCCCCATGCCATCACGAATGGTTTTCCCGCCGCCGAAAACGGCTTCTTCTCCGTGGACGGTCCGGTCTTCTTCGACTTCGATGATCAAGTCCGTATCGGCAAGCCGAACACGGTCGCCGGTCGTGGGTCCATACAGAGATGCATATTGCTTACGTGGAATTTTCACCGGGCGCCTCCTTTTCCAAATCCGCGATCAGCGGCGAGTCCAACAGCCTTGGCTTTGACTTTCGGATCATCCAGCAACCCTTCGGTCAATCCATTCACACCCTGAGCCAGCCGGTTACCGGCAAGAGCCACGAGTGCCACCTTCTTTTCTTCGCCCGGCTCAAAGCGGACTGCCGTGCCGGCTGGAATGGCAAGCCGGAAACCGAAGGCCTGCTCGCGGTCAAACTTGAGCGCGCGGTTAGACTCGAAGAAATGGCAGTGTGAACCGACTTGTATCGGACGATCACCCAGATTCTTGACTGTCAGGTCTTTCGTTTCGCGTCCCTTGAATACCTCGATATCACCGCCGACCGTCGTTATTTCGCCAGGGATGATCGGAGCGTTCAACTCAGCCTTGACTGCCGCAGCTAAAGCTTCCCTTGTTCTCGTGGTTGGATCCTGGAGCTTCTTCTGCTTCGCCGCGCCCGCTCCACTGACCCTCGTAATCAACGATTCATTTGCAGCAAACGCCATACCAGGGTGAGTTGAATTGCTGAGAAACGACGCCGCTCCAACCCCAGCCGCCACACGTCCGCTGTTCGCGAGAAACTGGCGCCGGGACGTGCCAGCTCTCTCGGAAGCCGTTTCTTTTCCAGTATCCTTTCCAGGAACTTGGGGCTCGTCTATTTTCATGTCACGTCACTCCTTCTTCATACCGGGTTGATATGCAACCCTTCGTTAAGGTTCCTACGAATTTACGGAATCGGATTGTGAACGGTCACGAGCTTGGTCCCATCTGGGAACGTCCCTTCGACCTGAAAATCACGAATCATCTCCGGCACGCCGGGCATGACATCATTGCGTGACAGGAGCTTCGTCCCGTAGGTCATTAATTCCGCAACCGTTTTGCCTTCACGAATTCCTTCCAATACCGCGGCGGTCATATAGGCGACAGCCTCCGGATGGTTCAGCTTGAGACCGCGCCTCTTGCGGTCGCCCGCAACCTGTGCCGCCACATAAATCATCAGCTTGTCCTGCTCTCTTGGACTTAAACGCATAGTTCCTCCTCTCGCGGGTTAGGACTCGACACTCAGCTACGCTACAAATGATAAATTGCGAATCGATGCTTATGGGACTTTGTGCGTTCAGAGAGGTAGGGAGAAGATACAGAGCACAATACTGGAAGCTGAGAAACGATAAACCCATTTACCCCACCTCTCTTAGGTTGGGAAGTAATGCTAGCAGGTCCCAATCACACAAACAGGTTGCTTTATGAGGCCCCCCTGGTCAATTAACAAGGAGAATACTTACCATAAATAGAATATGAATCCAAGTTGTTCATTATCCGCTAAACCGCCGCTCATACCGGTTCCCGTTACGGGAAGGTACACCATCTCAGTGACCTCCTGTCGACATAGTCAAGCTGACCAACATCCAGAGACCGACCGAAATACTCGCAAGACTGGCTACCCCTTGCACCCCCCTGAACAGTCGCCGATTGAGCGATCGTGAGTAAATAACCGGAATACTGATCGTCAGACCGATCATCATCATACCGATGATCGAACCGATGCCGAAGATCAGAATTGACAAGAGTCCCGACGTCATATCGGTTGTCGTCGCAAGAATCATCAGCATCAATGCCGCCGATCCGGCCAACCCATGCGCCATTCCGATACAGAGCGGACGGATTGAGTCCGCCATCCAATGCCGATGGCCGTGCCCCTCTTGTCGTTGATGGCTATGGAAGTGTACGTGCTGCTCGCCATCGTGCTGATGGCTGTGCACGTGCCACCGTTCTCGATACAGTTTTCCGGCCAAGGTCCCACCAAGAACGATCAACAACAGAGCGACTCCTGATTCAGCGATCATTTCGAATTGGGCAGGAATGTGTAGTCCCCAGGCGAGCACGACCGATCCGACGACTAGCAGGGTCAGGGTATGCCCGATTCCCCACCATAATCCGACGGCACCCGATGCCAGGAGCGAAGGTCGCTCAGCAAGCACGGTCGACACCGCTGCAAGATGATCGGTATCCAGGGCATGTCGCAGCCCCAGAAGGAAGCCGACCCCGAGTAAGGTCAAGAATTCTGTTTCATGCATACGATGCCGAAGAACGCTCGATACAACAACCTAGTTGGAACGGTAGCCGAATCTACCAAAAATTTCAATCCTATTTGTCTTGAGATGCCATGGCCTTCCCCCTGCGTCTGAGAGGGATGGCAAAGTCTTGAACCTGATACTGCCACGGAGTTGAGGATCGGGGCTTCGCAAGGACGAATCTTTTCGCTGAGCAGTGTTCACAATTTTCGCAAGAAAAAGGAGGGACGAGGGAGGCGAGGAATCGATACTTTCCACTATTTCTCAAGGTTCACTGCAGCACAGGACGAACGCGCGGAACATCAGGTGACTGTACGTGCCCTTACACCGTGAGGTGCTGTCTGACCATATCGGCGCTCAGCTCGTTGCTCTTGCCCTGCGCCATCACCGCGCCTTTCGCCATAATGACGTACTTCTCTGCCAGGCGCGCGGCAAAATGGAGGCCCTGCTCTACCAACAGAATGGCAAACCGGCGCGACTGTTTGAACCCGATGATGACGTCCTCGATTTGGTCGACGATCGACGGTTGAATGCCTTCCGTGGGTTCATCAAGCAACAAGAGCTTAGGGCTTGAGAGGATGGCCCGCCCGATCGCCAGCTGTTGCTGCTCACCGCCACTGAGCACACCCCCAGGCCGGTGAAGAATCTGCGTCAGCTTCGGAAACAACTGATAGACCTCGTCGAACGCGTCCTTTTCGGAGACGTCTCCGCTGATGACCGGCCGATTCCAATAGCCGAGCTGCAGATTTTGGTACACCGTCAAATGCGGAATGATCTCACGACCTTGCGGGACATACGCCAACCCTTGTCGCGCCCGGAGATCCGTCCGGTCATGGGTGATCTCCGCCCCATCGAACGTGATCTTGCCTCCCCGCACGGGAAGCAACCCGGTCAGCGTTTTCAGCGTCGTGGTCTTGCCGACCCCGTTTCGCCCCATAAGACACACGACTTCACCCGGGTCAATCGTAAAGGACACATTCCGGAGAATATGGCTTTCTCCGTAGTAGGCATTGACGTTCTCCAGCATCAGCGTAACCCGTTTCGTGTCCTGTGCCATACGTCACCCCACTCCTTTTCTCGACTAATGGGCGACTTTTGCCCGTCCAAGGTAGATGGCGCGGACGTGTTCATCCGCTTGCACGGTTTCGACCGTGCCTTCGCACACGACCGTCCCTTCAGCCAGCACGGTGACGATGTTCGCGATCTGCCTCACAAAGTCCATGTCATGCTCGATCACGACGATCGCTTGTTTCCCCGAGAGCTTCGTCAGCAACTGACCGGTCTGCTCTGTTTCCTTGTCGCTCATGCCGGCCACCGGCTCATCAACGAGGAGGAGAGACGGATCCTGCAGGATCACCATCCCAATCTCCAACCATTGCTTCTGCCCGTGCGATAAGGAACCGGCACGATCATGGACATGCTCCGTCAATCCAATGGTTTCCAACGTCTCATCAATCCGTTCACGTTCCGCAGGAGTCGACCGTCCCATCAAGGTTGGAAATACGCCCTTGCTCGCTCGCTTGACCGACAAATCTAAATTCTGCCACACGGACAAGTTGGCATAGATGGACGGGGCTTGGAACTTCCGTCCCACGCCGAGCTTCGTGATGTCCTCCGCGTTCTTGCCGACCAGATTGATCCCGTTCCCGAACAGGACCTTGCCCGACGTCGGCTTGGTTTTCCCACAGATCACATCGAGCAAGGTGGTCTTGCCTGCCCCGTTGGGACCAATCACGACACGGAGCTCGTTGTAATGGACGCTGAAGTTGCAGTTGTTCAACGCCTTGAATCCGTCGTAATCCATGACGACGTTTTGGCAGTTCAGGATCAGATGGTCGTCCGTCACGCCGCTGTACTCCCTTCCGCTTTGATCAACGGTGCTGGGGTCTTTTTTCGCTCGGTCAATTTCCTGATCATCCCGAGAAGCCCGTCCGGAAACATGGTCACCACAATCACAAAGAGTCCCCCGAGGATAAACGGCCAGGCCTCCGGGAAATAGTTCGTTAAGACACTGCGGCCATAGTTGACGGCCACCGCCCCCAAGATCGCTCCAATCAGTGTCCCGCGCCCACCAACCGCCACCCAGATCACCACTTCCAGCGACGGCAAGACCCCGATCTGAGCCGGGGTGATGATGCCGACCTGCGGCACATAGAGCATTCCCGATAACCCCGCGAGCCCGGCTGCCACGACAAACACGAACAGCTTGAACATCCAGGGCGTGTATCCTGAAAAGGTCACACGTGATTCACTGTCTCGTATGGCAATCAACACCTTCCCCGCTCGTGATGCGACAATCCATCGACAGAAGAGATAGGCCGCGCCCAGGGCCAACACAGTCATGATATACAACCATCGTTGCGTCGAGGGATCGGAAAGCCGGTAGCCCAGCAATTGCTTGAAATCCGTCAGTCCGTTGGTTCCACCAAGTCTGGTCTCATTCCGGTTGAACACCAGCCAGGCCGCAAACGCCAAGGCCTGCGTGATAATGGCAAAGTAGACACCCTTAATCCTGCTGCGGAACGCGAGCAACCCAAATATCGTGGCGAACAGGACAGGAACAAGAATCGCCCCCAAGAGAGCGCCGGCAAAACTCTTGAACGGATACCAAAAAAACGGCAGTTCCTTAACCTGCGTCCAAACCATGAAGTCTGGGAGCTCACTGCCATAGACGCTCTCTTTCCCGATCTGCAGCGCCAGATACATCCCCATGCAATAGGCGCCGAACCCGAAAAAGACACCCTGCCCCATGCTGAGCACACCACAATAGCCCCAGATCAAGTCGAGCCCAAGCGCGAGAATGGCAAAACAGAGAAACTTGCCGAATTGATTCAATCGAAAGTCCGAGAGATAGAGCCATGAATCTTCATTAGGCAACACATTCAATACGGGCAAGAGGACCAACAATACGAATCCTGCCACATAAAACGATAACGTTTCGCGGCTGTTTTGGTGAGTGACCACTGGTTCAGGCATCAGCGTTGCGTCCTTTCGCGGCAAACAGGCCTTGCGGTCGCCATTGCAGGAATAAAATCACACCCACCAAGATAAAGACTTTCCCATAGACCGCTCCGCTGACCGGTTCAATCAATTTGTTCAGCCCGCCGATTCCCAACGAAGCCCAGATGGTTCCGGCCAGTTTTCCGACTCCACCCGTCACCACTACCATGAAGGCATCGACGATATAGTTCTGCCCGAGTCCGGGATCGACATTTCCCACCATCGTCAGCGCCCACCCTGCGATACCAGCTAATCCAGACGCGAAGGCAAATGTGTACGAATCGACTTTTCTGGTCGGAATACCGAGACACGCACTCATGCTGCGATTTTGCGTGACGGCTCTTACGCGAACCCCAAGATTGGATCGGAACAATAGGAAATAGATCCCGAGGACACAGATGATCGACAGGATGATGATAAAAATTCGGTTAAAGGGAAGATACACGCCAACCATGACTTGCACTCCACCTCGCAAGGCTTGCGGGGCAATGACAGCGGTCAAATCACCGAAGTACACACGAGCCGCCTGCATCAGGATTAAGCTCACACCCCAGGTTGCCAAGAGAGTCTCGAGCAGTCGCCCATAGAGAAATCGAATCACGGTGGCTTCCAGCACTAATCCGAACAGGGCAGCCGACAGAAACGCGACGGGCAAGGCCACCGGAAAATACCAATCGAAGCTCTCTGGAGAAAACCAGGCGATGAACGCCTGTTGGGTCACAAACGTGGCATAGGCTCCCACCATCATTAACTCGCCGTGCGCCATGTTGATGACGCCCATCAAGCCGAAGACGATGGCTAAACCCAGAGACATGATCAAGAGAATAGAGCTGAGGCTGATGCCTCGGAACAATGTTTCAACGGCACCTGCCCACCAACTCCATGAATCGATTTGTCCGATGGACGTTTGGGCTGAATCCGCCAAGGCTCGCTGCTGTTCAGTTGCTCCACTTTGCGTTCCTGCTTCCAACAATTCCTTGAGCGCCGACAGCCCATTCTGACTCCTGAGTTCTCCGAGTTTCTTGATGGCTAACAGTTTGACGGCATGATCCTCAGACCGAAGCCGGATCAGCTGGGCAGACTCTTCCATCGTATACTTGACCCACCACACCTGTTCCTTTGCCGCAGCCTCTTCGAGCCATGTAGTGGCCTCCGGCCGGCCGGTGCCCACTAGATCAGCGGCGGCGGAGCGTCTGGTATCCGCCTGTTCACTGGTCAGATTTGCATGGTTCTTGAGCAGATCGATGACCGGCTTGATGGCTTGCCGAGTCGCTCGATCAGCTTCGGCACGAATCTCATCGAGTTTAGGCAGGAGACTGGCATCTCCTTTTTCAATGAGAAGTGCTGCCGCCGCGCTCCGAACTGCTGCATCCTCATTCTTGATATCGATGAGCGCTTGTTCAATTGGATTGACTGGCGAAGCCGACCCTGAGGTGGCAGAGGGCACTGCATCAGCAGCCAGTGTCGACGTGGAGAGAAAGCCTATCGGGAGGATGACTGAAAGAACGAGCGCAACGACATATTTCGAGATACGGTCCAGACCTATCACCAAGATAACCTCCATGCAAGGACTTCAGCAACAGTCGGTACAGATCTGGAGACTGGCCTCTCTCAATTGAGAGAGGCCAGCACATCCCAACAAACACATGCCTCACTATCAGGACGACCCTGACACTGAGAGCCGTTCTGCAGCCACAGTCTTACTTCTTTTGATAGGTCCCTTGATGACTGATCCAGTCGCAACCCTTTTCCGGGTTCGTATACTCGCTCCAGGGTTCAGGCTTGACGAGTCCTTTGGACCGGTGAACGACCTTAAATTGGCCGTTTTTCAAAATCTCACCGATCAGCACCGGTTTGTGGGTATGCTGGTTGCAGCAATCCATCATAATTTCTCCACCCGGCGCCAGGAACTTCTGGTTGTACACCGCCGCACGCACCTTGTCCACTTCAATGGAGCCGGCCTTTTCAACCGCCTGCTTCCATACATAGACGCCGAAGTAGGCTGCTTCCATCGGATCGTCCGTCACCCGATTCTCGCCATCCGGCAGATTGTTCTTCTTGCAATAGGCTTTGAAGTTCGTCACGAACCTCTTGTTCTGCGGCGTGTCCACACTCTGATAGTAATTCCAGGCGGCCAAATGCCCGACGAGTGCACTGGTATCCATGCCGCGCAGTTCGTCTTCCGCCACGCTGAAGGCCATGATCGGGGCATCTTCCGCACGCAAGCCCTGGTTGCCGAACTCCTTATAGAACGGGACGTTGCTGTCCCCGTTGATGGTGCTGATGACCGCCGCTCCTCCACCGGCGGCAAACCTCTTAATCTTGCCGCAAATGGTTTGATAATCCTGATGGTGGAACGGGGTGTATTCTTCCTCGATATTGGCCGCTGGTACCTTCTTGGCCAACAGCATCGCGCGAAGAATTTTGTTGGTCGTGCGCGGATAGACATAGTCTGTCCCGAGCAGGTAGAACTTCTTGTAGCCGCCCCCTTCGGGACTCATCAAGTATTCGACCGCCGGCGCCGCCTGCTGATTGACGGCCGCCCCGGTGTAGAACACATTTCGGGAACACTCTTCGCCTTCGTATTGGACGGGATAGAAGAGCATCCCATTATTCTTTTCGAAGACCGGCAGCACCGATTTGCGGCTGACTGAGGTCCAGCAACCGAACACCACTGAGACTTTATCTTCGAGGAGTAACTGCTTGGCCTTTTCTGCGAAGAGGTCCCAATTCGAGGCCGGATCGACGACTTTGGCCTCAACCTGCCGTCCCATTACGCCGCCCGCCTTGTTGATCTCCTCCACCGCCATCAAGACAACATCGCGAAGCGAGACTTCGCTGATCGCCATCGTGCCGCTCAAGGAGTGCAGGATCCCGATCTTAATCGGCGGGCCGCTTGCCGCATACGACAGTGCATAGTTGCCCAGGTTCCCTAAGAGCGCCGCCACGCCGACTCCGGCCGCGACTCTCCCGCTCTGTCCAAGGAATTCTCTTCTCGATGATCCCGTCTGTTCTGTAGTGGCAGTAGCTTCTTCGATGCCTGGTACATCTTGTGGCAGGTTTTTGTCCATGTTGCATCACTCCTTATTCGAATGCGTGAGTTGCAAACTTCGGGTGGATGCCGTTCTCTTCGAATCCTGTCCAGACCAGTCCGCTGCACAGGCGCCAGTGGTTCGTCCTTGAGCCTTGCTCACCACAGTTTCGGCACAAGACTAGACTGACCAACTTGGCCCATGCTCAGACGCATTTCCTCCTTTCGCAACAGGATCTGAACGCTGGTGAAAATCAGGCGACACATACGTGAGACATATGAAACGCGCCCTAAAGCCAGCGTTACAGGCCACTGGCAAGTGGATTTACTTAAAACTGACTTAGCCTCCGACACAAGTCCGCCCATAAAGATTCGACCGACGCTTTGGATGCGAGATTGTATACATTACTCCTCGCCGCGTCAAGAACTGTTCCTTGCCGATCGAACAAGACCGCTCCTTGCAAACCCAAGCCAGAAAACCCATCCCGCCAATACAACTATTTCGCCTTCCTCTCTAAAGAAGATCTCTGCAAGCGTGGTAAAGACTCCGTCGAAACACGAGTAATCGGATGAGTGATGATCCGCCAGGTCTACTGAGATCGGTTATCTGCACATCCTTTTCCCCACAAAACAATCCCACCCTGCAACCGAATACCCTCAACAGAGCCAGTCCATTAGGCTTCTTACCTGTTCTTGCTTTGGTTCGTTCAAGACGAGAAGATTGCCCCCACACCACGAAGAAAACCAACTATTGCTTTACGTACGAAGAGCCGAAGCCTGAGGAGAGTCGACACATCACATTTTTGTTTTTACCAACTCTTCCTGCTACACTGCGTACCGTTTTTCACACACGAGCACACAACACGATGAAGCACACACTATCCCGATCGTTCACGTTGAAGTTGAGCCTGCTCATACTGGGCTGCCTGCCTCTCTTGATGGCCGGGTGTGCCGGTTCACACCCACCGACCCCGATTCAGGAGACTTCTATTGGATCGGTCTTCCTCGAGCCTGTTTCAGACAACTCCTTTCAGGCGTCACATCCCATCAAGCTGTCAGAAACAACTGTTGGAGATGTCTTACGGGGCATCCACACTAAAGAAAAATCTGGACTTCTGTTACTGCTCGGCAAAGCCGCCAAATCGACGAACTTGAACGATATTCGGACGTTCTCCGAGGATGAGATCGCCTTCCTGACTCCGCATATTACCGCTGCCCTGGCTCAAGCCACTGCCACGCAGCGCGTTGGATTTCACATCTATTCCACACCGTACCTCGCACCATCTGCCAAGACCGCTCCACAGCGAGAAACGACGTCGGGCTACCTGTTCGCGGACGGCCTGTCCTTGCATGTCACCTTGACACAATACCGCCACTATCCAGGGAAGCGACCGACCGCAAGTCAAAAGGAGCCACGCCCGCTCCCGGACACCGATGGTCTCCGAGACCGAGAGGTGACGTTCGTGCCGGAAGGAGCGGTTCGCTCTGACGTCTATGATCGATCGAGTTGGATTGGAAAATCAGAAGATCACTCGCTCGCCATCGATTATCAACTCTTGGCCAGGCTGCTCACGCCTCCTCCACCGCCCGTTCCAGCTCCACAACCGGTCCCGGTGGTGACGGCACCGCCTCAAACCCAACCGGTCGTG
This sequence comes from Nitrospira sp. UW-LDO-01, assembly GCA_002254365.1. Taxonomy (GTDB): domain Bacteria; phylum Nitrospirota; class Nitrospiria; order Nitrospirales; family Nitrospiraceae; genus Nitrospira_D. The sequence continues at coordinate 19,505 of NIUT01000121.1, forward strand.
AAGCAGGACACTGAGCTGCAGGCGTTTAAGGAAGAAATGAAGGCGCTGCGAAAGAAAGTCGATGAGCAGGAAGCTGAGCTTCAGCGATTGAAGAATCCACCGCTCAAGAAAAAGCCCACTCCGTAACCAGCTATGGTAAACCCAGAGTCAGGGGACGCTCCGCTTCTGAGGACCGAAGCGAGGAGTGAGCCTACTCCTTTCTATTACGATAAGTATGTTTCAGGATTGAGAGAATGGGATCGGATCCAAACTCTCTTCGAGAGGAACGGCTGTTTGCAGCTCACCGTTCATTGACGGTTCCGCCGCTGTATCGATCGTCTGGACCTCCCCATCCGCAAACTGAATGTCACTACCATCCATCGGTAAGAGTGCCTGTTCAGCCTCGCCAAGTTCTTTGAACTCACGCAGGGGGGGCAACTGTGAGAGATCGCTCAACCCAAAGTGCTCAAGGAAGAACTTGGTCGTCCCGTACATGATCGGCCGGCCTGGGACTTCTTTGCGCCCAACGATTCGCACCAACTTGCGCTCTAACAGCGTTCGCAAAACGCCGGAGGTTTCCACGCCTCGGATTTCTTCAATCTCCCCCCGCACCAACGGCTGTTTGTAGGCGATGATGGCCAGTGATTCCAATGCAGATCGTGACAGCTTTGCCGCCGTCTTGGCCTTGTCCAATCGTTTCACCCACGAGGCATAATCCTGTTTGGTCACAAGTCGATAGCCACCAGCGACCGCCACCAATCGCACTCCCCGCCCTTCTTGATCGAGCGCCCGGCCGAGATGGTGCAAGGCCTCCTCGATTTCCCCCTTCGAGACCGTGCCGATCGCGGCGACAAGGCGAGTTGCGGGCAGCGGTTCGGCTGAGACGAAGAGCAGTGCCTCCAGAATGCCTTGGAGCTCGGCCATACTTTGGGGCCGATCATCAGTGAAGCCCTCCGAATGCGGCGCTTCATTCACCTCTTCCACCGTCACGATATCTTCCGTACCCGCGGTAATCACAGCCTCAGTGTCCGGCACATCCATCTCATCAACCGCATCCGCCGTCAGTGGCGTCATGCTCCCCTCCATTCCGCATCAACATCGTCCAGCTCTGCTGGATCTGGCACCAACGAGAACATCCGCGAGACCAGAATCGGCCCGAAGGTTTCGGCTTGGAACACGCGGGCGACTCGCAACCGCATCAATTCCAGCAACGCCAAAAACGTCACCACCACCATCATCCGATGGATCGATCCTTCAAACAGCGCCGCGAACGAGACCGAGTCTTTGCCCTCAAGCGTTTCCAGGATGAGATTCATCCGTTCCCGCACCGTGAGATTGTCGGGCACGATCTCGATGAGCCGGCTGTCAGGATTACGCTCAAGCACTTTTTTGAGCGCATCAACCAGATCGAACAATGAGACGTTTTCGAGAGGAAGATCCTCTTCAGCGACCGCTTCAACCTGATAGGCGTCCTCACGCCAAAAGATCTCACGCCACATTTTCTCTTGATCATCGAGCTGCCGCGCGGCCTCCTTGTAAGCCTTATATTCAAGCAACCGACGGACCAGCTCTTCCCGCGGATCAGGCCCCTCCTCTTCGTCGTCGGTGACCTCGTCAGCGGGCAACAGCATCTTGGACTTGATTTGCAGCAGCGTCGCCGCCATCACTAAAAAATCTCCCGCGACATTGAGGTTGAGTTCCTCCATCGCCTCCAGGTACTCGATGTACTGCTGGGTAATCATGGCGACGGGAATGTCGTAAATATTGATCTCGTTTTTCTTGATGAGATGGAGCAGGAGGTCCAGCGGTCCCTCGAAATTTTCGATGCGGACCTTATACGGCAGCTCTGTTTGCTCAAACCCGTCGGCTTGGGATTCCACGGCCTGGTTATATCAACTTATGGGGAGGCGGGCAAGTCTGATTCTATATATTGGGGATAACTGACCGTACGTCATTTGAGCCTTATCGCATAAGCCACAAGCAGCGCTGCCGCGACGAGCAACCCGAAGGTGAGGACATACTGACCATTCTTGGTCTGAAGGAAACCGTCAGGTTGAGGTAGCTCAAGCCGCTTTGTCTGAGCAAACAAGGGCGGATGATCGAAGTGTGCCTGAACAAGATCGTCTTGTTGCCTGAACTCGGCATGCGAAAAATCTGCAGGTCCCAGAAATTGGGAACCGGCAAACAGGGCTTCCCCCGTGAAGATCGTAAAGGTAAAGAAGGTTTCACGGCTGAAGATCGCGTCGCGAAAACTGATACGACTCTTGAAGTGGCTGCCGGAAAATCCTGTCCCCAAGCCGAACCTCGACCGTTCAAACTCCGCCGGCTGTTCAGTTGTGACTTCCAAAAATTCCGCCATCCCGTCGAAGAGCGCGCCGGTACAGTCCACCGAGCCTCGAAACGCCGATCGATGAAATCTCGTACTCGGACCGAACCTCGTCTCTCGACAGGCCAACGGACCGACAAATTGCCCTTGAACAAAATGGGCCTCTTTTTCAAAGACAGCCCCGGAGAGATCAACCGTTTCCTGAAACACCGACCAGGAGAGATCCACTCCTTCGTTAAATCGAGAGCCCTGAAAATCAACAGGCCCTTGAAACCGGAGGGTGCTACTGACCGAACGATGACGTACCGCTCCCTGTACCACGGAATCTCGGATTCTCAGTCCCGCAGGAACCCGTCGCTCCTCCTCGCTGCGGGCAGGCTTACCCCGACTCGGAAGCTCGGATGTCATCGATGATTGAGGAACTGCCTGTGGAGTGAGGCGATCAAACAGGATATCCCCCTGAATAATCACCCCCACAAGATCGACGGAATGCCCTTTCCGAAGCGCATCCACAATCCTTTCGCCGCGTAGGCTATGCGCTTCCCGCTCCGCCTGCGTGCAGGTCGGCGGGAGATGGAGGACAAGTCCAGCCTCTCCTGCTTTTGTCGCTTCTCCCTCGGCCACACAAGCGGTGCCGACGTCAGACACACCAAGACTGATCGCAAGGGCGACCACTAGGACCGCCCCTACATAAGTCTTTCTTTTCCTGAACATGAGAATCTGCACAAGCGCTGAGCGAGCGCGCCGACGGGGAATCTTGTGTTCCAGCTGAATGACGAGGAGATACTGAAGAAACGCCCGAACATCGCTGCTGGATCGACTCCTATTCCAGCAGCGATACCGGACAGTAAGATTAGACCCAAGGCTGAAAGCCCTACCCGCACGATAGGTTCCGTAGACCTAACGGCGCGAGCAGAGACTGTACCGGGGCTATCACCAAACTCCGGCCAACTAACTGTGTCGATAATCGTCGTCCAGCAATTCTTCGGACTTGTCGATAAGCTCATCCCCGTCATTATCCGTGTCGAGATCCAACTCATCTCGCACGTCGTCTTCGTCGAGCTCATCCTCCATCTCTAACTCATCATCAACGACATCCTCATCTTCCAAATCAGCCTCATCCGGCTCCATCGGCATGGCCGGTTTCACAGCAGAGAGCGCCTTTCGAGGAGTCATCTCCTCTTCATCCGCAACAGGCTTGGCCGGTGCGCTCGAAGGGATGGACTTCTGGGGAGTCTTCTTGGCTGGTCTGGCCGCCGGTTTCTTGGCCGATTTGCCGGCTGCTTTCTTGGCTGCCGGTTTCTTCTTCGGGGCGGGCTTGGACGCCTTGACAACCGGTCGCTTCTTCACGGCCTTCTTCACCGCTGCCTTCTTCGTTACCACTTTCTTGGCTACTGCTTTTTTCTTCGGCAACGATACGGCTTTTTTCGTCTTGGACGACGCTTTCGCGACGGCTTTCTTCTTTTTGTTCGCCATTCCGATCCTCCTCTTCGTTTCAGCGCGGCGTAACGGCCTCCATCTAGCATGAACGAACAGGCTCTTGCAACCACCTCGATCATGATTTCTACGACCCTCTGCAACTCTCATTACTTTGGGTTCAGTAGAAGCTCGCGCGCTGCCGATGACGAGAAAGATGAACGCCGCTGGGCACCTCACACACACAGGTCAAACCCTCAGGCGGCAGCATGCTATGATGAGGGCCCAGAGAGGACACAGCTGAATCCTTAGCTATTTTCAAGGCTCTTACTCAACCATCAATACATCGCTCTGAGGAGTACGACCCCTGTGAACCGACTGCACATCCTGACCATCGCCCTAGGGATTGGGGCTACTGTGGGAGGGCCAGCCCTTGATTTCTCTCCAGCCACACAGATTCTTATGGAAAATGGCTCGCCCTATTACGTTCCGGCTGCCGCGACTGTGGTGAGCGGCACACCCATCCGCTGGGAGAATCCAACACCCACGCACCACACGGTGACGCATAATGGCTGTGTGAACGACGAGAGCACCTGCCTCTTCAATTCTGGAACGGTTCCCCCAGGGGGACAGTTTACCATTCAAGGCCTCCCTCCTGGTCGATATGCCTATCACTGTGGGATCCATCCCATTATGCGCGGGCAGCTGATCGTGACCGAGGATTCCTCAACCCCCGCTCACTTGTAAGACAGCACCCATTGCCGGCTTGCAGAGATGCCGACCGCTCCTGTAGCTTACCGACTGTCCTACACAGAGAGCTTGTGATCATGAAAGCCGTTGCCGCCATCCGCGATCCATTGATCCTGACCGGAGAAACACTGACCCTATTGGCCTGGCATATTCCGGACCTGGTCGCCTACCAACACCAACCTGACGAATGGTGGTTGGCTCCACTCGATGACGACCTCCCGTTGATCCGGCTGAACCAGACCGGGGTGGACCTGCTCAAGGCCATGAACGGTCATACAGCCGTGGGAACTCTTCTTGAACAATACGGCACGAAGATTTGCGGGCCCGATGGGCAACCTGGATCCTGGCACTTGGAACGGTGGGCGACCCCCAACTATTCTCTCTGCTATTACGGGACTGAACCACCTGGAGGCCACCGACACAAAGCCAAGTGGGATGTCCTGCTTCAACAGGTCCGTGAAGGCTGGTCCGGGCAAGACGGCTTCGAAGGTGAGCACCACCTGGAAGAATTCCATCACCACGAGCTGACCGAGAGCTCGGAAGACGACGGCCATTTTGATCTGATCGAAACCACGGTCTCCCATCTCTTCCGTGAACCCAGCGAGGCTTTGGACAATCTGACTTATGGTCGACTGCTGATGCGACAACTCAGGCGTCTCGGTTGGTTCACTCCTAAACCGAAAGTCTTGCTGGAGATTGGTGGTGGCCTTGGGTACCTCGCGCAAGAACTAGGAAAGGATCTTCTGCCGTTTGAGAAACAGGGGATCACCTACCTCTCGCTCGATATCACGCAACCATTTCTGAAGCGCCAAATTAGTCGAGCCAAAGCGGGCGGATGGGTTGTTACCGGCACCAGAGCCAATGCAGAACAGCTGCCGCTGGCTGATCGGTCTGTGGATCTCGTCATCGACAACGAGAACATGGCCGACATGACGCCGGTGCAGCTGAGCAAACAGGAACTGGTATCTGGGGCTGGAGAAACCCCACAACATCAGGAAGCGCTCGATTGGATCAGGCGGCTTCGCCTCCCCATCGAGGCCAACCCACCGGACTCGGTGATCTTTAACGTAGGGCCGATTCGCTTTGTCGCCGAATTGTGGCGGGTCCTCAAACCAGGTGGGCGAGCGTTTCTCACCGAGTTCGGCATCGAAGAAGGCTGGCCGGCTCCTGTGAAGTTACCGGGCCACACCGAGTACGAAGTGCAATACAGTCACCTGCGCCAAGCCGTACGCTGGCTCGGATTTCAAGAACGGTATCTTTCACTCCCACAGTTTCTCGGCCTCAAACCAGATACCAAGGTTCTCTGCACCGGCGCCACCTACACAATCCAACGGTTCTGCCAGGCTATCAACCACCCCTTCGCTGTGCGAGCTTACAGTGAGAAAGAATTACAAGGAGCTCTAGGTCACCTTCTCCCCAAACTGCAAGGCCTCCACTACCATGACCTGGCCGACCCAGCCTGGTTCGGTCTCCAAGATTTTAAAGTGCTGTTACTCGAAAAACCGGGCGGCGCGCCAAAAGCCCAGTTCACCGAGAACAAAGGCTATCGGTGGTACTCGCAGAAATAGGTAGCTACTGGGCAAGACCCAGCTTGGCTTTCCATTCGTCGACATACGCCCAATCGACGGCAAGATCATCCTGCCGAAGATTGATTTTCTCAAGATCCGCTTGATCTTGCAGCCGCCCTGCTAGAGTCTTCAGGACGATCAAATCCTCTACCGTCACAATTGGCACAGCTACTTCGCCCAGTAGAATCTGTCGTCGACGTGCCAGTGCTGTTCGAAGGTATTCAGAATCAGCCAAGAGCGCATCAATCACCACTTCTTGATTCTTCAAAATGCCCACACATCGCCAAATCGAAATCCCGCGAAAGACCATTGCGGCTGGATGCACGATGGTTGAATCGAAAAGAGAGGAGAGTAACGACTGTAGTCGATCACGAGACGGCTGTTCCAGCAACAACAGGATATCGATATCCGTCGTCGCCCGTGGTTCAACCAACGCGCTGTAGGCCCAACCTCCAACCAGCGCATACTGAATACCGCGTCGATTGAAGTCCGTGATGAGCGTGGAGAGGGACTGGGCTAAGAATGATTCTGCTGCCATGCCTGCTCTTTGGCGCGGCGGATCTCGCGCATCACCTGTACCATGGCATCGCCTTGTGGGTTCTGCTGCTGGACTACCGATCGGCGCAGCGCTAAGCCGAGTTCCGTTAAATCGATGGCACGGCGCAAATTGTCCGCAATCCTGGCATCGTCATGCTGATCGTAATGTCTTTGCATCACTGCATGTCCTCGCAGGGAGTTACTGGAAGTGTACAAGACTCCTCCTTGCAGAGCAACTTCGATCAGTCCCTATACACACGTACTCGGCAGCGCTCTCAAAGCCCAATTCATCGAGAACAAAGTCTATCGGTGGTATTCGCAGAAGTAGGGAGCCGTACTCGCGATTTACCTGCCACGAAAGGGTGTATCCGACACCAAAACCTCTGCATCAATACCATGATTGTGCAAGAGAATTTCAACTGAATTTTTGCGCTCCTGCTTATCAGGATGCGGCCCTACTATTATTCTCCGAATCGGCAACGATTCTAAACTCTGATCTTCAAATAGATGAATGCAGGGTACCGCCGCACCATTACGTAAATAGCTGTGAGCCTTACGATATGGCTTGCCACCTGGCTTCTGGGGATCGGGCCCCACTTCAATCGAAGGCTCAGTAATCACTATTCGTACTTCATGTTCCTCTTCAAAACCTCGATGCTTACAAAAGCCTGATAGCAGTGTATTACTGTAGAAAGCAGGGTAAAGTCGTTCAATGTTCTTGGTTTTATAGTACTCACTCACCGCATCTCTAATACGTCTGATATGCTCCAGCGCTTGCGTATCATTAACGCTGGCATCATCACCTAATCGATATTGAACCTCCCCTAATGAGAGTCTTTCCTCATGGTAGATCTTGGATTCTGATCGAGCAGCTTTCCCATCTCAGCACGATCAAAAACGATTGCATACCCTCCATCTAGCCCATAACCGCGCCACTGGCTCAACAGGCCATTCTGAGATATCCATAAGTCGTTGGTCGCACAAAAAGAGGTGATATAGTGGTCTTCTCCTCTACCGTGAGCCTGCTTGAATGCATCGACGCTGGCCCTTAAATTATCGTTGAGCTCCGCACCAACCCGATGCGTATCCTTAGCTGGGCTACATAAAACTGGATTCAAAATATTTGGGAGTACACGAGTGAAAAATCCCACAACCTCCTCATTGTCATTGACGAAAGAAGCGTAACTGGCCCAGAGCTTTTTACTTTCAACTATCCCATACGGTCCCGATGCACTCGTGTAGTGAATTAGCTCTTCTCGCATCCTTTTCACCTTGTACACTTCGCTAAATATATAGCTGCTTGAGTTCTAACTCCAAGTGCAACACTACCGGCCCAACTGGGTTAAGGTGTTGCCATGTCAACAAAATGCTACGCACACTTGAGGGCTGAAGACCGTGAGACCTTGAGTCTGGGCCTGACACACGGCTATTCGCTGCGGCGGGTGGCCAGGGTGTTGGGACGATCCCCCAGCACCATCAGCCGCGAGTTGGCTCGCAACTCCACGCGAGACCGCCCCTATCGGGCCTGCACGGCGCAGACACTGGCGAGAGCTCGGGCCTGTCAGCCGCGGCGCTCGCGCAAACTCGTGGATCCCTGGCTGTGGCAACATGTCCAAACCCAGCTGCGGCAGGGCTACTCGCCTGAGCAGATTGCCGGGCGACTCCGACACGCGTATCCTAACGACATGCGCAAGCATCGTTCGACCGAGACGATCTATGCGGGGCGCTATGTGTTGCCACGCGGAGCTCTGCGCAGTGAGCTGTTGAGTGCACTGCGTCAGGCGCACAAGGCGCGCCGCCCTCGGGCGCGAGGGACGGATCGACGCGGCCAGATCCCCAACATGACGCCGATTGACAAACGTCCAGTCGAGGTAGCGACCCGCACGGTGCCCGCAATGGGTCGGCTGTTGGGACCCTAGTGGAGCGGACGACGCGCTTGGTCATCTTGGCCCGGATGGACGGGACGGATGCCACGAGTGCCCGACAGGGCTTCATCAAGAAACTCCGGCATGTGCCCGCCCTGCTGCGGAAAACCTTGACCTACGACCGAGGGAAAGAGAGGGCCGAGCACGCGCAATTGGCCCAGCGACTTGCGATCCAGATCTTTGTTGCCGATCCGCATAGTCCCTGGCAACGCGGCACCAACGAGAATACGAATGGCCTGCTGCGCCAATACTTGCCCAAGGGCACGGACTTGTCGGGCTACACGCAGCGCCAGTTGAACGCCATTGTCCATCGACTCAATACGCGCCCAAGAAAATGTCTCGACTTCGCGACGCCCCTGGAAGTCTATGCGCAGCTGCGCCATCCTTCACCCGTTGCACTTGGAACTTGAAACCGCCCTGTGAAAGACGAATCACGGGAATCGCACTCGCTCTGCAAAATCCAGTAGTACCCCTTCCCTTAATCCCGTATCACTCACCAAACATTCGTTCTGCCCCAGCGTCTCCATCATCGTCCGGATAATGATCGCCCCGGCGGCGATGACTTCTTCGCGATTCTTTTCTAAGCCCGGGAGTTCAACTCGCTCCGACTTCGTCCTGCTGAGGAGGGTATGCTCCAGTTCTCGAATGGTTTCCAACTTGAGCACATAGTTGTGGATTCGAGCTGGCTCATAGATCGGCAGCTTCTGTGCCATGGCGGCGAGGGCAGTGATCGTTCCGGCCGTCCCAACGAATCTCGCCTGTCGGTAGTCGCCCATATCAGCCGTCGCTGCTTTTGTCTCCCGCGCCACCCACTCACGCGCCTGCCTGACTTCCTCATCAGTCGGAGGGTCATGGCGCAAGAGACGTTCGCAGAGACGGACCACGCCGATATCGATCGAGCAAACGATTGGCTCCTGCCCTACCCGATCGAGAATGAATTCCGTACTCCCACCGCCGATGTCCAATGCCAGGATATCAGTCACTCCAATCGGCAAGCCGGAACGAATGCCGAGCAAGGTCCGTCGCGCTTCCTCCTCACCTGAGATGAGTTCGACCTGAAGGCCACATTCTGCTTTGACTCGATCCAAAAACTCTCCTCGATTGCTCGCATCGCGAACGGCACTCGTTGTCACGACAGCGATCGCTTGAACTTGATAACGATCGATGACCTTCCGCCATTCTTGGAGACAGTGAATCACGCGATCCATCGCCGCCGGGCTTAGTCGTTTCGATTGATCAACGCCTTCTCCTAGTCGGAGAATACGCCGTTCAGATCGAAGCTCTTTAAGGGGATGTTCAGGGGTAAACTCTGCTATCAACAACCGACAGGTGAGAGTTCCGATATCGATACCGGCCAGTCGTCGCGTACGCTTCGCCGGCTCGCTCATTGCTCGTTCCGAATGGCTTCCATCTCGGCTTCCAACTTCTTCTGCGACTCCTTCACAGCTTCGACCTCTTTGACAAGACGCACAATCTCAGCATCGTAGACAACACGCTCGGCCGTTTCACCACGCTCCTTGATATCGACAGCTCGTTCTCCGATATCCTTGTACAGATCGGACAGTTGCTGATCAAGCTTGCGGAGTTCCAACCGGATGCGGAGTAGTTCCGTCTCTTCCAGCGCCCGCCCCGCTGCATGGACAGTCCCGAGACGAAGCGTTGCAATCCCCGTCCGCAGATCGTCCTTTATCCGTTGAAAGAGTCCCATTATTCGCCTAGCTTATCGATCCGAGCTCGAGCTTCTTCTCCCACTTGCGGAGCATGGCCTCGCGCAGCCCCTGATGGGCTGGTTCTTTCAATCCGGGATCAGCTTGTAGCAACGAAAACGCCTCCTGCTTGGCCTGCTCCAGCAGCTCACCATCGCGCACCAGATTGGCGACACGAAACTCCGGCATCCCCCACTGCCGCAGCCCAAAGAACTCACCCGGTCCCCTAATGCGCAGATCATCCTCGGCAATAACGAACCCGTCGTTTGACCGGACGAGTGCCTCCAGCCGTTCCCTTGCCAGCGACATTGGTTCCTCACTGCCCAGGGTCCGTCTGCTCGATTCCGTTTTCCCCCGTCCTAGGTTTTGCGCCATCAGTAGACAATAGGCTTGATGGTTGCTCCGTCCGACTCGACCACGCAATTGGTGCAACTGCGCGAGTCCGAATCGTTCTGCATGTTCAATCAAGATGACCGTCGCGTTCGGCACATCCACTCCGACCTCAATGACGGTCGTGGCGATCAACAGCTGAATGGTACCCGCCTTAAAGTCAGCCATCACCGCTTCTTTTTCAGAAGCCTTCATGCGTCCATGTAACAGACCGACGCGAAATTCAGAAAATTCTCCATTCTGCAACTGTTCGGCACCCTGCAGTGCCGCTTGAAGGTCGACCTTCTCCGATTCCTCCACCAGGGGATAGACGATGTAGGCTTGTTTTTCAGCCAGCAATTCATCACGCACAATCTGGTAGGCCCTCCGCCGTTGTCCCTCACTAAATAGAAACGTCCGCACCGGCTTCCGTCCCGGAGGCAGGGCATCAATAATCGAAACATCGAGGTCACCGTAGACGGTCATCGCCAGCGTTCGAGGAATAGGCGTCGCCGTCAGGACGAGTACGTCCGGCCTATAGCCCTTTTCAATCATCGCCTTCCGCTGCAACACGCCAAACTTGTGCTGTTCATCAATGACCGCCAAACCCAGGTTCCTGAATGTGACCCCTTGCTGCAGAAGGGCATGGGTCCCAATCGCCACCTGGACATCTCCAGCAGCCAGCCGCCCAACCTGCACATTCTTGACCGAAGCTTTCTCACCGCCACGCATCAAAACCGTCTGCAGCCCCAAGGCCTGCAACATTCCTGAAAGGTTGCGATAATGTTGCTCCGCAAGAATTTCCGTCGGAGCCATCAAGGCCGCCTGATAGCCTGACCCACAGGCCATGACGATGGCCTGTAACGCAACAGCGGTCTTGCCTGAGCCCACATCACCCTGAACCAACCGATTCATGGGGCGTGGCGAAATCATGTCCCGAAATATTTCGCGAATGACTCGTTCCTGCGCCGTTGTGAGGTGAAACGGCAAGAGACTCGTCAACCGTGCGAGCAGCGGGGTCCTGGGATTGAACCGGATCTCCTTCCGTTCGTCATGGACCGACCGGTGTCTGGACGCTAACGCCAGTTGCAGCAGTAAGAGCTCCTCAAACGCCAACCGTCGATGGGCCGCCGTCTTTCCTCGCTCCAATAGATGGTCGTCAGTTCCCGCCTTTGGGAAATGAACATCCTGGAACGCTTCATTGATCGAGACCAATCGCTGCCTCGCGCGCAGCGACAGCGGCACATGATCGATGAGATCCATCCCATGGTCCGTCAGGAGGTTCCGCACGAGCACCCGCATCTGACGAGAAGTCCATCCTTTGGTTTCATGATAGACAGAAACAATTCGGCCGACATGCAGCGCCGATTCCACCCCTTCTCCGACGATCTCGTACTGTGCGACGTCCATGCGAGGCACCATCCAGTCTCGTCGACCAGAGATCACCCGCCCACTCAACATCACACGAGTTCCAACCGTCAGGACATCTTCCAAATAAGGCTGATTGAAGAACACCACCTGTAGGCGACCGGACTGATCTTCGATGCCGACCTCCAGCATGCTCAGCCGTCGATTTCTTGTCCGTTTTGCGTCGCACTTCCCAACTATCCCGCAAATTGACGCCACCATCCCCGGAACAAGATTTCCGATCGGAGTCATGACCGATCGATCTTCATACCGCCAGGGGATGGTCCAGAGTACATCTTCTACCGTTTCGATACCCAGCCGTTGCAAGACAGTGGTGCGTTTGGGTCCAACCCCCTTGGCAAATCGAACAGGCAGTCGCCAGAGGTCGGGTCGCTCCGCATCAGTCGATTCGCTCACATGGATGGATTGCGCCGGCAAGGCCTTCGGACTGGCAGGCTGCTGTGCTGCCTTCCGAAGTGCCTGTATGTGCAGCCCCGCCGTGTGCAATCGGCCACGCTGTTCATCCAAAGAAAGGGATGAGGGAAAATCAACGAAGAGGTCACGGAGTGAAATCAGACGAGCTTCGATCGTCCTAGGATACGTCTGTTGGCGAAGAGCCGACAGGACTTGACTGGAGATGAAATCACTCAGATTGGTGATGGCCTTGAGATGGGTGCCGTCATCGCGACTTGCGAATTCAATCGGCCGAGCGATGCGGTCCAGCCACTCCTGAAACGGTACCAACGGACTCGATTCAGCCTCCGTCTGCATATGGTGGAGGATCGTAGCACAGCATAGTTCATCGCACAACGCAGCTGGCTGAGCATACGTCGATCTTATCCGCTGCTTTTCCTAGATTGCTTGGTCACATTTTCCTAGGGTGCTACACTCCTGTCAGACTCATATGTACCGCCGCAATATTCGCCACATCCTGATCCCGCTTGCCATCGGTCTGGCTCTCCTAGTCGGGTACAACCTCTTTCTGAAACCACTCCATCCCTCGCTGACGATGAGTCCGACGGAAACCGTGGAATCCGTCCCTCCCCCACCAGCCCCC
>NIUT01000122.1 GCA_002254365.1 Nitrospira sp. UW-LDO-01
GCGTTTATGCTCTTCTCGCTTGTGGTGAGCGGGCTCATTGCAATCAAGCATAAGGGGAATATTGAACGGCTGCGAAATGGAACAGAAAGTAAGATAGGGGAGAAAAAGACGTAGAGAAGAGGTTAGATAGTTCTTTTTGCCAGAGGAAAACACGTTCTCAAAATTGTCGAGTTGAACCGAAACCTCAATCGGCTTGCATGATGCCAGAACAACCTCCGGAAGATAAGCTCGCTCATCCCTGCTTCCCTCAACCTTTAGATAGTTCCATAAAGATATGGCGGTATATAGACCTGGCCAAGTTCATTTGGTTGCTTGAGAACCATAAGCTTTACCTTTCGAGATTAGACCTGCTTCGCGATTCTCATGAGGGGGCTGTGCCACTGTCTACCGTTCAAGCTCGTAACGAGTTTTATGAAAAGCATGCGCCATCAATAGTGGAAGTGATCCCCGAGATTAATCGAAAATTACGGACAAGCGTGTATGTCAGTTGCTGGTGCCAAGGGAATGATGAATCGGAAGCAATGTGGCGTTTGTATTGTCCTGACAATAAAGGTGTTGCGATTCAATTAAACTACCAAGGTCTTGTTGATTCCATTGCCCATGAACCATTTCTTCATATCGGGTGTGTGAGATACATAGATTATGAGAAGGATTGGTTTCCAGAAGGGAACACGTATTATCCGGTCATGCACAAGCGGATTGCTTTTTCACATGAAAGAGAGATTCGCTTAGCAAAGTTATGGATGGATAACTATCACTCTGGAAATCAGCCAGCAGGAATTTCTGTGGACTGGGACATTGAGAGGTTTATGGAAGCTCTGTACATCGATCCTCATGCACCAGATTGGTATAAAGATGTTGTTGTTGCGGTAGTGCAGAAATTTTGCCCTAATCTTGGGAAGCGCATAGTTTGGTCTCGGATCAGAGCCATGCCTCTTTATTAGAGTGCTTGTGTCAATATTGCCATGCTGGGGGTTGTCAGAAAATTAGCTGGTTTGAAATCTCTATCGATGATGAATATATCTCAATATGAGGCGATGCTAGAAGTGCGAGTTTAACCCAAACGTCACCATGTGTCCGTTATCTTGGAATTGTTTATCACGTAGGTTGGCATCCTTCGACTCGATGTTCTCAAGCCAGATATGGCGATAGGTGCTGTCGAGTGAGAGATGTTCGTTCAGAAAGAGCTGCAGGCCTGCCCCCACATGGGCGCCGAACCGATGTTGCGTCTTGTCGAAGCCGTGAGGGCCTTCGACGTTGGTAAAGTACCAGCCGGCCCCGCTGAGAATGAACGGAGACAGCCGCTTGGTCCCAAATGGATAGATCAGTGCGGATCCTTGATCCGGAAAGGGTCGGACGGTGGTCGAACTGATGTCGGTCTTGCGATAGTCGACGGAGCCTTCAATAGCGAGAAAGTTGAACGGTAGAGATTGCCTGTTTAGGCTGCACCACGTTCTGTACCAACGTCTGCACTCTCATACAGTTCCTCAGGGGCAATGTCCGCACCATTCGGCCAGGCGACTGTCCAGCCGTCTAGAAAGAATCGCCGAAAGTACTTCAGGTCTTTCAAGGGCTCAAAAACAGGCCCCTTCAGGTAGCGTCGGAAGTCGACAGTCTTTTCCAAATTGTCATCGAAGATCACATGAATCCGGTATCCGCCTCGATATTCTGCTTTGGTCACACAAGGGATCCTGTTCATGATGCCTCCTTCCTCACCATCCTACGAAGCGGTATCTTCCTCCCCATGAATCCGTACCGCACTATCGCCGACAATCCATAAGCGGCCTTCGATCGTTTCACGCTTTAGGATAGGTAATAACCCCTGCAAGACACGCAAAACATGTGTCCGGCTTTGGCTACTGAGGCGCATGACGATGAGCCCGGAGTATTGGTTCGGCGGATAGGCGCGAATGTCAGCGAAGTCGAGGTCGAGTGTGATGAGCGTCCTCTGTTCTTCTTGGCAAACCTCGGCAATCTTGGCATCCGGACGGCCTTGAAGCCCTTGATCCCAGATGGTCAATGCATCATGCCCACTATTGCTGAGAAGGGTAGAGGCGTCTGGCGGGAGATTCTCGTCGAGTTTGAAGCGCACTACGCTGCACCGGATTCCAGATGGACAATCCGTTCACGTGTCAGTTCTGCGGCATATTGCAACGCAGCTTGAACGTCTTCTTTTGCTAGGTGGTAGGCGGTTGCAATTTGATTGGCAGGTTCTCCTGCAGCAATATTATCCAGAACAACCGATACCATCACTCGCGTTCCTTTGATGCAAGGCTTACCATGGCAGACGGCAGGGTCTACTACAATGCGATCGCGCCAGGTCATGACAGCCACTATGCTCCAGTTAGTGCCATGGTTGCATAACAGCAACGAGCTTGCAAGAAATCTGAGAAGGAAACGTCACCGAATTGACTCTCCTCCACCCCCTTCATATAATGCGGCTCGTTCTGGGTTTCCTTTATCCAACCGATACTTATGCGATCATTCTTCACTGGAAGTGCAGTTGGAAAACTGGCTCAACTTCGAGCCGGTCTACGCCACGCCTTTGCCCTGCAGCCGGAGGATCAACCCCTCGCCATAGAAGATGTCCAATTGCTGGAGCGCATCGCCGACGTCATTATCAATCGTCGGATGGCGGCGCCGGCAACGATGTTCTTGGAGTCCATGGGGCCGATGAATTTTCTCGGAAGCCAGGCGCTCCATTTCCTGACCCCCATCCTTGACTGTGCCTTCAATACCAAGGAAGTCGAACAGGTTGCTCGCTTGCTCGAACGTCGTGATACGGTGACTCGTCTCATCGCCATCATTGAAACCAAGTCTGCTCCACAGGGAGCCACGGCTCAATGACGGCTTCTGTTTCCACTTCTCCAAAGATCGATCATCCCCTCAACGTCATTGTCGCCACAGACTGTGGCAGTACCACCACTAAGGCGATTCTCATCGAGAAAGTTGGGGACACCTATCGACAGACCTATCGTGGTGAGGCACCGACGACCGTTGAGGCTCCGTTCGAAGATGTGACGCGCGGGGTCTTGAACGCCATCGCGGAAATTGAGGAACTGTCTGGCCGCAAGATTCTAGATGGTGATCAGATCATCACGCCGTGCCGTGATGACAAGACGGGTGTCGACATCTATATCTCCACCAGCAGTGCGGGCGGCGGCCTGCAAATGATGGTGACCGGTGTTGTGCAGAACATGACTGGTGAAAGCGCGCAACGGGCGGCGCTGGGAGCCGGGGCCATTGTCATCGATGTGTTGGCGGCGAATGATGGGCGTTTGCCGCATGAAAAGATCGAACGGATCCGCTCGATGAGACCGGACATGATCCTGATGGCCGGCGGTACAGACGGAGGGGCGGTGAATCACGTGGTGGAGATGGCCGAGTATGTGGCGGCGGCGGAACCGCGTCCACGATTCGGATTTACCTACAAGTTGCCGCTGATCTACGCAGGCAATAAGGAAGCTCAACCACAAGTTAGGAAGATCCTTGAAGAGAAATCCGCGCTCGTCGTGACCGACAACATTCGACCGGTTCTGGAACGCGAGAACCTCACACCGGCGCGGAACAAGATCCATGACCTGTTTCTCGAACATGTCATGCAGCAGGCACCCGGGTACAAGAAACTGATTGAGATGGCCGGTGCGCCCATCATGCCGACTCCAGCCGCAGTCGGCCTCATTATGGAAGCGATTGCGAAGCGGGAACATCTGAACCTAATAGGGGTGGATATCGGTGGAGCCACGACCGACGTCTTCTCCGTGTTCGACGGTGTGTTCAATCGGACGGTCAGTGCCAATCTTGGGATGTCGTACAGCGTGTCGAATGTCCTGGCGGAAGCAGGACTGGCCAATATCATGCGCTGGGTGCCGTTCACGATTGATGAGCAGACGTTGCGGAACCGCATCAAGAACAAGATGATCCGTCCGACAACCATCCCGCAAACGCTTGATGAGTTGCAAATTGAACAAGCGATTGCGCGCGAAGCCTTGCGGTTGGCCTTGATTCATCACAAGTCGCTGGCCACTGGACTGAAAGGGGTCCAACAAGAACGGACGATCTCCGATGTGTTCGAACAGCAGGCTTCGGGCAAGTCACTGATCGATATGCTGAAGCTGGATCTAATCGTTGGAAGCGGCGGGATCTTGTCCCATGCTCCGCGTCGGATTCAATCCATGTTGATGATGGTCGATGCCTACGAGCCGATGGGCTGTACGAGGTTATCCGTCGACAGCATCTTCATGATGCCGCACCTTGGGGTGCTCTCGACGATCAATGAGAAGGCAGCGACGGATGTGTTCGTGCGAGATTGCATGGTCTATCTCGGGACTTGCGTGGCGCCGATCGGGCAGGGGAAGGACGGTGATCGTTGTGCGGACTATCAGATGACGATGCCGGACGGAAAGACGATCGGTGATCAGCTGAAGTTTGGCGAGTTGAAGCTCTATCCATTGGAGTCAGGTCAGAAGGCCACGATCACGGTTCAGCCTGCCAAAGGCGTCAGCATGGGGGCTGGAGCTGGCGTGGCTGTGACCAAGGAAGTTCATGGCGGTGTGGTTGGACTCTTGCTTGACGGACGTGGGCGGCCACTGAAACTTCCGGGTGAGCAACAGGCCCGTGTGGCATCACTCACGAAATGGTTCGATTCTGTCGGCTTGTATCCGATGGCGAGCGGCTAGTGTCGAGTGCTTGGTTTTAGTTATCGGACAGTAATGCAATACTCAAAGTTCGAAACTTAATTTATGGCTCACAGCTACACTCCCGGTCTCACTGTCACGGAACATACGGTCGTTCATCGTCGCCGTATGTTGCCGCTTCCGGGGAAAGTCTTGGTCGCCGTCGGCGATCGGGTCCGGTCCGATCAGGTGGTGGCCAACGCTGAGTTGCCTGGAAAGGTCTTCCCGATCAACCTCGCCAATCAGCTCAGCGTGACTCCAGGCGAACTGAAAGGGTATCTGACCAAACGAGAAGGTGACGCGGTCACCAAGGATGAGATTCTGGCTGAGAATAAACCGCTGATCAAATGGTTCAAGACGGAAATTCGCTCGCCGGTCTCCGGCACGATCGAATCTATATCGTCCGTGACGGGGCAAGTCTTGTTACGTGAGCCGCCGCGAGTGCTGGAGCTGTTGGCTTATGTGGACGGCACGATCACCGAGACGATTCCACAACAGGGTGTTGTGGTTGAGACGACCTGTAGCTTGGTGCAGGGCATTTTCGGCATTGGTGGGGAGACGTTCGGCGACATTGTAATGGCGGTGAACGCTCCGGACGAACCATTGATACCGAGTCACTTCACGGCTGCCATGAAGGGCAAGGTGGTGGTCGGAGGCTCGTTTCTTTCAGCCGAATCGATGAAGCAGGCCAAGACTGTGGGTGTGGCCGGTCTGGTGGTTGGCGGCATTCACGATGAAGATCTCCGTGCTTTGCTGGGCTATGACCTGGGTGTGGCTATTACGGGTACCGAACAGGTTGGGTTTACGCTGATTCTAACCGAGGGGTTTGGGACCATTCCAATGGCCACAAAGACGTTTAAGCTCCTCTCCGCTCATGCCGGTCAGAAAGCGTCGATCTCCGGGGCCACACAAATCAGGGCCGGTGTGATTCGTCCGGAGATTATTATTCCACAGGGGGAAGGGGAGACGAAGACTGTCAGCCGATCGCAGCGGGAAGGCATCAACATTGGTGATCCCGTTCGGATCATCCGTGATCCGATGTTTGGCCGAATCGGTGAAGTGTCGGCGCTCCCGTCCGAGCTGACCAAGATATCCACGGAGAGTGAAGTGCGTGTCTTGGAGGTCACATTTGCCGATGGAAAGACCGCTGTGATTCCAAGGACGAATATCGAAGTGATTGAAGGGGCATGAGTTGCGTGAAGCGTGAAACGTATCTCGTCAAACGTCGGTATGCTCGCTCAGCCTGTCGGTTGCTATTCGCGATTGGCTGGATGATGGGTGTGTTGGCATCACATGCCGTGGCAGAGCCTCTGATCACTGCACCACAGGAGGTGCGGGTTTTTGATACGCCGAACGACGGAGGAGAAAGCCTCACCGTTCAGTGGGCGCCTCTGGCGACTGATGGTCCGGATGTCCGATATCAGGTGCTAGTCGGTGATGCGTCCACGACGGATCCTCAGAGGTTGATGGTCGTTGCAGAATTTCCATCCAATGCCAAGTATGTCAAAGATGTAAAAACCGCTTGGTGGACCAGGACGGCGGAGAAGACGTGGCATCAGACGATGGTGAAAAGTACGAAGGGTCTGGAGATCAAGAATGATCAGTCCTATGCCGTGGCGGTGGCCGCCATGCAGGCTGATCAACGTCTCTTCAGTACCGTCCAGGTCGCGACGCCGACGGCCAACTGGTTCAACTGGAACCAGCTCAATAATTTGATCATCGGTCTTTCATTCGGTGGTCTGGTATTCTTTGCGATCAGCTATGCCAAGCGGCACGAGATTTTTCTGCGCCGCATTCCGGGGTTGGATGCCGTTGATGAAGCCATTGGCCGGGCGACGGAGCTGGGCAAGCCGATTCTCTATCTCACCGGGGCTCATGATCTGCATGACCCCTCGACGATCGCCGCGGCGGTCATTCTCGGGAAGGTGGCCAAACGGGCGGCGCTCTATGAGACGGAACTGATGGTGCCTCATCGCGAGCCGATCACGATGGCGGTCTGCCAAGAGATCACGAAACAGGCGTATTTGGAAGCGGGGAAGCCGGACCTCTTCAAGGAGGACGCGAACTTTTTTATCACATCGGATCAGTTTAGCTATACGGCGGCGGTGGACGGCATCATGTTGCGCAAAAAGCCCGCGGCGAATTTTTTCATGGGTCATTATTTTGCCGAATCGTTGCTCTTGACGGAAACAGGAGCCAGTACCGGGGCCATTCAAATTGCCGGAACCGATGCGGACCACCAATTGCCTTTCTTCGTGACGACCTGCGACTACACACTGATCGGTGAGGAGCTCTACGCAGCCAGCGCCTACCTTTCCAAAGAGTCGGTCCAGATCGGAACCCTGCGCGGACAGGATATCGGGAAGGCCGTGATTCTGGTGGCGCTGGCAGTGGGAACCGTCTTGGCGACCGTGGGAGTCGTCACCGGCGCGCAATGGCCGCAGTTCTTTCTCGATCTCATGAGGGACCTGAAATGACCTTTCTGCGCCGGTAACTTCCGTTGTTGATCACGCTGGTGACAGGAATGCTGTTTGCCGCTCAGTACTATGTGCCGCATTTGGCTTTGGTAGGGGCTCACCTCTACGCACTGGCCGCAGGAAGTTTTTGGTCTGCCTAAGGAGCTGACATGATTTTTCTGCGCCGACAACTTCCTCTCCTCATTACGTTGGTCACAGGTTTGTTGTTTGCCGCTCAGTACTATGTGCCGCATCCGGCCTCGGAGCAGATGCTCACGTCTGCCACAAAGTGGATGCAGATCGTCGGTGGGTTTGCGTTGATCTTGGGAGTGACCAGTCTGTTCCATCAACATGCGGTGAAGATCAAACGCCAGGAAGCAGGTTGGGGGTATAGCCTCGTCCTCTATGTCGGCATGCTCGGCACAATCGCGGTTGGGCTCTGGGCCAATGGGAAAGAAAGTATCGATGGCACGATGACGGCCTTCGGCTGGGTCTACAACTTCATGATGGTGCCGTTACAAGGCACGATGTTCGCCATCTTGGCGTTCTTTATCGCGTCGGCGGCCTATCGCTCGTTCAGGGCGAGAAGCCGTGAAGCGGCGGTGCTCTTGGTGGCGGCTGTGATTGTGATGATGGGACGGGTGCCGCTGGGTGAGTATCTGATTCCTCTGAGCGGCGACGTGTCCTCGTGGATTTTGAACGTGCTGAACTCGTCCGTGCGTCGGGCCATCCTGATCGGGGTCAGCCTTGGAGCCATCGCCCTGTCGTTCAAGATCATCTTCGGCGTGGAACGGTCGTATCTGGGTGGGGGAAAAGAGTAACGTGAAACCTCGTTCGTCTCTCGTTTCTCACTATCGCATGCAGAACGATAGTTTCGAGTTTCTCGTTTCGGGTTCGGCGGGACCGGAAATTCGAAACCCCAAACTCGAAACTTACTGTGCCTCATGAGAAACAGGTCATGAGCTTCTCAGATCGCATGCTCAAGATCGATCGGCGAATCATCTTCTTGATGATCGGTCTCTGTACCCTCTTGCCGTTGCTCTATCCGGTCGGGTTGCCGATCAAGATTTCGCCGGAAGTGCGCGGCGTGTATGACCATATTGAGTCGTTACCGGAAGGGTCGGTGTTTCTCCTCTCGATCGATTTTGATCCGGCCTCAAAGCCGGAGCTGTATCCCCAAGCGATTTCGCTGCTCCGACACGCGTTCAGGAAAAATCTTCGTGTGATGACGATGACCTTGTGGGTATCCGGCACCGGGATGGCGGACCAGATCGTGACGCAGGTCGCCAAGGAGATGGGAAAGGAATATGGAAAGGACTACGCCTTTCTCGGGTGGAGTCCCGGCGGACAGGCCGTGATCATCAATATGGGGCAGGATCTCTACTCGGCCTTCCCCAGCGACTATGGCGGCAAACCGACGAAGGGGCTGCCTGTGTTGGAGGGCGTGCGCAATCTGAAAGATGTGACGTACATGGTTAGTCTGGGTGCAGGACGACCGGGGGTGGAAGAGTGGTACGTCTTTGGGAAGGATAAGTACAAATTTGAAATGGGTGGTGGCTGTACAGGCGTCATGGCGCCTGGACTCTATCCATTGCTCCGGAGCGGGCAGATCAACGGCCTGATCGGGGGTCTCCGTGGGGCGGCGGAATATGAAAGCTTGATCGGTCAAAAAGGCAAGGCGGTGGCCGGCATGGATGCACAGTCCGCGACGCATGTGGCGATCATTGTTCTGGTCATCACGTGCAACCTGATCTATTTTTCGCAGCGGCGGGCCTTACGGGCTCAGGGGCACCTCGGGTAGTAGATAGGGGATAAGGATGGATGCCACAATATTTGGAGCTTGGGTTGCAACAGGGTTAACGCTCCTGATCTTTTCCTTTCTCTATAAGGACACCCCGCTCTTTAAATTCGCCGAACATCTCTATGTCGGGGTCTCGATCGGGTACACGATCGTGAAGACCTACGACACCGTGATTCTGCACCTCATCATCAAGCCGATCGTCGAGAACGGAGAGTTTGCGCTCTTCATTCCCGTGGCAATCGGGATGCTCATGTTGACTCGCTATGTGCCAAAGGCGGCCTGGATGTCTCGGTATGCCTTTGCGTTTATCGTGGGAATGGGGTCGGGCTTGGCCATTCCACGGACGATCTCGTCGTTTATTTTGAAGCAAATCGAGGATACCGTGCGTCCGCTTTTGTCGATCGCGGGACCGGATGGGCTCACCTTTTCAATGAATCTGCTCAATCCGGCCAGTAACCTCAATGCCATCATTATCTTGCTGGGGGTCAGCTCGGTGCTCTTCTATTTTTTCTTTTCCATCGAGCATAGCGGAACGGGAAAAGCGGTGGCGCGAACCGGCATCATGTTCCTCATGATCTCCTTCGGCGCCGGGTTTGGGTACACGGTGATGGCTCGTATGTCGCTTTTGATCGGTCGACTCAGCGATCTTATCGAGTTTTCCGACGCTTCCTACGGTCGCCCCACAATCTGGTTGGTGGTTGCCGTCGTGGCCGCGTTGGTTCTTCTCAGTCGGCGGTCGAGCCTCGGTGCGCAGGAAAAACAATAACAGTCTGCTGAAAAGCCCTCCGGTCATCCTTCGAGAGCCTCAGGACGAATGGAGTGGTTATTGAAAGCATTGAGGTTTTCCGTTCGTACTGAGCCTGTCGAAGCACACAAACCGAGTTTTTTCAGCAGACGGATAGATCTTTTTGGTCTCTCTGATTTTTCTGGTGAGCCGGATCTGCCGATGCCAGACTCTTGACGAAATGGACCATAGTCCAGATACACTGTGTCAGCGAGATGAAACGTATTGTGTTCTAAACAGGCCAAACAGACCGCATAGACGAGATCGACCTCATCATCATGACAAAGAGTTCAACCAAAGATTCTGTCCAATATCCGATCCTCAGAAATCTTCAGTTCTCACCCATCAAGCAGGGGGAAGATCAGTTGGTCGTGCTGTGGGACCCAAGTGGGCTGAGTCAAGAAAAGCTGGTGCTGCCGCTCAACTTCTTTTTTATCGTGCAGCATTTTGATGGAGAACATTCCCTCCTGGATATCGGGGGGGTGTACTTGAAACGGTTCGGTGAGTTTCTGCTCCCGAGCAAAGTTGAGCAGCTGGTCGCAGATCTGGATGAGAAGCTGTTTCTGGAAGGTCCACGGATTGAGGCCGCACGGCAACAGGCTCTGGCCGAGTATCGACAACGGCCGTTCCGTCCCGCGGTGTTTGTCGGACGAAGTTATGAAGCGGATGGCGCCAAACTGCGCAAGCAGATCGACGGATTCTTCACCTCAAGCGAAGGGCCCGATTTCAAGCCATCTGAGAACAAAGGGAAGTTGATCAAAGGGCTCGTGACGCCCACCTACGACCTCAAACAAGCAGGACCGGTCTACGCATGGGGCTACAAAGAACTTCAAGAAAGTCAGCAGCCGGACGTCTATGTCATCATCGGGACCGCCCATGCCGGTCTTGAACATGTGTTTGCCGTGACGGACAAGGATTTTGAAACGCCGTTTGGCCTGATCCCAACGGATCAACAGATTGTGACGCGGCTCAAGGCATTGGTGCCGGATTGTGTTGACGAAGAGATCGCACACCAGGCTGAACCTGCGATTGAATTCCAGCTGCCGTTTCTTCAGACGAGTGTCAACAAACCCTTCACCATTGTTCCAATTCTTTCCTCGTTTTCAGCATCCAGCCTGAAAGATGTAACCGTTCAGCATTCCGTGGAGCAATTTCTTACGGCTCTCCGGAATACTATTACTGAATCTGGAAAGACAGTCTGCGTGATCGCGGCCGGAGAATTGGCCCATCTTGGTCTGCGCTATGGCGATACTGCACCACCTACCGATTTTTCGTTCCACCGTTCCATGCAGCGGGACTTAGAAATGCTGAAGCACGTGGAAGAACTCAAGCCTGAGGAATTCGCTGCCTATATTCAGAGAGAAAACGATCAGCGTCGCATTTCCGGCTTCTCGCCCATCTACTGCCTCTTGCGAGTGATCCAAGCCGAGAAGGGGCAGGTTCTCCGCTACGATCGCGGTATCACCGATCAATATAACTCTACGGCGACCTACACCAGCATGGCGTTTTTCTAACGACAGCTCAGTCCGTAAAACTCCTTCCCGTTGTCCCATCCTGCCCCAAATGGACAATGCGGAATGTCTAATGAATTAGACAGTTATAACCATATGATTTATATTGATAGATGTAGACTTTGTCTAGCGGATGTCTTCCTCTGTAGAAAAGTTCCGCAAAGTCTGTTGAGTGGTATTGCGAGCGTGAATTCACCACAACCTCTTGTATCTATTAAAAATACTGATCCATTTGATCGTTCGTACAAAAAGGCACAGTGATTGCTCACGAATATTGTTGCTGGTGAAGGTCTGGGTGATTTTGGACCGGCCTCCGAATGACCCATTCCTTCGCAAGAAGGAACCCTTCACCAGCTCTTTATTTCTCAGGTTCACTAGCGGCCGGAGTCACGCTGGAGGCCGGTGTCTCAGTGCACCATCAGAGGACGTGGGGGTGTGGTGCCCAAAAGCACCTCAGCCACACAAAAAACTTGACACCGTTTCTAGCAAGCGGCTACATAGCTTGCTAAGACAATGGGATTAGCCGGGCTAAGAGCGTGAAAATACTTAATTTTTAAATGTGGGTCGATGTTGAAGTGGGAGAAGTAATTGGGGGTTTTTCAATACGATCATCCGCTCTCAGGGATGCATCTAAGCGAGGGGAGGCCAAGTATGGGAGTTCTATTTTTTAAACCTTTTAGAGGGCTGAGGCGATCAGGCATCGCGCGGATGCTCCAGTCAGTCTTGCTGGCTGGGGGTCTGTTTGCGGCGCCTGGGTTGTTTGCTGCCGAGTCGGGGGTTGCTCCTCATGGTGGGCATGCGACTCCGGTGGCGATGCCAGGCTGGGCCCAACAGCTGAAGGGGCAGACGGTGGTTGAGAATGCCATCGAAGGGCGCGCCGACAATGCCCAAAAGATGGAGATGCAGCATCATCGCCTGATGGAGAAGCTCGGACAGCAGGCTCAAAGTGATGCGCAGGTGCAGCAGACGTCCGGTGCATTCAACAATATGTCGATGATGCACCAGTATATGGGGCAGGATGGGAGCAGCTTCCTGTTGATGACGGATGCAGGAAAGGGTGAACCGGTCCTCAGCTCGGGAGGGAAGTGCCCTGCCGGCGTGCCGGTAAAACAGTTCGATGTGTCCATGATCAACATCGAAATCACCTTGAATCGTTGGCTCGATTTTTATCCGGGCTACATGTACGTGTTGACGGAGGATCTCTCCAAGGCTCGTGCAGAGGAAACGAAAAATAAAGAAGCCAGAGAGAAAGATGGGTACGATCCGGGTGCCGTTACCACCGGATTGCAGGGTGATGTGATTCAGCCGTTGGTCATGCGCGCAAACCCTGGAGATTGCGTGAAGATGACCTTGCGCAATCAGATGGAAGGTGAGGATGGGAGTCTGTTCATTCAGGCGTCCAGCATGATCGTAAGCTCGTCTGGTAAGCCGGCGACCACCACGAATCCTGAATCGATTGTGGCGCCAGGCAAGGTGCAAGAATTTGAATGGTATCTTCATCCTCAGATGCAGGAAGGCGTACGTCAGTTCCATTCCTTCAGTCATGACCGTGAGTTGACGGTGTTGGGCCTCTTCGGGGCGTTCGTTGTCGAGCCGAAGGGTTCTAAGTACGTCGACGCGTTGGGGAGTGGGGGGGCTGCACCTGAAGTGAAGAGCGGCTGGCAGGTCAATATTGACAACGGCTCCGGACCTGACTTCCGTGAGTTTGTGCTGTTCTACCATGAGATCGGGGACGAAGCGTTCCGTCCGTTGAACAAGAAGGGCGACTTCCTGCCTCAACGTGACCCATTGACCGATGCCTATCGTCCAGGCGGTCGCGCGATTAACTATCGCAGTGAGCCGTTTGGGATCGACCAGATGCATCTCCAGCACGAGTATTTCGGGTTTGAAGATGAATCGATGGCCTACAGCTCCTATACATTCGGCGACACGCCGACCACGATTGCTCGTGGCTACTTAGGCGATCCAGTGAAGTGGCGGGTGGTCCATGGTGGTTCCGAAGTGTTCCATTCACACCATCCTCATAGTGGGTCGATCCGGTGGCAGCGGAGCCCAGGCACCGAGCCCAACAATCTCTGGGCCATGGGTGTGGATGGGCCCGTGAAGTATCCGATCGTGAGAACGAAGTCGGATCGCGTGGATGTGGAAGTGATCGGTCCATCTGAGGCGTTGGACCTTGAGCCTGAATGCGGTGGTGGTGGTTGTCAACATTTGGCAGGGGAGTTTCTCTATCACTGCCATGTGGCCCACCATTATGTAGCCGGCATGTGGGGGTATGGTCGATTCTACAATACGCTTCAAATGGGGGCGGCCCATACCGACAGCATGCCGGATCTCCGTGAGTTGCCGGATCGCATCGGTCGGATGAAGCTCGGTGTTTCGTCCGATAAGCTGATCGGTACCACGGTTGATTGGTTCGGCAAGACGTTTAAGATTGTCGACAAGGGGCAGAAGACCAACTGGAAGTCTAACCCGGTCGTCGTGAACGTCAAGGATTGGGTTGAGATGTTTGTCCCGGCACAAGGAAAGCCGGGCCATACCGATGATGAAAAGGGACAGATCCTGTCCTATGATTCAACGGTGTGGGATTGGAAGTGGGACGGAAATATCGCGCGTGGTGAACGTGAAAGTACCGCGCAGAATCCTAAATATACATGGGCAGCCAAGTGGGAGGACAGCACCAGGCCTGCTATTCTGTTTGATCCAACCACGGCCAAGATGGCGTGGCCATTGTTCAAACCGCACTTCGGCAAGCGTGTGCCGTTCTCAGCAAACCACAGCGGAGCGCCCTGGTTGGAGCCGATTCACCAGGATGAAAATGGTGAGCGGACCTCCGAGCCAGCCAAGCCGGGTGAGCAGGGCCGATGGAGCCTCTGCCCCGAAAATGCGAATCGTAAGCACTACAACATCCACTTCGTGCGGATGCCGATTACCCTGGCTAAGAAGCAGGGCAAAGAGCCGGCCATGGTCGACAAGGACGGCTTGATCTATGTGCTTCATGAAGAAGAACGTTTGACCAGAGCGAATGACGATCTGAAGCTTCCCGCAGTCATTCGTGCCAACGTGTATGACTGTGTGGACGTGCTGCTGACGAGCGAGTGGGATGACGACGACTACACGAATTTCCAGTCATCCAAGATCAACATCCATCCCCACTTTTTCCAGTTCGACACGGGGAACTCGGATGGTGTGATCTCAGGGTTTGAATATGAGATGTCAGTCCGGCCGTTCACCATGTGGGGGAAAAAGACCAAGCATGGGTTGCCGGCTCCGATGGTGGCGAAGCTAGAGGGTGCCGTGAAGGCTGGAGCGAAATCGCTCAAGATCAAGATGGCTCCAGGCGCCACGCCCTTCCATGTCAATACCGAAGTCATGGTCGGGATGGATTGTTTAGACAAGGGGAACGATCCGACGGCCTCATTGCCACGGGACAAGAGCTGCCAAGAGGTTGCCCGGATCAAGGAGATCAAGGGCAATCAGGTGACGTTCTATAAGCCGTTGAAGAATAATCACCCGGCGGGTGATCTGGTATCGCCGGAGTTTGTCCGCTATCGGTGGTGGGTGGATGTAGACATGGGCACTGTGTTCTGGCATGACCATGCATTCGGTGCGACGACCTGGCCGCATGGCGGGTTCGGCGTTACGATCGTGGAGCCCTTCGGATCGACCTATCATGATCCGAAGAACGGCAAGTTGGTCTACAGCGGCCCGGTTGCAGACATTCACAGCAACGAACCGATCGGGGCGGGCGTGAGTGGGAGTTTTCGTGAGCTGATGGTATCGATCCATGACACGGTGCCGCACACCGTGAACGTGATCGAGGCCGGTAATCCTCCAGGACAGCCGGTAGAGGTTGCTCTGGAAGCTGGAAAGACCGTGTCGTTCCAGATGCCGGAAAAGATCCTGAATGCGCCGAATAAGTACATCAACGGCGGAACGCATACGACCGGCAGCGGCTTCAATTTCCGCGCGGCTCCGTTTGCACAACGTCTATCCAACAATCCGGATACCTCGAAGCTGTTCAGCAGCGCGATCCATGGAGATCCTGGGACACCGTTGATTCGGGCCTACACAGGTGACACATTGGTCGTCCGCCTGTTGCACCAGCTCATGAATGAGTCCCACGTTTGGACGATCTCCGGTCATACGTTCCTCACAGAACGCTATGCGGCGGATGCCAATCGGAAGAACTCGATTCACGTTGGAATCGCCGAACGGTATGATTTGGTCACAAAGGCAGGCGGATTCCAGGGTATGCCGGGTGACTATATCCACTTTAATGGTAGAAGTTCCCACTTCGCAGAAGGTGGATGGGGAATCCTTCGGGTACTTGATAAGCAAGTGCCCGATCTGATGCCTTTGCCAAAGGGGACCAATCCTTTGAGTATTCCTGCCACGCCGAGCTCAGTCTGCCCGGCGGATGCACCGGTCAAGAACTTCAGTGTGGTGGCATTGGATCGCCCAATGAAGTTGAATCCGAAAGCGCCGGATGCGATTGAAGTGGACTTCGAGCGGAAGATTGAAATGACCATGCCGGAGGGCAAAATCTTCGCGCTGGAAGGAGAAGCCACGACGGTGTCCAGCGGTGCGACACCGCATCCGCTGACGCTACGTGCAAATTTAGGCGACTGTATCAAGGTGAATTTGACGAATAAGATGAAGGAGAGCCGGGCGTCATTCTTTGCGCCTGGATTGGCCTTTGATCCGAAGGACAGCCAAGGGTTGAACGTCGGTAACAACGGCGGCGACCAGACCATTGGTCCAGGTGAAAAACGTCAGTACACCTATTATGCGCATCCGTCGAACAAGGAGACGACCTCCTTGGTGTGGGATGGTGGCAATATCGTCGTCAACCCACGGAACGGGTTGTATGGCGCGATCATCATCGGCCCACGTGGCTCACAGTATCGTGATCCTGTGAGCGGTGCAGATGTCTCACAGAAGAACGCCTGGCGGGCGGACGTGATCGTGGATACGACGCTCCCAGACAACGTTGGGAAACGGAACTACCGTGACGTGGCCCTCTTCTTCCAAGATGAGGACAACATCATCGGGACGGCATTCATGCCGTATGTGCAGAATGTCGCGGGCTTGACGTCGGTGAACTACCGCGCAGAGCCCTACAAGTTCCGAGAAGATCAAGGATGCTCACTCGGGAAGATCTTCCAGCCTTGTGTCGTCGACAAGCCGGAGGATCCTGTGACGCCGTTGATCGAAGCGCACGCAGGCGACGCGGTCAGGATTCACGTGATCGGCGCCAATAGTGAGCAAAACGGGATGTTTGGAGTCGAGGGCCATGAGTGGCCGATCGAGCCGTACATGCCGGGTGCTGATATGATCAGTGTTGTGGAGTACGCTGGTTCTGAAACACTCGATGTCTTCCTACGTGGCGGTGCGGGTGGTCCGTACCGTCAAGTCGGTGACTTCGTGTGGTCGAACCAACGGTTGCCCTACACGCAGTCCGGTCAGTGGGGCTATCTCCGAGTATTGCCGGCAGGTGATACCCGGATCCAGCCGCTCGGGGCTATGGGAGCGGCGGTCAAGCGGGCTGAGGTAGCGCCCCAACCGAAAGCTACTCCGACCGCGATGAAATAGCGGAACGGAGATAGTATCGCATCTGTGGGGGAGTCGCCTGTTTCATGCGGCTCCCCCACTTGTGTTTGTAGTGATTCCAGTCCTATCGTGTAGGTTGATTGCGATGGCAAAATCAGGATACACAAGGAGTGAATATGAACATGCTGACGTGGGGGCGATTCATCATCGGGTTAATCATGCTCGCGGGGGGCAGTCAGGCTGCCGCGTACCAAGAATATATGGTTTCAGACGGTGGAAGTATTATGGGGACGGTGTATCTCGGTGGGCAGGTCCCGAAGCCGAAAGGCTATAATCTCACGACGTTGCCTGATCCCTTCTACTGCGGCCGCATCTCAGACGGACAAGGGTGGCGGATTTTGCAGCCCTTCAATGTGGGACTCGGTGGAGAATTTCGAGAAGTCGTGGTGTATCTCGAAGGGGTGGAGAAAGGTAAGCCGTTTGACGAGACGAGTACGCCTCAAGTTGAAGCCAAGGACTGCTTGTTTCTCCCCTTTACGATGGCGGTGAGAGACGACCAATCAGTGACCGTCGTCAATATGGATCCTGTCATGCACGATATCCAAGCGTATGAAACGTCGAATCTGGGGGCACGAGTCCTGTTCAATGTTCCGCTACCGATGAATCCAGGACATCCTCGGAACTTTAAAGATCGTAGCGATGCCGCGATGTATCACAAACACATGGCCGGTGCTCCCACGAAACAATTGGTGAATCTCAGCAAGGGGCGCAGGATCTTCGTGATGCAGTGCGGCTTTCACGCGTATATGGAGAGTTGGGGAGTAGCGGTCAACAATCCGTACTTTGCCAAGACGGACGAGGAGGGGCGATTCGCCATCACCAACGTTCCCCCGGGTACCTATAAGTTGGTCGTCTGGCATCCCTACGTGAGGACATCCGTTGAGCAAACGATTACGGTGCGTCCAAAAGAGACGATGGAAACGACGCTGATGGTCCAGGCTCCGACGGGTCGCCTCTATGCCAATGAGGTCCTAGAACATGACTATGTCCGGTATAATGTGACGGAGGAAGCCCAGAAAGAGATTGATCCAATGATTCAGAAGCAGAAACGGTGAGAGAAGGTTGGATCGATGCAGGTTGAGGGAGCAGTGGCATCACTCGTCGGTCTCATGCGATGCATCTGGATAATCGTCGTGTGTGGGCTGCTGTCACTCATTGGTGTCCCGGCGAGGGCCGACCACGAGAGCTCGAAGCAGCCGCAGCTGTGGACGCCACATGATGAAGCCGAGCGGTTGGGGGCAATGGAGGTGCCGGGTGGAATGGTATTGGTCCCGGCAGGATCGTTTCTTATGGGGAGTGATCCGCGAAAAGACCGTGCCGCCGGCCCGCAGGAGCAGCCACAGCATGAGGTTTATCTTGACACGTTCAGGATCGACCGGTTCGAGGTGTCAAACGTTGAGTATCTTAGATTCGTCCTCGGGACGGGAGCAGATTGGCCGAAGTTCTGGCGAGAGAATCCATTTCCAGAAAAGGCAATACTCCATCCCGTGATCAACGTGAGCTGGCGTGAAGCCGATGCTTTTTGCCGGTGGGCCGGTAAACGACTTCCGACTGAGGCCGAGTGGGAGAAAGCAGCCCGTGGGGTAGACGGTCGGATTTTTCCCTGGGGGAATGAGCCTGCAGGTTGGATCAAGAGTAATATTGCCCACCCTGGGTCGAAGCGAGGATTCAAGTACCCGCCGCTCGCCAATATCAATCGCTATGACAAAGGCGCCAGTCCGTACGGCGTGTATCAAATGGCCGGTAATGTCAGCGAATGGGTATCGGATTGGTTTGATCCGGAGTATTACCGGCATGGTCACGACAAGAATCCGCAAGGGCCTACGACCGGAGAACTCAAGGTCTTTCGTGGAGGGTCCTGGAACGAAGACCCGGAGGTTGCCCGCTCCGCCGGCCGCAATGGTGGTCCACCTGATCGGGAGAGTTACTTGACGGGGTTTCGCTGTGCGAAGTTCGGAGATGATAGCAGTGGTGAGGCGTCGACTGTCGATCATGATGGTGTTGTGCAAAAGGCGATGCAGTTTTCCCAGTGACACCCGATATGCTGAGGGCGTTCTACTATTTGGGGGTTGGGAGGGGATGATGAGTGAAAAAACGAGCAGTACACGGGGTTGGGTATGTCGGACGCTACTCATGATCGGTGCCCTAGCGGTCATGTCCCAGACCGCAGGAGCCCTAGATACCCAAGACATCACGGTCGATTGGACCGAAGCCGGCAAGAAGCTTGCCGCTGAGCGAGTCGCGAATTGGAAAACGAAGGCAGAAATGGTGATGGTGCCAGCGGGAGAGTTTCTGATGGGCAGCGATAAGAAGACGGATCGGCTTGCCTATCGGAGTGAGATCCCTCAGCATCGTGTCTACCTTGATGCCTTCGAGATCGGCAAGTACGAAGTGACGGCACTCGAATATTTGAAGTTCGTGCTGGCCACCAACCGCTCCCCGCAACTTGACTGGCGGTACGATGGAGGCAACTTCCAAGACTCGATGGCTCACCATCCGATCATGCACGTGACTTGGTATGATGCCGATGCCTACTGTAAGTGGGCTGGTCAGCGCCTACCGACGGAAGCTGAGTGGGAGAAAGCGGCACGTGGGTCAGATGGTCGGCTCTTTCCTTGGGGGCAGGAGTATGCGGGACCAACACGGGCCAATTTCGGGCGGACAGGTCTTTCCGGGCCCGTTCGTGATCGCCCTGAGCGATTACTGCTCTACCCGCCTATTATTTCAGTCGATAAGTATGAGAATGCCTTGAGTCCCTACGGACTGTATCAGACCATCGGCAACGTTGCTGAGTGGGTCGCTGATTGGTATAACCCGGACTACTACAAGACAGCGCCTGATCGAAACCCTCAAGGGCCTGAAGCTGGAACACAAAAAGCGTTTCGCGGCGGTGGATGGATGGATAGTACCACCACGATGAGGGTGGCGATGAGGAACGGGACCGATCCGAACACGAAGATTAATTGGTTGGGATTCCGTTGCGCAAGGTCGGTGTCTGAGAATCAATTATCGATCAAGACTTCTCATGTACGACCTGCATTGTCGCTTCTGGAAGCAGAGCACTGAGGCATAGCGTTGTGTGATATTCTCACACGCCGATTCACTGTGCCGATTAAGCGAGGAACGTATAGCGAGGAACGTATATGGTTGTCATTGGGATGGCTTCACACATGACTCGTGCCGCGTTACGAGATTTCCGGCTTATCCTCTTCTTACTTGCCGGCCTGCTTTCGTCGAGCATTCCGTGCGTGAGTGACGCAGCACCAGGTGGAAAGACCGAGGTCCTGCCTGTGGAGAAGGCTGCGCCTGCGGCAGTGGTCATCGAGGCAGCCGGAACTGAGCAGGAATTGAGGGGCCAGATGAGAACAAAGAACGGTGTGGTGGAATTGGCGAGTGGTGCAGTTCGGTTTTCGCTGGCGCCCACAGGAAGTTATGGCTTTATCGAGCCCAAGCAACTCGGGTTGGCATTAGTGACACAGAGCCCGGATCTGATGGTGGAGCGGATATCCTCCTCAACTGGATCCTACGAGATTCATAAGCTTGGTGATGGAAGCGGATTGCTGGTCGGTTTCGTGGGGAAGGAGGTGGTTGCTCAGATCAAGCCGAGCGAGCGACCGAAGAGCGTGCGGCTTTCGTTGTATTCGAATCCTTTCGGTGCCGCGATGACTATCGCAGCAGTTCCGTTAACGAAACTCATGGTTGACCAAATGCCACGCGCGACTGAGTCGCGCAAGCGAGATGGGCCTGTCGTGCTAGACATGGATTTGCAAGGCACCGCAAACAGAAAATCACCTGTCGCAAAGTAGTGGGTGGAGTTGGAGTGATAGCTGCGACGAAAGTCTTGACACTCCATATAAAGTTTAAGTATGGTGCATCATTGAGTATTTTTTACAAATGTTAATTCAAGGTGTGACTTATCTGAGAGGTTTTCGTCCTATATCAAAAACGTCTTCGTTCTGAATATCCTAAAATATAAAAGAGTAGGCCAATTTAGTGGTCGCTCTGTCCACTTTCCAACTTAGCAAGGAGGTCGGTCCATGCTTGGTTTCGGTTCACCTTACAATAGAGTCTTGCGCGGGCTCGCTGGAATAGCATTTCTAGCGATACCGGCAGTGGCGACTGCCGAGAGTTCATCACACGTCGCGATGAATCATCAGTTGCCGGCTTGGGCTGAACAGCTCAAGGGTCAGACCATCGTTGAAGACGCCATGTCTGGTCAGGCTAACCGAGCTGCGATGGTTGAACAGCAGCACCAGCGCATCATGGAGCATATGTCCAAGGATCCGCAAGTGCAGGCGGTCAATACCGGTATGTACAACACCTCCGCCATGATGCATCAGTACGGAGCGGGCGGGCAGGATCTATTGCTCATGTCGGATCCTCGCGCAGAACCAGTAGCCTCGACCCCAGGCGGTCGGTGTCCAGCCACTGCGCCTGTGAAGCAATACAATGTCTCCACGATAAACGTCGAGATCACGCTTAATCAGTGGCTCGATTTTTATCCGGGCTACATGTACGTCTTGGACGAAGATATCGATAAGGTGCGAGCTGAAGAAACCAAGAACAAGGAAGCACGGGAAAAAGAGGGGTTTGATCCAGGGGCTGTGATTCCCGGGGTGCAGGCCCAGTGGATTCAGCCTTTGACGATCCGTGCGAATCAGGGCGATTGTCTGAAGATTAAGCTAAGCAATAAGTTGGAGGGTGGCGAGGAAGTCAGTCTCCATATCCACGGTTCGTCGATGGTCGTGAGTAAGACAGGAGCGGCGGCCACCACGAGTAACGCTGACGCTATCGCTGCCAAGGACAAGCCCGTGGAGTTGGAATGGTACATCCATCCCGACCTGCAGGAGGGCGTTCGTCAGTTTCATACATATAGCAACGATCGTGAGTTGACGGTTATGGGCATGTTCGGTTCTTTTGTCGTGGAACCCAAAGGCTCCACCTACTGGGAACCGCTCGGAACCGGAGATGCGACGCCGGCCACCAGTGGCTGGCAGGTCATGATCAAGAACGGGACCGGTCCTGACTTCCGTGAATTTGTGTTGTATTACCACGAAGTCGGCGACGAAGCCTTCCGTCCACTCAATAAGAAGGGTGATTTCTTGCCGCAACGTGATCCGTTGACGGATACGTACCGTCCAGGCGGCCGCGCGATCAACTATCGAAGCGAGCCGTTCGGGATCAATAACATGCATTTACAACATGAATACTTTGGGTTTGAAGATGAGTCGATGGGGTATAGTTCCTATACCTTCGGCGATGCCTCTCCAACGATCCCTCGCTCCTACATGGGTGATCCTGCGAAGTTTCGTCTTGTTCATGGTGGATCGGAAGTCTTCCATAGCCATCATCCGCATGGTGGGTCGATCCGATGGCCACGGAGCCCGCGAGCCATCGATGACATGAATCTCTGGGCCACAGCGATGAATGGTCCGGTCAAGTATCCGGTCATCCGCGCGAAGACTGATCGAGTTGATGTGGAAGTTGTCGGTCCGTCCGAGGCGTTGGACCTGGAGACAGAGTGCGGCTCCGGGCTTTGCCAACAGCTCGCCGGTGATTTCCTGTTCCATTGCCACGTGGCGCATCATTACGTTTCAGGTATGTGGGGTTACTGGCGTGTGTACAACACTATTCAGCAGGGCGAGATGCGGAACGATGTGATGCCAGATCTGCGCGAACTACCGGATCGCAAAGGCCGTATCAAAACACCGATTTCATCGGACAAGCTCATCGGTCAAACCGTTGATTGGTTCGGCACTCAGTTTAAGATCATCGAGAAGGGGAAGAGTAACTGGAAGGGCAATCCCGCCACGATTACGATCAAGGATTGGGTGGCGATGCAGTTGCCGCCGGCGGGGAAGCCTGGCCATAAGGAAGACGAGAAGGGGCAGATTGTCTCCTACGATGCTACGGTGTTGGATTGGGCTTGGGAAGGCAATCGGGCGATGAGCGAAAAGGAAAGCACGATTGTTAACCCGAAGTATGTCTCAAGCCATCCGGGCAAGCGGCATCCACTCATGTTTGAGCCGTTGACAGGGAAGGTGGCGTGGCCCCATCTTACCCCGCACTTTGGAAAACGGGTCATGTTTTCTCCGAATCACGTCGGGGCGCCATGGTTGGAGATGATCCGTCGTGACGACAACGGAGAGGAGAGTCTCGATCAAGCCAAGCCAGGCGAGCAAGGGAATTGGAGCCTTTGTCCGGTGAATGCCGGACGGAAGAATTACAATGTCCATTTCATCAAGGTGCCGATCAAGATTGCCAAGGCGCAAGGGAACGAGCCGGCCGTTATTGATCAGAATGGCTTGATCTACGTGTTGCACGAAGAGGAAGCAGCGGTTCGTGCCAACGACGATCTCAAGTATCCATTGGTCGTACGAGGGAACATCTATGACTGCGTGGATTGGACATTGACTAGTGAGTGGGATGATGATGATTACACGAATTTCCAGGCGTCAAAAATTAACACACACTGGCACTTCCTCCAGTTTGATAATCAGGCCTCGGACGGTGTAATCACGGGCTTCTCCTATGAACAGTCCGTTCGTCCGTTCACGATGCTCGAGAAGAAGAATCCAAAGGGGCTTCCCGCTCCGATGAATACGGTGTTGACTTCGGCCGTAAAGAAGGGTGCTAAAACAATCTCGGTGAAGAATGCCAAACAGTATCACGTCGGAACCTTGATCATGGTCGGCGCCGATAATGTGAAGGGGAATGAGATTGCACGCATCATAGCCATCAAAGGCGATCAGCTTACGTTGTCCAAGGGGTTAAAAAACGATCACCCTGCCAAGGACATTGTGACGGTCGAGTTTGTTCGTCAGCGTTTCTGGGTGGATGCGGATGTGGGAACCGTTTTTTGGCATGACCACGCGTTCGGGGCGACGACCTGGCCACATGGCGGGTTTGGGACCTTTATCGCGGAGCCTGTCGGGTCAACCTATCATGATCCTACGACAGGAAAAGAGATCCGTAGTGGCCCAATCGCGGATATTCACACGAACGAGCCTGTGGGCCATGGAGTGAATAACAGCTTCCGTGAGTTGATGGTTCAGGTTCACGATACGGTACCGCACACCGTCAATATCGTTACGGCAGGGAATCCTCCAGGGCAACCAATCGAGGTCGCCTTGGAAGCGGGTAAGACCGTCTCTTTTGTGATGCCGGAAAAGATTTACATGACGCCGATGCCTTTCTTGAACGGGGGTACGCATACAACCGGCAGTGGTTTGAACTTCCGTGCCGGCCCAATCGCACAACGGTTGGCGACCAACCCGGATGTTTCGCAAATCTTCAATAGCCAGATCCATGGAGATCCTTACACGCCGCTTCTGAGGGCGTATACCGGCGACACCATGGTGTTTCGATTGTTACATACCCTGATGAACGAGACGATGACCTGGACTTTATCCGGCCATACGTTTTGGACCGAGCGGTATGCACCAGATGCAAACCGCAAGAACTCAATTCATGTCGGTATTGCTGAGCGCTATGATCTTGTAGTGCCTGAAGCAGGTGGTCCTCGTCATCAGGCCGGGGACTACATCCACTTTAACGGTAGATCATCAAAGCTATCCGAAGGTGGATGGGGGATCGTGCGGGTGTATGATCAAGAACGTTCTGACCTGAAGAAACTGCCTGCTGGATTCTCGAATAAAGGTGAGATCCCGAAGGCCTTACCGGTATGTCCGGCTGATGCTCCGGTCAAGAGTTTCAATGTGGTTGCCTTGGATTATCCGTCGATGACGTTCAATCCCAAAGCACCTGAGGCAATTGAAGTGGATTTTGAGCGAAAAATACAAATCTCCAATCCAGAGGCGAAGATTTATGCACTGGAGGATGATTTGGCGAAGGTGGCTGGAAACTACAAGCCGATGCCGCTCACGCTTCGGGTCAACATTGGTGACTGTGTGAAGGTGAATCTCAAAAATAAAATGAAGGCGAGTAAGGCCTCATTTTCAGCGATTGGACTCGCATTTGATCCAAAGGATTCATTGGGAGCTAATGTCGGTAACAATTCGGGCGATCAAACAATTGCGCCTGGTGGAGAGCGTCAGTACACGTACTACGCCGATCCATTCAACGGCGAAACCACGTCCCTTGTTTGGGACTGGGGCAACGTCATGACGAATCCACGTAATGGCTTGTTCGGTGCGATCGTGGTTGGTCCGAAAGGGTCGAAATACCGTGACACAAGGACGGGCGTTGATCTGACCAACCGAAACGCCTGGGCAGCCGACGTGATCGTGGACAAGTCCATTCCTGGGAATGAAATGCGCGCGAACTATCGCGATGTCGCACTGTTTTTCCAGGACGAGGATAACATCATCGGTACGAGCTTTATGCCGTATGTGCAGAACGTTGCTGGGTTGACCGGCATCAACTACCGGTCTGAACCGTATCTCTATCGACAAGACCAGGGCTGTTCATTGGGTAAGATGTTTCAACCATGCAAAGCGGATAAGCCTGAAGATCCGGGTACACCGATCATCGAGTCGCATGCGGGTGACCCGGTACGTATCCATGTCATCGGGGCAAACAATGAGCAGAATGGGATGTTCAGCGTTGAGAAGCATGAATGGCCGATCGAACCATTTATGCGCGGCGCGGACCAGATCAGTGTCGTGGAATTCTCCGGCTCCGAAGTGCTTGATGCCTTCATTCCTTCGGCCGGAGGGCCATATCGATTGCCTGGTGACTACGTGTACAGTAACCAGCGCTTGCCCTATTCCCAGTCCGGACAATGGGGATTCCTGAGGGTCTTGCCGAACGGCGACAACAGGATTCAGCCGTTAAGCGGAAGTGGAGTTGGTTCAAAGCATGCCGAGGCGAATCATGAGCCAAAGGTTCTTCCGACGGCAATAAAATAGAACGATTCGCACATCTGCTTAGGAATGAGGGGAGTCGTGCTGTTAGCACGGCTCCCCTGTTTTTTGCCCTCATCCTCGTAGAGCGCTGATATTGTGTGTGACAATCGGTATAATGAAATGACTATTTCGAGGAAGTGCTTCTTTAATCACTCAAACTATCGGCTCGGTAGTTGAAGAGCATTTGTAGGGCTGACGATATTGGACCCGCACGTATACTCGGTAGAATATATGAGCCACATGAAGGGGTTCAGCATCGGATGGGTGGTTTAAGGTTTAGATTCACCTAGGAGCCAAATAGAAGGAGAAAGAGTTGGGCACAAGACGGATAATGATCGCCTTTTGTTCTGGAATCCTCACGTTGTTGCTGGGACTTGGCTCTGTGTATTCCTATGATGTGATAGACGTGGAGCATGGGGGTACAATTGAAGGTACGATTATACTCGATGGAGTGGTGCCGGAACCAAAAGGGTTCAATCTCATTACCTTCCCAGACCCAATGTATTGTGGGCGTATTTCCAACGGGCGTGGGTGGCGCTTGCTTCATGATTTTGTCGTCAGCCGTCAGGGCGGATTGAAGGACGCCATCGTGTTGCTTGAAGGGATTGAAGCCGGGAAACCCTTTGATGTATCAGTGCCCTTGATAGAAGCGCGTGACTGTATGTTTTATCCGTTTATGACGATTGTTCGTAACGGGCACGCTGTTGAGGTCATTAATATGGACCCTGTCATGCATGACATTCAGGGCTATGAGACGTCGCCGGAGGCTGGTGCGCGTGTATTATTCAATACGCCTCTCATCATGAACCATCAGCATCATCGAGGCGATCTGCACGCCATGCATAATCATGCGCCAGGTAAGTCCTTGATCGGACCGATCTATCTGAACAAGGGTCGACGGACGTTCTACATGCAGTGTGGCTTTCATGCCTACATGGAAAGCTGGGCGATGGCTGTGAACAATCCCTACTATGCTGTCACAGATGCGGAAGGAAAGTTTGTAATTGACGGTATTCCGCCTGGTACGTATCAGTTGGTGGTGTGGCATCCGCAGACAGGCCCTGGCACGACGAAATTTGTTGTGGTGCAGCCAGATGGAAAATTGGTCGAACAGCTATCCTTGCCGGCCCCAAAGGGGAATCGAACTCCGTATAAAGTCATGGACAATCCTCGGTTTGGCCTTCAGTCCCTTGGGTATAGCATCGATATCCGACCGTTGGTTGAAAGTCAGCGGTAGCGATAGGTGTGTATACGCGCTGCAAGGAGAACCTGTCGGTTGGTGCTCCCTTTCCTTATCTATGCTGTGACGACGTCGTTGATGACCTCGATCGGGGAGGCTGGCGATACGCTGCCTTTTGAGCCTGAATTTTCCGGTAGCTTTCTGAAACGAGTGAATGGCAAGACATATCAGGCCCAGGTATTCGGGAAGGGGGATCGGCTTAGGCT
This sequence comes from Nitrospira sp. UW-LDO-01, assembly GCA_002254365.1. Lineage (GTDB taxonomy): Bacteria > Nitrospirota > Nitrospiria > Nitrospirales > Nitrospiraceae > Nitrospira_D. Next base: position 27,155 of record NIUT01000122.1, read on the forward strand.
GGAATATAAATATGCCGTTCGAACTGAGCTCGGCTTTTCAGCACTTGAAATTATCCGACTGGATCTCGGTGAGCGATGGTATGTCCTGCCTCAACAGAAGTATCTCCTGGTCTTGCCTGTCATGGACGGTGCCCTATTGATACGCAAGGAGCTAGTTGGGGAGACGAGTAGAAATGAGGTCGGTGATGCGATTGTAGCCGGCCGTGCCGCGCGGCAGTTCGACGTTCAAGTAGAACGGGATGGAGTGTCAGAGCGATTCCATCAGTGGGTTGATATAGAGGTTGGTGTCGTGCTCAAGTTAGTCAGCCAGGACCAAAATTGGTCGTTTGAGTATGAACGAATCAGGGTATCGCCGCAGCCGTATCTGTATTTCGAGCAGCCGCCGGGGTATCGAAAACGCCGAAGCGAGACTATCCACTGATAGGAGAGATAGCACAGTGCGTGTTCTGAAAATGCGACGCGTGGTAGCCTTGATCACAAGCCTGATGCTGCTACCTTCCATTACTGCCCCTGCGTTGAGTGGGGCTGTGCCTGACATCTCACAGATTCAGAGACACTACGATGCCAAGGAGTATCCCAAAACTCTTGAGGAGTTGGACCGGCTCGATCGGGAGACCGCTAATGTGCCGGATGTTCGTCGGCTTAAGATTCGCACGTTGCTGAGGCTCGGCAAGCCGAAGGATGCCCTGACAGAATACGACAAGCTGGCGGAGGTTGTGGATCAGGAGGATCAGTTGCTCCTGCGTGAAGTTGCACTTGGATTTGTCGTCATACTCACGAATGATATGCGAGAACAGATGCGTGGGGCGGCCTACACGGCTCTGAAGGATTGGCATAGTCCGGAATCGATGCCATTCTTGGAGGGAGGACTGACCGATCAGTCCGGTCTCGTCAGAGCCTTAGCAGCTGAGGGTCTCGCGAACTTCGATGCTGGTCGACGCTCACCGAAGTTCCGCCAAGCGTTGGAAGATCAGGCTGCGTTGGTCAAAGAGGCGGTGCTCAAGGGCTTTACAAAGTCACATGATGCTTCGGTCATCTCACTGGCTGAGCCCTTGCTGAAGGACCCAGAAGTACGGGTTCGTGTTGCGGCAGCCGAGGTGCTCTGTCATCTCAAGCGGTCGAAGGGATGTGATGCGTTGCTGCGCTATGCCAAAGCACCCAATCCAGATGAACGAACGGCAGCCATTCGTGCGCTGGTTGAGCGCCAATCGACAGAGTTGTTCCGTGTCCTCAAAGATGCGAGTGAAAACCAACAACCATCGGTGCGTGGTGCTGCTGCGACAGGATTTGGTCGTCTGCCGTCGGCAGAAGCGCTCGTCATACTGAACCGACTTCTGAGGGATCCGCTTCCTCCGGTGCGAATTGCTGCAGCGGTGAGCTTAGGGAAGTTTCATGGTTTGAACGCTGAAGAGCCCCTAAGTAGGGCACTCGTTGAGCGTGATGACGCTGTCAGAGCATTCGTGATCGGAGCACTACTGGAGCACGGAGAGCGATATGAGGTAGTGGCCAGTTCCATTCAGGCTCTCATCAACATGAAAGAACCCGCAGTTCGCGCCGCCGTGGCTCGCGCCTTGGGGCATGCCGGAGAGCCTAATCGCGAGTCGGCGCGGTCTGCCTTGATGATATTGATTCAGGATTCGGTGCCTCGGGTGAGGATTGCCGCGATTCGGTCGATGGCAAAGATTGAGGGATCACGCGCACGTACGGTTCTTAAGAATAGTTTGCATGACGAAGATGATGCGGTTCGAGCGACGGCAGGAGGCGCACTGCTCATCGTTCTTTCCCTCGCTGAATAAGCAGCGGAGTCTGTATTGCCTTAGGTGTCGATATTCGGGGACATTGGGGGATGAAGAAATGTCCTGGAAGGAGCTATTCAGATGTTGATTCGATGTATGACCTTTTCAATCATGTTCGGCCTCGTTCTCGGTCTCGCGCTTTCCTTTGCCGAAGATAGAGTTTTATTCAATGAAACTCAGACGCCAACGAGTAAGGATGGGACACCGACGGTACTAGTTCCTGCCGGCCCATTTCCCATGGGGGTTCCACCAGGAGATCGTGATGGGGGACGGGATGAGTATCCACGTCACGAGGTTTTCTTGGATTCGTTCTTGATCGATCAATTTGAAGTGACGAACGGTCGATATATCGAGTTTGTCAAAAGCACGGGCCATCGTGTTCCACAGAACCAGACAAATCCCACGAGGAATCTATGGCAAGGCGACAGCATCACGGAGTCAGTTGCTGAGCGTCCTGTGATCAATGTTGATTGGTTTGATGCGGACGCTTACTGCAAATGGGCCGGCAAGCGACTACCCACGGAAGCTGAGTGGGAAAAAGCAGCAAAAGGGACATCCGACCGACGGTTCGTCTGGGGGAATGTTGAGCCGACTGCAAAGCATTTGAATTATAACCAGCGGTGGATCGGCGAAAAGACACTCATGCCGGTCGGAAGTTATGAAGCGGGGAAAAGTCCTTATGGTGCGTATGACATGGCCGGCAACGTATGGGAGTGGGTGAATGATTGGTATGATGCTCGGTACTATGAGAAAAGTCCTGAGAGGAATCCGAAAGGTCCTGAAACCGGGTTGAAGAAAGTCATTCGAGGAGCTGGTTGGCAAAATGAGACACCAACGGTCCGAATCTTTACCCGTGTCGAGAGTGACCCGACCATGCGCAATGAGTCCACAGGGTTCCGATGTGCCACAGAGGTCGGGAGGAAATAGAAACTGGAGACGAGCTTCGTCTCTATCTCCGAAGCTCAAAAGAGCAGAGTTCTCATCTCATATGCGTACTACCACTGCATCTCCTCCGAACCGGAACGTTTCCGTTCAAGAGAGCTAGGGAAATCCTCACCTATTGTGTGGAATCCTGTGAGGGTTGTACGTCCCGTGCGCAGCGAAAGCCGAGCCAGTTCATCTTCGTATTTGGATCAGTCCCATTCCGTTGAGCCACTCGTACACTTGGTGTGCTGTCGATCCAGCTTCCGCCCCGAAAACTCCGTTGAGTCCCCTTCTCCGGTCCTTTCGGGTTGCGATTCGGTGCTGTGGCATAGTACTTCGGGTCGTACCAGTCTGCTACCCATTCGGCTACATTGCCGGACATCTGGAAGACTCCGTATGGGCTGACAGCATTGTCATACTTGTCAACGGAAATAATCGGTGGATAGAGCAGGAGTCGTTCTGGACGATCCCGCACGGGACCAGACAGGCCTGTCCGGCCGAAGTTTGACCTTGACAGTCCTGCGATCTGATTTCCCCATGGATACAGCCGTCCATCCTCTCCACGGGCAGCTTTCTCCCATTCAGCTTCCGTGGGGAGTCGCTTACCAGCCCACTTACAATAGGCTTCGGCATCGGTCCAGGACACGTGCATGACCGGATGGCTCGTCATGGTTTCCTGAAAATTTCCCCCGTCGTATTGCCAATCGATGAGCGGAGGGAGATCATGCGACAGGATAAATTTCAAAAATTGGACGGTCGTCACTTCAAACCGATCGATTTCGTAGGCGTCAAGATAGACGGTTTTCTGTGGCAGTTCGGCTTGATACGCGTTCCGATCGGCCCTCTTGTCGCTTCCCATGAGAAACTCCCCGGCTGGGATCAGGACCATTTCGTCATGAGCCGGCAGCCTGGCCCGTTCAGCCGCAAGCTTCTTCCCTTCTGGAGTCCATTGTCGGACGACATCGGCCACATCCAGTGCGTATGCAGCACTTCCGGTGATGACTCCTATCAACGCAACGCCTACAATAACTCCTAATGCGTGCACGGCCCATCCTCCCTTTCAACTGATATGGTTGTGTTACAGTCCAGGACCGGTCTGCTCAGGCGTCGGGGTGTCAAATCCCTCCAAGGGCTGGAAGTTGACCGGTAGGTTGAAGAGATAGTCTGATACTGAACGCAGCTTGACATGGTGATATTCCACGATCCAACTACCGTCTTTTTTAGCCAGCTTCATAGGAAAGTGGATATCGCTTGCCAGCCATTGGTAGTACTCGTCGACACGCTCCCCTTGTTTTGTTTTGACCTCGTAGAGGATGGTGTGGTGCCCTTCTCGCATTTCCGTACCGATTTCCTCACGAGAAATCTCTCCGTCTAGTCGCTCTTTGATCATGAGATCCTGCTCAGGACTATATGGAACAGTCTTGAAATGCTTCATTCTCGATAGCAGCAGCCACACGACCTGCTTGTCCTTTCGCACGATGCTGACATTCACGGGGCCCATCGTATGATGTTCAATGCGCCACATCGCATCACGGTAGTAGATATAGGCCTTGCGTGTCTTGCCGTCGATCTTGATCACTTGGTCTGCGGTAAACTCGAGTGCGAGCGCTGACTGGCAGGACATCAGCGCATACAACACCACTGAGACGGCAATCCACAGCAGACTCATGGGGCGAAATCCTACCATATCGATCTGTGTATTTTCATTTCGTGCCATAGAGTGCATGAATTGATTGTTTCACGGAGACAGGAGCAAGGTCTAGGGGGACGCCGTGACAGATGACCGTGCACATCGAAACCCAATTGTGGCGGAACGTTGATGGGGAGATGAGCCGCCCCTTGTTGCCGTTCTGAGCATCACTCGCTTACTTTTCCACGAACCTCCACGAACGCTTTTGTAGCGTCCGGTCGTCGGACCGGGGGGATTGCGATCCGGCATGTAGGCATAATAGTCGAACCCAAACCAGTCATGGACCCACTCTGCCACGTTTCCCGCCATATGGTGGAGCCCATAGGGACTCTTGCCCTCTTCGTGAGAATCGACCGTCGCGAGAATGGGAATTTCATGGACGTGATGTTGTCCGAACATGGCCAGTTTTGGGTTGGGCATCGCGTCGCCCCACGGATAGAGGTTACCCTCTGGCCCTCGCGCGGCCTTCTCCCATTCGGCTTCTGTGGGCAGTCTCGCATGCTTGACGGAGCAAAACTTCTCAGCTTCATCCCATGTCACGTACAGAGCGGGCCACCGTGTCAGAGCGTCGTCCTGGATTGAATGGACAGTGATGACATGCCATAGCAGTTGCTGCAACTCGTTCGAGGGGTAAGTTTTCTGTTGGTATAAGAAGGCCAGGTATTCCCCGAGACTCACCTCATCGCGATCGAGTTCATATGCGTCCAACCAGACGCGGTGTTGAGGAAGTTCGGTATCATCAAACTGTGTCCACCTCCCATAAGGATCACTATCAACTCGTTTACTGCCGATCAAAAATGGACCGGCTGGAATAGCCACAATCGGTGAAGACTGGGACAGGTTTGCGATAGCAGTGAGATGACGGGCTAGTTCGGGAGAAGGTTTTGATCCTGCCTGCACGATATCGGGGTGCCACAGAATGACGAGGAGGGAAAGAACAGTTGCGGTCCATCTACGACAATCCAACATATAATCGCATCTAAGAATCCCTCGTGGGCCGGAAGGCGCTGCACGATAGGGTCGGCGTCAATGACCGACAGTGGACTAAGCCCTGTCTGACGACTGTCAGATTACCACAGAGGCCGATAGGCCTGCATCTGGTTGTACCCGGAAGATTTCGAGGTCTTCATGGTGCATTGATACGAGGGAATCCCTGTCTTGTATGGGCGATGGGCTTGTTTCACTAGTGTATTGAGATGCGACGAAAAGCTTGGGTAGGATAAGTGCTTGTGGTGGAGCGCTGCTGAGCCAACGGATGTGCTCACGCAAAGCGTTGATAGTTCAAGAAAGGAGTCTCACATGGTCCGCTATCGGTTACTGAAGACGTGCTTCTCTCTCTTGTGTGTCTGGGCTCTCGCCACGCTCGTCGCAGCTTCTGCCGGAGCTGAAACAACCTCACTCAGCCAGGAGGCATTTCAACGGGCGAAACAAGTGACGGTGGGCATCCTGGCCGATACGCAGGATCAACGAATGCCGGAAAAACCAGAAAAGATTTCCGTTCGAGGCACGGGAGTTCACCTGCGAGACGGCTACCTGGTTACCGCCAGGCACGCAGCGGAAAAGCATGATCCAACGACCGGCACCATCATTCAGAAACGAATCCGTATCCTGACGAGCGACCTTCACGAGCTGCCGGCTGATCTTGTTGGCGACAGCGCATTTATGGATGTCGTGGTCTATCGGGTGGCGGAGCCGCATCGCTCCAAACTGCAGACAGAAACCGCATTTGCCACCGGAGACGCCATACCTGGTACGGAGGTCTTCACGGTCGGCTATCCGCTTGGCTGGGGACCGACGATGGCTTTTGGCAGGCTAGGGAATACCAATACCTTCCTACAGACCGTCGAGACTCGCTTGATTCAAGCGGATCTCTCGGCTTGTAGCGGCAATTCAGGGGGAGGTCTCTTCAACGGACAAGGGGAGATCGTGGGAATCCTCCACGCGGTGATTCACACCGACAAGGAGGAGACCCAGACCTATTGCAGCCGCATGGCATTCGCAATTCCCGGAAGGCTCGCCGAACGTATCGTCAACGCGGCGCTCTCGGGAAAACCACTCACCTTTTCCAAGTTGGGGCTCCATCTGACTTCGGTCAAAGATGGTACGAGACTGCGTGTGGCCGTGAAGGATGTTGCTGAGCCGGCGAAAGCAGCAGGCCTGCAGAAACATGATATCTTGCTGGCTGTTCAGGATACAGAAATTATCGATGCTGCCCAGCTGAAGAATTTTTTGATCGAGCGAACGACTCCGGGGCAAGAGGTGTCGATCAAAGTGCGTAGAGTCGATGCCGACCTCACGTTTCACGTCGTGCTGAGCGGTGGGTGAACGTGGTCATGCGATGTGCTAGTGTACCTTAACGCTGGTTGCAGCCTGGAGAGAGGAGCGACGATGAAAATTGCTGTTCTTGGCGCGTCCGCTGGGATAGGGCTGCAGTGTGTGCGGCTCGCTCTGCAGAAGGGACATGTGGTTGTGACGCTCTCGCGTCGGGTTGTGCCCATTCCAGATCATGTCAAGCTGACACGGGTACTGGGTAGTGCGACGGACGCCGAGGCTGTGCGACGAGCTGTGGAGGGAGTTGAGGCCGTTCTGGTCACGATCGGCACAAAAAGTCCATTGCCGACCACGATGTTCTCAGACTCCGCTCGGATCTTGCTGCAAGTATCGAAGGAGATCGGCTCCTCACCAACCCTCCTCGTCCTGACTGGTTTTGGAACAGGCGATAGCTGGAACTATAATTCGTTTCCGATGAAGATTCTCTTTACGCTGGCGCTGAAGCAGGTCTATCTGGATAAGGAGCGACAGGAAGAGCTGATTGCCGCCGGGTACCCTCGGTGGGAGATCGTACGGCCAGGGCGGCTCACCAACGGCAGCATGACCGGGCGCTATCGTGTTCTCGATACACTTGCGGATGGTATGAAGATGGGAGCCATTTCCCGTGCCGATGTTGCCCAGTTTCTGGTGGCTCAGGCTGAGCATCCGACCTACCTCGGCAAGTACCCGGCATTGACGTACTGACAGGACGTTGGAAAAGACTTCCAGCTTTGTTCTCGCCTCGTTTGGGAGAGGGTGAAGAGAAGGCGTAACGGGACTTAGGTGGATGGGCGCACGGGGTCTCGTCTTGGAACGATCCGCCCTTCTTCGAGATCTTGCAGATCAGACCATGCGGTCAGATCGGTTCGTAATGGGTCGATGGCATCAAGGTATTTCTTGAACTTCGCCCCACTTTCCGGAGAACTCGGCCCCCGTAGCAACAGCCGCTGATTCCAGTCTTCTAATTCTTTCGGCTGATGGGCTTGTGCGTGCTGCTGAAACCACGCCAGGACCCCCTCGTCCGTCGCATTGGCCTTCACGGCGGCCGTAAATTGGTCGCTGGTGAGCCTGATAAATTCCAGCAGCCGTTCGTCCATCGGGCAGGGATAGATGTACTCACCTTCCGTCCCGGCCAGGACGGCTCGGCACTTGTCGATCATACGCGCAAGATGAGCATATCCCCCCAGCTTGAACTTCATGCTGCGAGGGAACTCTTTCCGCAAGTCCATCGTTAGAGAACGCTGTGATTTGTGAAGTTCAGGTGTTTCACGACAACCTGCTTGCCTTCATAGGTGATGATCCGTCTGGTGGCCGGCAGGTCGCAGGCTCCGACACGGACGTGGGTGTCGGTGAAACTCTCCACATTGGTCAACGTGCCGTCCGTCGGTGAGTAGTAATAGACGGTGTATTTGCTCGTGAGGTTCTTCTGGTCTTTTGTGACGGCACTTTCTTCCACGTTGATGGTAAAGGCGAACGGATTCATGCCCGGATGGGCCATCTTACGGTTAATTTGGGTAATGCGGTTGTCCTTGAGCCGATAGTAGGAATTGGACCCATGAATCGTGAGTTTGACTCCTAAGGGATGGCCATCCTCTTCCATGGTCAGGGTATATTTGCCGTCTGATTCGTCGAAGCTCCTCGGACCACGATGGACGGCGATCATGCCCAGCTGTTCCTGTGCCCACTTTTGAATATCGCCATCAGTGAGCTGGACAGACACTTCACGAGGACTTTTCACGATGACCGACCCGTTGGTTTCTTTGCCGTTCACGTTCACGGTGAGGTCGGCGGTAAATCCTTGGAAGTCCTTGGGCCAGCGCGCAGTTGCCTCAAAGGCGCGACGAAGAAGGTCCCGAGCCCGTGGGTCATCCGCGACGGTCGATGGGTCAGGCCGATGTTCCATATTCAAGCTCCTCTCAGTCATAGCTCTTAAAATTGTATAGGCCTGTTATACCGGGTGGTGGCGGTCTTCCTCAAGGGCCTTGTTTGTGTCAGGGGGGGACGTTGTTTGAGGTTCACAATACACCATCAATTCTGATATAATCCATTAATTTGCTTAGGCTTGGGTGTTCAATATTCGGAAACCTAACCGACCATCGTGTGTTGACTAGAGAGGATGGGCATGGAACGACGAGCTGCTTCGCATACCGAAGAAGAAGAGATGAACCAACGCCGAAAGCTGCTCAGTGCAGCGAGACGAGGCGATACGAAAGCCATCAGTAAACTGTTTGAGCTGTACCAAGTGCGTGTGCTCAATGGAGACCAGTTGGCGAAGGTTAACCGCACCTCCGTATATATGGCACCGGTGAAATCTTCGTCGGGGAGCAAGTCCAAGGGTGCTGGGAAGAACAGCAAAACGGATCAGGTAAAAGGAGAAAAGAAATCGTCCAAGCCGGCGCCGAAGGGTTCGCCCGGGAAGTCGTCCGGTGCGACAAAAACGGTTGCTAAGCCTAAGGCAAAGCATAAGTAGGTTGCTGAGCGCACTACTGAACCACTACTTTGAGCCCACCCCCTGCGAGCTTCGCCGCGATATCGTCCGCGCGTTCAGTTGATCCGGTAAAGACGATGGCTTGTCCTTCGTGGTCAATACGATAGGCGAGTTCAAATGCCTTTGTCGAGGTCATGCCAGGAATGAAACGGCAAAATAAATCGATGACCTGTTTATAGGTATGACAGTCGCAATTGTACACGACGACACGGGATTCCAATCCGCTTCCGGTGCCGGTGTGAATCTCTTCCCCAATATCAGGAATGGTTTCTGGTGTGGCTGGTGTTGGCATGCAGCGGAGATTGTCGCACGTACGAGGAAGCGCGTCTCTTTCTTAGTCGGGTGACCAGATCTCTTTCTCGATTTTCACACCTTGTCCATATCGATTACTTCCGTCGCTTCCCACAGGTTTCTTAACTCGGCATCAGCCAGCTCTTTTTCACGATCCGCTTCGGTCTCACTGCCAAAGGTCTGGATAGGCTGAGCCGAAGCAGTGCCTCCGCTCGTGGAGTCGGGTGCCGGGACGCTCGGTGTGTGGAAACGCCGACGCTTTTTCGCTGGATCCATATTGACCGGCATGGAGACTCCTTACAATGTCTCTGTAGTCTTCTCCAAACATGAGTAACTTGTCAATCGGTACGAGACTCCAGCTGACGAGACGCTCGATCCCAGGCTGTGAGGCGTTGAATGTACCCTGGCTCCTCCAGTTCAGAACAGGCGTTCGGCTACTGAATCTGCATACCGTCGCCCCAGTGGAGTGAGCCAGAGATGTTCTTGGTCGGTACTTAAGAACCCGCCTGTGATCAGGTGCTCGATCTCAGAATCCCGGTCGGCCTCCGCAACTGCCTGCAGAGGTACCCCACGCAGAAGGCGAAGGCCGAACACGAGGGCGTCTCGATCCTGCTCACTGCGTGAAAGTTTGGTGTAATCCGTCATGGGCAGACGGTGTTCACTCAGGAAAGTCAGATACCGGTCGAGATCCGCCACATTGCCGAACCTGGCCCCGTCTAGATACGATTGGGCGCTGGGACCAAGGCCGAGGTACTCGCCGCCGGTCCAATAGAGTAAGTTGTGACGGCAGCGCCTTGCCGGTTTAGCGTAGTTTGAGATCTCGTACTGGACAAACCCCGCCTGTGCAAGTACCTGCTCTGTTGAAGACTCCATATCCAATTGCAGTTGCTCGTCGATCGGTGAAACTCGTTGTCGAGCAATGTCCTGAGCGAGCTTGGTTCCTTCCTCAATGGTCAAGGCGTAACAGGAGATATGCGATGGGTCGAGAGGGAGGATCAACTCCAGGGTACGTTGCCAATCCTGGAGCGATTGACCGGGGAGTCCGTACATGAGATCCAGGCTGACGTTGACAAACCCGGCCTCACGGGCTGCCTGAACGGCGGTCGCCGTGTCCCGTACCTGTCCATGCCGACCGATGGGGACAAAATCCTGTTCCCGCATCGACTCTGCCCCGAAGCTGATTCTCGTGAAGCCGGCCTCTGCCAAGATTGTCAGACCTTCACGGGTGACAGAAGAGGGATGGGCTTCCACCGTGACCTCGACCGTTGGGCTGGTCGGCCAGGTTGTGCGGATCAGCTTCAGCAGAGCAACCAGTTGATCTGCTGGAAGGGCGGTCGGAGTCCCGCCACCAAAATAAATGCTCTGGAGCCAGCGGCCATGGAAAGGATTGTGATGGCCTTGCAATCGGATTTCATGCGTGAGGGCGGAGTAAAACCTCGCTATGCGATCGACATGTGCAATTTCAAGGTAGAAGGCGCAGAAATGACAGCGATGCTGACAGAAGGGGATATGCACATAGAGGCCAATATCTCCGGCAGGCGTCATCGTTCAAAGACAAGAGGAACGGGTTTTGAGAAATCCTTACTCACGACAATCTCGATCTCATCGGTTGGCGAGACCCCTCGGTTCCGAATATGCGACGACCAACCTCTCTGTTGCCGGAGGGAGTCGAACACCGACTTGATCAGCTGAGGTTTCATCCGTGCTTCCCACTCCCGGATCCAATTGGATTCGTCTTCTTCCCCATCATAGTCATCCGGGAATGACGCCTCGAGCGTCACACGAAGGCGAAAAGTCTTTTCTTCCTGATACATCCTGACCCTCTCGTTGCGATTCTCTGGAGGTGATCTTATAATGCTTCATACAACCAAGGAGTTGTTGACTATGCCTATCTTCGAATATGTCTGTCGTGAATGCAATCACCGTTTTGAGTTGTTGATACAGGGGTCAGCAGAAGCAGTGTGTCCCCAATGCAAGGCGACGAAGCTCGAGAAACAGTTCTCGGCGTTTGGCGTCGGAGCCACGGCTAATTGGGCTTCTTCCGGAACTCCAGGCTCTTGCGGCAGCTGCGGCGATCCGCGTGGGCCCGGGGCCTGTTCGATGAATTAACCAGGCCATGGGCACTCTTGATGGACAGGTATTGACCCGAGCGATCTCCACTATTTCTCAATCCGACCCTCTAATCAAGCTCATTGAGCAAGTGCGAATAGGCCGCATGCAAGCCACCGATGCGGGCTTGCGTGCCATCACAGAATCATGGCTGGGTATCTATGAACAGGCACTGAGTTTGGATGGCTTCACGCGATTCGACTTGCTCCGGCTCAATCCTGCTCCGCGGCTTGCGGTACTCACTCAGGCTGGGGTGCTGTCCGACGAACATCCAGGTGTGATCTCGTTGAAAGCCTCCTATGAGCGGGCGCTCAGCCGTGCGGTCGTCGAGTAAGCTGCTGAGGTGTCTTGCCTCAGGCCTAGTGCTCTGCGCAGTTTCCCTGTCATCGGCCACCGCACGATCGGAAGATGACCCAGGACCTCGTCCGCTGCGGACAATTTCTCTTCTCGAACTCGACCAGCTTCTCCCCTCCGGAACACATCTCCTCGTCCATCGGGGTGCGATCGAGTCCTTTCTGGCTGCGTTGGAGGGGACTCCGCCTGATTGGGCTACGGTATATGGCCGTGGTCATCATGATCCCGATCACGATGAACGGCTATTCAATTTGAATCGCGGACGTGATGCGGCGCGTGAAGAGAATCAAACCTTGACGTGGCGAATCGCGTTTATGTGGACGGGAGAAGTCTCGCACTTCGATTCCGAGACCAGGTCGTATGCAATCGCGGTCGGCCCGGAGTTTACTCCAACAAGCTGGGGTGTGGTTCGATTCAAGCCTGAGGAGGTCCCCAGCAATCTGCGCGTGCGACCCGACAAGTACCTCGCGGATTGGATTGACCGGAGTCTTCTCCGCCATAAATCTGTTCAGGTATCCCTTGTCATGGTCGGTACGCTCATCCCGACCGAGTCGGTCATCTACGATTTCTCCCATGAGGAGGAAGGCCTGGGACTTATCATGCCGGTCGTGAGGGTTGAACAGGTTGAGATCCTTCTTGTACAGCCGCCAGCCTCCGGAGCTCGACGAGACTGAAGCTCTCGTGCTTTGGATTCACCGATGACCAGTAGGAAGCGGAAATGAGGAAGGCCTGCTACCAGACGTCTCTGGCACAACGAAAGCCGATTCCAGTCGCGCGATCAGTGGGCAAGGCATAGTCACGGTCGGAGGCACGGATGTTTCGTGCCGGCTTGAGCCAGGATCCTCCCCGTACAACCTTGAGAAGTTGCCCATGCGGGCCTTGGGGATCCGAGAGTGGGGCATTGAGATAGGAATAGGGTTCATACCAATCTTGCACCCATTCTGCGACGTTCCCGGCCATATCGAAGACGCCATAGGGACTGGCTCCTTGGGGGAAGGTCCCGATCGGGAGCGTCAACACCTCGCCCTTGAGGCCATGCTCGTGTGACGCACGCGCACCGTCGCCGTTCATCCAGAAGGCTTTCCACGCCGCGCCATCTTTGAATTCGATCGTGCGTCCAGCCCAATAACTTGCGCTGTTGCTGGAGAAGATGTCCCAGTCCATACCCCACGGATAGCGTCGGCCGTTCGTACCACGTGCGGCTTTCTCCCATTCCGCTTCGGTCGGGAGCCGTTTCTCCTGCCACCGGCAGTAGGCGACGGCGTCGTGCCAGCTGATGTTGACCACCGGGTGTTGGTCGCTTCCAGGTAGTGGGGCGGCCTCGGTCCACAAGTTGAATCGTGGGGTGAGGTGGCTCGGTGGCGGATGTTCGGTGCCGTCGACAAATTGTTTATATTGAGCGTTGGTGACTTCGTAGCGATCAATCGAAAAGGCTGCGACATAAACCAGGCGTTGCGGGTGCTCGTCATCAAAGCTCAGACCGTCTTCCGGGCTGCCCATGAGGAACTCTCCGGCTGGAATCACGACCATATCGGTGGGAACTCCGGCCCGAGCCGTTGATGCCTGGTTGGTGAACGCGAGGAGCAGCGCACAGCAGGTGAGCAATCGGGCCATCATGAAGGTTGCGTCAGTCTGCAGGCTTTGGCGACCGCATCTCGATATGCCAGCCAAAAGGTGAGGCTCTTGCGAAGGGAGGTCAGCACCGATTGTCTCATCGCCGGTGGGGTGTAATTGACGACCATGTGATAGGCATCGTGACGATGTCCGGCTTCAACCAGCTGGTGCGCACGGACCAGATCCATCCGGCTTGGATGGAGGCCATGATAGCGGACGAGGGGGTGGATGTTGATGAGGGCTTCGATCTCTTTCGGCCGTTTCTTCTCTGATGGCGTTGTGAGTTCTGTGCGGTCCTTTACACTGCCCTCCACGAAGATGGTGAAGGTTGCAGCACCCAGTACCCACTCACGGTGATGGGACATACGATCAAGCCAGGTCCGGTAACGTCGGGCCTCAGGCAAGAGATGGAACTGTTCGAAACTGTTGCGGCTGAATCGGAGTCCTTCCATCATCATCAAGAAGAGTTCCGGGTGAGACGTACCCAGCGAAAGTCCACCCGTTTCTTCCTCGTAGATATTTTCAGCCAGCATGTGACGTGCGGAAGGGGGTGGATTTTTTCCGAGAATTCTGGCTAAGAAGATAGGGAAGTCGCGAACGTAGACCGCATATTCTTGCTGAAAGTGAATCTTCAGTTGGGCATGGGTGAGTCGGCCGGAAGCAAAATGGTCCCAGGCCCAATGATGCTTGTTGTCCATGAGTTGGAGCAGCGATTCAAGGAACGTCGATTTCGTCATATGAGCCGACATGATGCCTTGCCTCTTTGAGGTGGTGTCGTTACAATTCGGAATCCAGAGGAAAGAAAATGAAAGCCATTACCATCCAGAATCCTGATGAGATCCTGACGCTCCTGGCCGATGTGAGCCTTCAGGGAACAGGGTTTACGACCGAGTCCTTGCTTGATTACGTGTTAGAAGAGGGATTCACCGAACCCATCTTTCTCAATGCCAGTGGCGAGGATCCTACCGCATTTTTTAAGGGCGAGCCAAACGCGTGGGCCATCTACCAAGTCCGTGAATGGAAACGCGTCCTCACAATTTCAGGTGGCCCAGGTCAAGAACGACGTGCGCGCATCACGGAAACGCCCTAACGGCTGATCCAAGTGTAGAACGTGGATGAGCAAAGTGCAATCGATGGGCAGGTTTTTGAGGTGAGGACTCGATCAAGGGAGCCATGATGCGGATGATCCATCTCATGAATGCGCAGGACGTCGGCGAGCTCGCGATGATCAAGAGTTTGCTGGACGGCAATCGCATCACATACGTCGTCCATGGTGAACATGTCAGTAGTCTATATCCTGGAATGCCGTTTCTTGGGAGCCGCGTGATGGTTGATGTGGCCGATCATGCCCGTGCTGAGGTACTTCTCGGGCGACTCCGGCTCTCCATTCGAGACACATCCCCTTGAATGAGGAATAAACGAGCTAGGCTTTGCAGGGCCGCTTCGCGGGAGGATGTTCAAACGGCTGGCTATTTCAGATGTCGTCGCGTGCCTCGAACACGAGCGACCGCTTCACGCTGCTGCTAGGGCTGGATTTTCGGGTGCGGCTTGTCGGTGGGGAAGTCCCGAGCTTGTCGTTCGCGAGATCCTTCGTACCATCCTCCCTTCAGGACTCCTTCCTCGAAATAGAGATAGCGGTGACGGACCACCGAGGTGCTTTCCCAATCTTCGAAGATCCACTCTTCCTGCCGTATCCCGTCCTTAGTGAAGGTTGTATTGATCGTCTGCGGGCCACCCCAGGCTTGTAACACCTGTTCCTTGCTCATCCCCACCATGACGCGATGTTGCTCGATGTGTTTGCGAAAGTCTGGGTCGCCGAGTTGCACGATCATGGGCCACACCACCGCCATCAAGGCAAAGAGAACAAGCCCCGTATAGATAATGATCCGCACAGGCCGACGGCGAATGAACGACGGTTCATTCGTGTCGGAATTGAGGGACAGCGGGTGAGATTCTACAGCCATGGTGTGATGAAAAAGAAGCGATGCTAACAGCGCGGTCGCGCCAGAGTCAAGGAAGTGCTGCTAATAGCCAATGAAATCATATAGATACAGGGATAGCTATACTTAATGGGGTAGGAGTGTGGTGGTGTCACGAGGATATCGAGAATATATATGGTGCAGTGAGCTCATAACGAGGTGGGTCGATATGATGGTGGTTAAGCAATACTGCTGGGCATTGGTGATGTGGTTCTGTGTTGTCCTGGGGCAGGGGCTTTCTGGCGAGGCCTGGGCGACAACGATGTATTCGTATATTGATGAGCAGGGGAACTTGGTCTATACGGATACTCTGGAAACCGTTCCTCAAAAGTATCGAGCAAAAGTGAAAGCCCATGAGCAACCCGATGCCGTGACGAAGCCGCCTTCAGCACTGCAGTCGGTACAAGAAAAAATCAAAACACAGGCCAAGAATCTTGGTTCGGGGATGTCTTCGGTAAATCTTGATCTAGCAGGGTTAGCACCGGAGCAGTCGAAGATTGTGACGCAAGCAGGCCTTGCCGCCGTCGTTCTGTTGGCGATCATGTTTTTCAGTAAAAATAGCCCGATGGTGCGCTTACTGGCGCTGGGCCTCTTGATCGTGTTGGGGATTGGTACACCTGTGCTGATGTACACCAGCAACGGCGGCCCAATGGATCGTATGAAAGAGAAAGCGGTCACCGCAGGACAGACCCAACAGAATCGACTTCAGGTCTCACCCTAGCCCGCCTCCGTTGGCGAGCGCCTCTACTCCAACTCACCCACATACAACTGCGACCATTCGCGTTGTGTGTGAGAGGTAACGCGTATCTCGTTTCTGAATTGTGAGATTCCCGAGATAGGCCTCACAGGCTTGAAAACAACGTGAGAACGCCGCCGACGGATTGGGATCGACTACTCCGCATAGTGGGGAACCGGGATTGTTCTCAGCGACTGCGGTGGGAGAATCGATTGCCTCTCGAATTGTGTGGAAAAGGGATTAAGGATCGGTTCATGCGTGTGCCGTAATCGTCTGGTGATGAACTCCACGCTCTGTGCACCGACCTCGACACGATCGACCAGTGACTCTCTCGTCAAGCGCTCGGGAAGACCCTGCAGTGAGAAGAGTTGAAAACTGAGGGTCCAATCGAACTTGTCCCTGCCCGGCTCCTTGACGATGAAGCGGGCATCCGCTGAGGCAACGCCTTGAAACAGCAGCACCCAAATATTGGATCGAAAGGTCGGATTTGTCGGGTCCGAGGAGGGATGAAATTCAGGAATCAGTGAGGGG
>NIUT01000123.1 GCA_002254365.1 Nitrospira sp. UW-LDO-01
CTGCCATCAACGGGACCGCGCGTCAGGGACGGCAGCTTCGCAGCATTGACAAATTCACGAGCGGATTGGGGGGTCACGTTCTTCTTCATCTGACATCCTCCTTGATGAATGGATTTGTGTGCTGGCCATCGCCGACAACCTATTTGACATCAATCCTCGCAGGTGGCGGAAAAACCCTCCGTTCATCCTTCGAGAGCCTCAGGACGAACGGGGCAGCCGTTGAACATGCCAAGTTTCCGTTCATGCTGAGCCCGTCGAAGCACACAATTTGAGTTTTTCGGCAGCCTGCAAGGAACTGCCTGACCCCATGCTCATCACGACGATATCAACGAGCGTCTCCTGCCTGATTTCGGTGCCTGACGAGTTGACCGACGTCCTGCTTTCTCCTGGACCGGTTTCTTGCGCCCCCGCTGTTTCGGTGACGGCTTTGCGAGACGCGGCTGTCTGGAGGACCTGGCAGATATTAGGGAGGCTTGGCTCGCTGGAGGCTCTGCAGGCTGGTCACTATGTTGCAACTGTTTCACAATCGCATCGAGTGCCTCAATGGCCGACGCACTCACATCACGATCGGCATGCGGCACTTTCTTGAGCATCTCTCTGATAAATTTAATGTGCGTCAGGGCGGAATCTTGCTCGCGCGGAGTCGCCGATGATTCGGCAAACGCTGCTCTGTACGTGTGCACCAGATTGTCGCGCTCTTGAGGGATCAAATGGCCGATGAACGCTCGGATCAGATTAACGTCCGCCATGGTAATGGCATCCCAGGCACTTCGAGTCTCCTTGAAGCGTGCTTGCGCTAGAGCTTCGCATTGGGACAGCACGGCCTCCCGTCCGGCATCCTCTTTCCCGAGCAGTACTTCGATGACCATCGCATTGAGGATCGGATAAGGGTCCCGCATCCCCGCCTGTTCCAGTTGATCTGCAGCCTCACGATAGTCAACAGCAGCCTGCTCCAAGTGCGCTTGTATCTGCTTCGTATCGGTCTCAAGCCGAGCCAGTTTCTTCTGTGCACCACCCATGAGATTCAAACGCTCAGAGGTCTTGCCTAGTGCAAGGAGATGCCGTCCCGTTTGAATGGCCGATTGGATCATGGCTTTGTCGCCCTCTTTCTCTCCGTGCCGCACAGCGACGTTGATCCATTGTTCGACCGCACGCAACGTCGCAGGGTTCGAGACATTCTCACACCCGACGGCCTGCTTATAGTGTTCAACGGCTTCAGCGAACAGCTCGCGCTCGCCATAGACCACGCCGAATCGTTCCTGTATGTTCCCCTGCTTAAGCCACTCCGACGGGCATTGTTGCTCAACCTCACTCAACCTTCCCCTTGCCGTTGCTTTCTCCGCATGGGTGAGCTGTGCCGAGAGACTTTCCAGCTGATTCAACACTTCCTCCACAGCAACCGTTTCATCCTCACCGTCGCCACGACTAGACCTATCGCTGCTGGTCAGGCAAAAATCAGGATCGCCATAGGCTTGATAGGCTCCGCATGTATTGGAAGACGGAAAGTTCTTCCACGTGTTGGACCGGGCTTCCTTCAGAGCCCGGCCGAACGGTTGACCAGCGAGCAGGTCCCGGTAGAACGATTCCGCAAAACACAGCGCCGGCTCATCCTCAACCGGCCACCCTGCCGCCACAACCGCCCGTACGCCTTTTCGGATCAACTCACCGGCGAGACTGGCAGCCAACTTGTTCGCCGCCAACGTATTTGGGGCGGTACGATCAATCTGTCCCAAGTAGCAACAATTCAAGAACACCAATTCCGGGATCGGATCGAGCTGCGCGATTTCTGCCGCGGTGAGAAAGATCCCGCCGCTAAGGACGACGCCGGACTTGGTCCCTGTCGTCTCTGCGCCCCCTTCGTGATAATACCCGTGACCCGCAATATGGATAATACGATAGGGGTGGGCAAAGAGTTGATTCAAGACTTCCTCGGCCCTCAGACGAGTCGGCGTGTATTCTGTTCGATAGTCGGCTTGTTCCAGCAGCGCGGCCACACGTTTAGCCTCCGCCTTGGCGCCAGGCAGATCGCGATAATTGAGTGGGGTTTGCGGATTTCCAATGACCAGGGCATTGCGGGAGGTGATGTCTCGCGCATGGTTGTCGTAGCCGACCGTTTGCAGCTGTCGGATCATCCCCATTCGGACACACAGAGGTCGTGTTTGCTCGTGAGACTGATCCGCATCGCTTATCAATTCCCAGGGATAGTTGGCCGTGACATGGTCGAGAATGAAGACGACGTTTTCGAGGCTGCGGAGACTTTCTTTCAGGTCCAGCGGGATCAAGAGTTCGAATAGTGTCTTCGCGATGTCCTGACGAAAGGTCTGGGTGGTGATCGAGCGTTGAATCAGTTGTTCGATCAGGTCTGACTGATTGTCCTGCAGTGTCGCCTCGGCTCTCGCTCGATCCGACAGTGCAAGAAAGCGGAGCTTGTGTGGACGGGGAACCGTCAGATCGCTGTCTCTTAAGGCCAGGTCGAGCAGGGCGCGATAGACCTTCGGATCATTGCTTGGATCATCCTGTAGCACGGTGCGGAGGCGGTCCTTCAGCACGGCAGGCAGACTCATCGGAGGTGGAGGTGGCGCGTCCTGAACGGCAGAGATGGTCCAGCGACGCCAGTAGTCTTTCGAGCTGGGCGGAACCAGTCTGGTCTGACCGCCCTTGCCTTTCTTCAAGTGAGGTTCGATCTGAAGGGCTGCCTGTAGTTCGCGTGTACTCCGCTTTTTGACGCGATGCGCCGCCTTGGCTGCTTCGACCGCGACATCCAGCAACCGCTCGATAAACTGGACATGAACCACCCGTGGCAGCCTAGGGCCTTGCGCCTCCGCAGAACGATGGGTGAGGGCACGATTCGCCAGGACCACCCCCCGCACAATGGCGTTCACCGAATCCTCGACAGCAATGTTCGCCGACGTATTCGACCCGATCAACAGGCTATTGATTGTGAGCCCTTCCGACTCCTTCGCGGAATCCACTGAACCGCGGCACTGGTGGATGTGCAAGCAATACTCGATGACGCCCTGCGAGACGGCTTGTATCAATGCTGAGGGCGTCAATTCACCCCACTTGCCGAGTCCGATCACAATGGCGCCATGCTGCACACCCAGGGATCGCTGAACCGCATTCGACGGAGCCAGCGCCACGGCGGCGGTCCCGTTTCGTCCTGGATAGCAACCCAAGTGGTATCGTTGGGATAAAGCACCAACGACCATCTTGTCCACAACGCGTTCCGCCCCTGCAATCGTGTCCCCTTCGTAATGACCAAGTAAGATGGGATGGTTGGTGTGATTGAGGTCCCCATGCAACACGGAAACTTGGAGTGTCGACTGGGTCTGTGCCGACTTCATCGTTGCCCTCCACTCAAGTCATGCATGCACGACACGCAGACCAGTGCACCACCGTCATCACACAGCACTGTGGACATGCCGATATGGTGCACCGGACGTGATATCGCCGTCTCTATTCCGTCAACTCAGGAACTGGCGATCGAAGGACGTCTTCTGCCCTTCCAGCTGGGGTACCTGATCGAAATCTTCTGCCTTCAATTTGGCCATGGTTCGTCGGTGCAATTCTCGATAGGTTAACTTGCCATCCGCTTCTTTGATCGACTCCACCAGGTAATAGGTCAGCGCCCCGTTATAGGTCCCGCCAATATGTGCGTCGGCGGAGGTCTGAGTCGACCGGCAGCCGGTGATCAACAGTTCGGGAATCTCGGCATGGACGATATCGCTCTTTCGGCTCTTGCCCTTGGATGCCTTCCTCAGCTGCCCACGAAGGGCTCCTCGCAGCTTCCGCCCCGACTCCGTCGCCATGAAGTCCAGCGGACATGGCAGGAACCGTTCCCGCACAGGCGCATCCGGCGGGAGCATCGCGCGCGTGATCGTGCCGGAGTGGCAACAGTCCATGATCACCGTGAGGCTGACGCCCTTTCGAAGTTTGTTGAAGATCTTCCGGAGCCAGTCGTCACGCAGGGTATCTTTCCAGTCTAAGTCCGTGGGACACAGAATCTCATCCCGGTGATCCGCTTCATCTCCATTGTCATCCGGCACATTAGAACCATGCCCCGAATAGTGGAGCAGCAACGTATCGCCTTTCTTCCCGCCCTTAATCAGTTTCTCAATTGCCACTTGCATAGCCTTCTTTGTCGCCTTCAGATCCGTCAGCGTCGTGATATCCTTGTCCACAAAGCCATAATAGCTTTTCAACGCCCCACTCAGGTTTTTCACATCATTGACACACCCATTCAGATCCGACCCTGGGACTTGATACTTATTGATTCCGATGAGCACCGCTCGTTTTGCCATAACTCCTCCTTTTCAATCTGCCCTAGAGATGGACGGCTCACACCATGGCGGCCACTTTTCCTGCAAGTGCAACCGCCTTCGCAGCTTTGTGAATGACTGTTTTGATCGACTCCAAGCCCTGAATAGCCTGCTGTATGGTTTGAGACACTTGCTGCAGACTTTCGACAGCCGCTTGATATTGGGCAGTCGAATCTTCGAGATGACCGTCGATCAAGCGTGCTGCATGCTCTGAAAGCGCCACGCGTTGCTCGTCCAATTGTTCGAGCTGCCGTGGGTCCCTTGTCTCGCGCATGAGCTGCACCAACTGATTGATCACCTCCATCAATTCAGGCCCGATCGACATGATCGGTTCGAGTCCTCGAGTCAGGGCTCTTGCTTGTGAGCGAGGTGCGTTCTTGGTACGTCTGGCTTTGGGGGCAACTTTGGTTCTTCTGACTCTTTTGGTTTTCTTGGTCTTCGTACGTTTGATCGGCATTGCAATCCCTCCTCAACAGATCGATCACCTAGTGGTGGAGTAAGCCATAGATAGACTTAAACTCTCGAACCTTGTTGGCAAGCTGACGCACGCTATCCACGTTCAAATCAGAGGTGCTCAAAACCTGAAGCAGGTTCTGTTGCGCCTCGGCGACAGCCGACGCCAGGCCGATAAGTTCTGACGAGACAAGGTCGAGCCGGGCCGTGTTTTCCGCCGCCATGGCTTGAGCCTTGTAGACAAGAGACTTGGACGCGAGATCATGTGAAGGAACCGGCCCGCCCACTTTGAGCGCATGCCCCTCCAATTCCGACGCCGTCAACTTATAGCCGGCATTCCAGCCCAACTCTTTCGGATCAAGATCACGCTTCACGAGATCGATGACCGACAAGATCGGCTGATTGGCTGTTTCGACAACCTCCCGAACGGCATGGGCTCGCTTGTACTCCACGTACAGTCCCCCCACGGCGGCGACCGCTTTCCCGATCCCCTCCGCCTGTTCATCAGAGAACGAGACGCCCTTCACATTTTTGAGGTTCGACACAAACTTGTTGCTGGCTTCGAGCAATTCCCCATCCGGCACGGCTCCGACCAGCTTGTGGAGCAGCCCGGCGTAGTCTTCGAGTGTTTGGAGAGCCGTCACCCTGGCTTGAACTCGGTCGCGCGTCAAGAGTCGGTCGAACTCCATGAGTTTGACTCTAGCGTCGCCAAGCTCGAATCGAGCACGATTCATTTCGATCACGTCTTGGCGGTTTTTTTGAAATTCGGTTTGGGCCCCCGTAGAAAACTCTTGCGTCGCAGCGGAAAAGCTGTTGAGCGCCGTTTTTTGTTTGACCGTGAGGCCGCAGCCGGACACTGTCACGGCCAGAAGCAGACCCATGATCAGCTGCCAGCCAATCTTCCATCTCACCTGTCCCATCCTCCCCTCCCCTTCTCCAACTTACGTGTACGACTTGGCAGTAATGTAGGCACCGACTCTAGTCACTTGAATGTTAGGTGAGCAAACACCTTGCCACTTCATCTGCGGAAGAGGCCTCTCACGATGTCCCACCTAGGATGCACTACAGGAAGGGAGAATACAGCATTCCCATGGCTCCTGGAAGTCTCAGGAAAACAAAATCTTTTTCAGGGATGGTGTTGATGAATGAGGGGAAAGGATCGAAAAGGATACACCCCTGTATCGAAATGGGTACAGGTTATCCTTAGCAGGCTAGAGCGTGCGAGTATCAATCCAGATCACTTGCCCGGTCCGTCGCTTCACTTCATGATACATATGCGCGGTGCCGCCGGGTCCATCGCCCCCGCCCCCATTCCAGAGACAGACAAATTGCACCTTGCTCAGTCCATAGGACAGGGCGGTCTCGAAGAGCCAGAGATTGCAGCGCTCATAGGGATCAACACCAGCAGGCAGCGGGCCGAGCTCGCGTGGGGCGGAGCGAATCTCCGTCGTGAGCTTCGCTTTGGTCGCCTGGTACCGCACAAGCCAAGTTTCGCTGTGACACACGACCGACTTCTGAATAAAGGTCGGCTCATCGAACGGTTGCAGCCACTGCACTGTCACCCCTCGCTGCTGGCAGACCTCGGTAAACAGCAGATCACCGCCGCAGGCGCCTTGGGTGAGAGCAAGATCCTGCGCACCAGCACCGAGTCGATCTAACGCCTCCGCAATTCTCTGTATAGCCATCGGCTCTTTGGCAGCGGGAAAACGCGGGGTCGGCCTCGTCGGTGCATCAACCATGTGACCGCTAAACAACAACACCTGCCGTGGGTGCAGACTATTCGGCTCATCCGATACCATCATGAATCTGCCTTCTTCCCTTTCAGTCGACTCAGTCACGTACCTACGTCCTCATTCTCACCACTAACACTCCATCTCTAATCGTCACCAGCACAGCATTCACACGCGCATCCGTGGCAACGATGCGATTCAACTCCTGAATCGCGGCGGTGGACGCATCGGGTGAAGGCTGTTTCAGCACCTCCCCGCTCCAGAGTACGTTGTCGATCAAGATCACGCCGTTCGGACTCAGCAGATCGAGCGCACGTCGATAGTAATTGAGATAGTTGATCTTGTCGGCATCGATGAAGATGACATCAAATGGACCAGTGAGCATCCGCATCGTGTCGAGGGCCGGGCCCATGTGAATGGCGATCTTGCTCCCAAACGATGCCTGCCCAAAATAACGCCGAGCCACGGCTGCTGACTTTTCGTTAATTTCACAAGTAATAACTACACCATCGTCCGGCAGCGCTTCGGCAAAGCACAGGGCACTGTAGCCGGTGAACATACCGATTTCGAGCACCCGTTTGGCCCCGACCAGCTTGGTCATCATTTTCAGGAAGGCCCCTTCCAATGGACCGACCAGCATCTGGGGATATTCCATGGTCCGCTGAGTCTCTTCGCGCAACGCACGACAAATAGCGGACTCCGGCATGGAATGGGCTTCGGCATAGGCTTCGATCTCAGACGGAACCAACTGTTCCATGAGTATTCCTTTCAGCTATTTGAAAACGCGTCGCACCTTGCGTACACTGCGCCCGACTAACTGAATGACGAGCGTGAATCTTAGCATAGGGAACAGGAGGCCGATTTGAAAACCCTTGCCACACTAGAGCCCCTCACGACAAGACTCTTGGAGATTCAACGGATCAACAGCGCCGCATCAGTCCTCTCGTGGGATCAGGAAACCTATATGCCGGCCGGTGGTGGAGAGGCGAGGGCTGAACAGATCGCGGTGCTGCAAGGCATCGCCCATCAAAAATTGGTGTCAGCGGAGGTCCAGTCGCTCTTGTCCCAATGGGTCAACCCTGCGACCGGCCTGGCAGCCGAACAACCAGGCGACACGTGGGATGAACCCTCCCGTTCTCTGTTGCGGGAAGTGTGGCGGGACTTCAGCCGCGCGCAGAAACTCCCATCCAACTTTGTGATGAAGCTCAGTCGGGAATGCTCCCTCGCACAACAGGTCTGGGCGGAGGCGAAACAGCACAACAAGTTTTCGATGTTCCTCCCGAATCTTCGAACCGTGCTCCAGCTCAAGCGCGAAGAAGCAGAATACCTCGGGTATGAGGGTTCACCCTACAACGCGTTGCTCGATGTATATGAGCCAGGAGCCACCATTGAGACGCTCCAGCCCGTGTTTGCGGTGTTGAAGGCCCGCCTGGTGCCGTTACTGAAAAAGATCACCCAGAGCCGGGTTCAGATTGACGACGGCGTCCTCCAGCACTCCTATGATCATAGTCGTCAGCTGGAGTTTGGACGATTGGTCCTGACAGCCATGGGGTATGACTTCGAACGTGGTCGGCTGGACATCTCGGCCCATCCCTTTACGACCTCATTTCATCCCACCGACGTACGCGTCACAACTCGCGTGCATGAACAGGAACTCCAGTCTTGCCTGTTCAGTTGTATTCATGAAGGCGGCCACGGGTTGTATGACCAGGGTCTGGATCAGCGCTATTTTGGCACCCCGCTGGGCGACTCGGTTTCGCTCGGCATTCATGAGAGCCAATCCCGCCTCTGGGAGAATTGCGTCGGGCGGTCTCGGCCGTTCTGGCGTTTTTTTTACCCGATCTTACGACAGACCTTTCCGGACCAACTGCACGGGATGGATGTCGATCACTTCTATGCCGCGATTAATCGCGTCAAACCCTCGTTGATTCGTGTGGAAGCGGACGAGCTGACCTACAATCTCCACATCATGTTGCGGTTTGAGATTGAACAAGCCTTGGTGGAAGGCAAGACCCAGCCGGAAGCGTTACCCGCGCTCTGGAATGACAAGATGGAAGAATATCTCGGCATCAGACCACCGTCCGATACCGAAGGCGTGTTACAAGATGTTCACTGGTCGTTCGGCGCTTTCGGGTATTTCCCGACCTATACCCTCGGCAACCTGTATTCTGTCCAATTCTTCGAACAGGCCAAGTTGGAGCTCCCACAGTTGGAGGTTGATATCGCTGCAGGACAACTACTCCCCCTGCGCCGGTGGTTGGAACAGAAGATTCACCGCTGGGGCCGCATGTTTACCCCAGCCCATCTGGCCGAGCGGATCACGGGCTCCTCACTCCGTCCCGAGCCTTTCCTGAATTATGTGGAGCAGAAGTACGGAGAGCTCTACCAACTCTGACTGTCCCATGTCGGTCGGGACTCATAGCCCATCGCCACATTGAGCTTTCCCGCGATAGCGGGAGGGATAGTGAATTCAGCTTGCACTTCAATGCGATGCGGCACGAGTAGTGTCGTGTGAAACACGATATCTCGAATGGGAATTTTGAGTTCAGGATCCTGAGGCGTACTGAGCTGCACCGCCTCAACCGAATTCGTAATAGTGCCACTATCTTGTGGCGCATAGGCCGCCACGACGGCCTCGATGATCTCCTTGACCTGTTCGTTGGCCTCCACTCCCTCGATGGCTGTGAGCAGTAACGGGATCGCCTCCTCCTTCGCTTGATCCGAGACGGTGAAGTTTTCAATCCGGCCTTTTCGCCGGAGCGACGTCAGATCATTATCGAGTTCCTTGCTGAAAGCCCCGTACGCAAATCGGAAGAATTCGAAATGGAGAGCCTTGACCCCCTTGGCAAAGGTCTGGAGCTCACACAGGAAACAGAGCTGCTGGAGCTTCACATCGCTCAACACTCCATGGGATTCAGCGAGCTGAAGAATGTAGAGCAGCAGCACACGGTCAACAAGAATTTGACTGGGTGTTCTCACTGAATCCTCACCAGACGGCCGAGAGCCTCACTATAGACAGCCATGAGAGCAGCCGTCAAAGGCGAACCAGATGCTTGTTGATTGCTGAGAGAAAGACTCTTGACCCACTGCTTCATTTCGTCTTTAATCCCCCTCTTAGGGAGGAGCGATCTGTCACGATGTCCAAACACGCCAAGGAAATGGAAATTCTGAAAGAGCATCTTGAGAAACACCAACTCAAATTTACACGCCAGCGTGAGTTGATCCTCGACGCCTTTTTGAAACAAGAACACATCACGGCTGAAGAAATGTACCATCAGTTGGCACGTAAAGATCCTCATCTTGGGCTCGCAACCATCTACCGGACCCTCAACCTATTCTGTGAAGCAGGGTTGGCTCAAGCTCGGCACTTTGGAACACAGACTCAGTATGACAACGTGTCCCATAAGGGCCATCACGACCATCTCATCTGCACAGGCTGTGGCAAGATCGTGGAATTTGAAAACTGCGATATCGAACGACTTCAAGAGGAAGTCGCGACCAAGAACGGCTTTACGATTACTACCCACCGGCTCGAACTCTACGGACTCTGCACCCGCTGCCGTCATTGACCCGCCGACACGTTTCTGGTATTCTTTTTGATATAGCTTATCAATTTCAAATCATATCGGCCGCTATCCCATAAAGGTCTGCCATGTCGAGATCTCTTCACAAGGCTCCGTGGACCACTCTGCGCATCAATCACCATCCGTTCATCGGCGTACGTGCTGCATGTATTGTTTTGCTCCTCTCCATGATTCTCCCGAGCGTCACCACCGCTGCCGACCAGTTGACCGTCTATTCCGGACGGGCTGAACGGTTGATCAAGCCGGTTCTGGACGAGTTCACTGTGAAGACCGGGATACGCATCGCATTATTGTCCTCCGGTACGACCGAATTGGTGAATCGGATGAAAGCGGAGGGCGACCGAAGTCCTGCCGATGTGTTTATCACGAACGACGCCGGGAGTTTGGAGCTCGCCCGCACGGCCGGACTGTTTCGCCCACTGAGCATGCGCGAAGTGGAGCGAGCGATTCCTCCTCAATATCGGGCAACGGATAACAGCTGGATCGGCTTGTCCGGACGATTTTGGATCATTACCTACAACACCACGATGGTGAAGCCCGACCAAATCACGTCGTTGCTGGACTTAGCCTCCCCGACATGGAAAGGGAAACTTGCCATTCCGAACGCCGGCAGCGAATATCTGCAAGCAGGGGTCTCCGTGATCCGGGCCAGTATCGGGGATGATCGCACCAAGAAGTTCCTTGAGGGGCTTCGAGACAATGCCGGGACTCAGGTCTACCAGAAGAGCTCCCAGATCGTCGATGCGGTCGCCAAGGGTCAGGTCGCGCTCGGAATCGTCAATCATTATTACGTCTATCGTCACCTCGCCACACAACCGGCTTCTCCCATAGCGGTTTTGATGCCTGATCAACAAGAAGGCGGGATGGGGGCCATCATGAACGTGGCCGGCATCGGCGTCCTAAAACACACGCCTCGCCTGGAACAGGCTAAACTGCTTGTTGAATTCCTCGTGGCCCAGGCAGGCCAAAAGATGTTCGCCGATCTTGACAAGGAATATCCGCTCCACCCTGAGGCCCAAGCTGACCCCGCCCTCGTCGATCGAAAGAGTTTTCGAGCCGCCATGGTGCCCTTAGCCAAACTTGCCGAACTCCGAGCGCCCACCCTTCGACTCATCGAACAAGTGGGGATGCGGTAACACGGAGTGGCCTGTGATTGCCGTACGCCCATCATCGCTCTCTTCCCTTCAATTGGTTGCTCTGGCCAGTGCGGCACTGGTTCTACTCCCACTGATCTATGTCATGACCTTGGCCCTCTCGGCCGATCCGGATGTCTGGTATCGACTCTGGACGACTCGTGTTCCTGAACTCCTCTGGAACACGAGTACTCTGGCCGGTGCGGTTGCACTCTTGGCGCTTGCTTTGGGAGTCTCGACCGCATGGATCGTCACCCGGTTTGAATTTCCTGGACGCCGGATCTGGGAAGTCGCCTTAGTCCTTCCACTGGCCATGCCGACATACGTACTGGCCTATGTTTATAACTATCTCTTGGGATTCGGCGGCCCGGCTGAACAGCTCTGGCAGTCTCTAGCCGGCCCTCAGGCCAGAATCTTCTCACCTCAAAGTTTTTGGGGTGCCACGTTGGTCATGGCGCTGGATACGTTCCCGTTTATCTATTTACTCACCCGGAGCGCCCTCCTGAGTTTTAACGTGTCATTCGAAGAAGTCGCCCGTACCTGTGGGGCTTCTCCTCTGAGAAGAACCCTCTCCGTCACCCTCCCGCTGTTACGGCCATCCATCGTCGCCGGTGTGGCACTAGTCATCCTCTACGTCGTCTCCGACTTCGGCGCGGTGTCACTGTTGCGTTACCAAACACTGACCTATGCCGTGTTCCAGCAAATGACGGGGCAATTGGACAACCAAGCCGCGAGTATTCTGAGCCTGTTGCTGGTCGTTCTGGCACTCTTGTTTTTGTTGACCGAGCGATGGTTTCGCCGCAAAAGTCGCTTTTACCAAACGGCTGGTCGTTATCGAGCTCCGAAACGGATCCCTTGCAACTGGCTCCAGACAGCAGGCCTCACAACGTCTCTCGCCGTGATCGTCGGAGCATCATTCGGCATCCCAGTGTCTCTGCTGATCATGTGGAGTCTCTCTCCTGAGGCCCTCGCCATACTCGATGCGCGATTCTTCGGCTTTGTCTGGAACAGCGCCCTACTCGCGACCTTGGCTGCCACAGCCGCCGTGCTGGTCGGACTACCACTGGCCTATCTGGCAAGTCGGAAACCCACCTGGCTCAATACCGGCTGCCTCCAGGCTGCCTATGCCGGCTACGTCCTACCAGGACCAGTAGCTGCACTTGCCGTGTTGGTCCTCTTTTTGAAAGTTCTACCGTTCTTCTACGGAACCGTGCTGGTATTGATCGTCGCCTATGTTCTCCATTTTCTCCCAGCCGGCTTACAATCACTGGAGCCATCGATTCAACAGATTACCCCCAATGTAGAAGAAGTGGCACGCACGCTGGGCCTGAGCGCTCGCGAAACCGTGCGACAGGTGACGCTCCCGCTCATTCGCAACGGAGTGATCGTCGCATGGGTACTCATCTTTCTTCAGACCATGAAAGAGCTTCCTGCCACTCTTTTACTTCGCCCCGTAGGGTTCGACACATTGGCCATCCGCGTCTGGCTTGAGGCGAGCGAAGAGTACTATCAACTGGGGGCCCCCTCCGCCCTCTTGATCGTGCTGGTCGGTCTACCCGCCCTCGGCTTGTTACTCTCCCGCGATTGGCGAGCAGCATAAGGATCCATCATGCACACACTCGCACGGACCAGACCGATCAATACCGACCAACTCCCGACACGCGCCAACGCCTTCTCTCAGGCGGTTTCAATCCTGGAGCTTCACTCCATCTCCTGTGCCTATGACTCCAGTCGACCTGCCGTTCGCGACATGTCATTCTCCGTCAGAGAAGGGGAAATCCTCTGTCTGCTTGGCCCATCCGGCTGTGGGAAAACCACCGTTCTGCGAGCCATTGCCGGATTCGAGCCCGTACAGTCTGGCGAAATTCTTTTGTCGGGACGGGTGGTTTCATCTCTCTCAGAGACGGTTCCCACGGAACATCGTCGTATCGGCATGGTCTTTCAGGAATACGCCCTCTTTCCGCACCTGCGTGTCGCCGACAATATCGCCTTTGGGCTCAACCATCTACCGAGGGCAGAGCGAAAACGCCTGGTCGATGAGATGTTGTGCCTGACCGGCTTGGAGGGCTTCGAACGCCGATACCCCCATGAGTTATCGGGAGGGCAGCAGCAACGCGTGGCGCTCTCACGGGCGTTGGTACAAAATCCGGTGTTACTCTTACTGGATGAACCGTTCAGCAACCTCGACCCCGACATGGCTAGTCGCATGCGCCAAGAGGTCCACGCTCTGTTACGCCGAATGAACATCACAAGCATCATGGTCACACATGACCATGATGAAGCCTTTGCCATGGCCGATCGCATCGCCGTGTTGAATCAAGGGGTGCTCGAGCAGATAGACTCTCCTGAACTCATTTACCATCTGCCTGCCACACGGTTCGTGGCCGACTTTGTAGGCCAAGCCGACTTCATTGCCGGACGGATTCATCAGGGATTGGTTCACACCGAGCTAGGAACGTTCCCCAATACGCTCAACGGATCCGAAGGAGACCATGTTGCCGTCATGATTCGCCCGGACGACGTGCATCTTGTGCCCAACAAATCCGCCGAACCAAGAATCGTGGCCAGACAGTTCCGCGGATCTGAAAATCTGTATACGGTTCAACTGCCTTCCGGTCAGATCGTCCATAGTAGTGAAAGCTCGACCAGCGTCTACCAAGACGGCACCTCTGTCGACCTCCATGTTTCAGCCACTCATACCGTGCTGTTTCAGGCCGAAGCGCCCTCTCGTCCGTAGCAACAGCGGGAGAGACTGACAACGTGTGGAGATTGACAGCCTCCCCAGAAATCTGGCATGGATGAACAAGCGCTGAGGTCTCCAACCCCACCCGGCTTGAGCCCCTTTCCACAATCTAAGGAGTCGCGATGGACGCATTGAAAGACGTTATTGATTACGGGGTTATTGGTCTCTTATTGGTGCTCAGTATGTGGTCCGTGGCGGTGGCCATCGAACGGTGGCTCTTCTTTAAGCGTGTCGACTTCTCTCGGTTTTCCAACGCCCAGCTGCTGGAAATCACGCTGACCAAGCGTCTTGTCGTGATCGGAACTGTAGCGGCCAACGCTCCCTATATTGGCCTCCTCGGAACCGTCCTCGGAATTATGTTAACCTTTCATACGATGGGGACATCAGGCACAATGGCCGTGAATACCATTATGATCGGGTTAAGCCTGGCGTTGAAAGCAACCGCAGTTGGGTTACTCGTCGCGATTCCCTGCGTCGTCATGAATAACCTGCTGCGTCGACGCGTTACCGAACTCCTCACAGACTATAAGGCACAACATGGATCGGAACATTGATCAGATCAACGTCATTCCCCTTGTGGATGTGATGTTGGTCCTGCTGGTCATCGTGTTAACCACGGCCACCTTCATCAGCACGGGCCAAATTCCCGTCAACCTCGCCAAAGCGAAAGCAGTCAGCGATCGGCAAGACGTGCCCATCGTGATTGCCTTGACGGCGGAGGGAAACTTGTTTGTCAACGATACACCGGTCCCGGAGGGTGGGCTTCCCACGGTCCTGAGCTCTCGGCCTCGCGAGTCAGCGGTGGTTGTTCGCGCAGATAAAGTCACATTGCTCGAAAAGTTCGTGGCACTCGTCGATGAGATTCGCGGCCTGGGATTTCAACAAGTGAGCTTGGAGGTCATTCGACTCTAAATGCAAGACTCGCCACGACCTCTTCTTCATGATTCCAGCCCCACGGCCACTGGATGGCTTCTCTCTTGCCTCGTACATGGCGGCTTGGCTCTTGTCGCCATCTTTTTCGTACAACGTATTCATCTGGCCCCACAAGGGGACCTGTTCCAATGGAATGTGGCGATGGTGGAAACCCTTTCACCTTCAGCAAAAGCGACTGCTCCGGCTGCACACATGACACCACTCACCAAGCACACCCCTGCGCCGGCACGTCCGGTTCAACGCAGTGAATCGACGCCGGTTGCGTCAGCTCCAGCGATACCACCAACCGAGCTCGCTCCACCGCCTCAACAGGAGGAACCACTTCTGAATGAAACACGTGCACTCGAACCGATACCAGCAGTACCGGCTCCTTCATCACCTCAGCTCGTGCCATTGTCCGAACATATTTCGGCTCCCGATACCGACATCAATCAGCCACCCGCATCACCATCAGATGCGAATCCCTCTTCTGACCCTTCACTCTCAACCAATACTCCGGTGGCATCGGCCAGTGCACAGCGATCGGCCAATGTCGATTATGGATGGCTTGCTACTCTTATGGCACAGTGGATCGAGGGGCTCGACAAACGCTATCCTGCCGTATTGCGTACCGATGGAATTGAGGGAAAAGTCACACTGGTCGCACTCTTGCACGAGGATGGCTCGCTGAGCGATGTGCGTATCGCCAAGGGTTCAGGGAGTGCAGCATTGGACCAGGTTGCCTTAGAGGACGTCCGAAATGGCCCGCCGGTGAAACTCTCTCATCCACTGGAACG
>NIUT01000124.1:0-5913 GCA_002254365.1 Nitrospira sp. UW-LDO-01
ACCCCAACCGCCGTGCCATTGACCGGCGCACCGGCATCTTCGAGCACCGTGAAGGTCAGCCCGGAATCGGTCAGCACCGGCGCATCATTGACGCCGCTCACCGTCACCGTCGTGTCGTAATCGGCGCTGGTGCCGCCATCTCCGTCGGTGAGCACATAGCGGACGGCCCGCGCTCCCGTTGTGGGGGCATTCGTGTCCGTATTTTGATACGTGATGTTCTTGACCAGCGCGGTGACCGCCGTCGGCGTCGCATTGCTGTTCAAGGTAATGACGAGGTTGCTGCCGCTGCTGCCCCCGGTGAAGGTCCCAATGGTCACGCCGCCATAGGTGACGCTCGATCCGCTCACGCCGATCTGCCCCGCCCCAGTGCCCTGATTCCGGATACTCAGCACATCTTCGGCGCTGTCGCCACCAGACGAAATGGAGACAGTGAGAGCCCCTGTATCCAAGTTGCTGCTATCGACATCGGCCACGAGCGCATTACCGCCTTGCTCAATCACCACTGCCCCGGCGCCTTCGCTATAGCTCAGGCTGTCGCCGCTCAGGTTCGTAATCGTCGGCGCGTCGTTGGCATCGGTGACACCAATGGTCATAACCTCGTCGCGTGTGAGCCCGCCGCTGTCCGTGACCCGTAGCGTCAAGGTATGGCTTGTGGCCGTTTCGTAATCCAACGTCGCCCCGGCTTTGACTCGCAGCTGCGTCCCGACGATCTCAAAATTCGAGTCGCCCCCGACAATCGAGTAGGTCAGTGTCTCGCCTGCGTCCCAATCCACGCCCTGCAAGGTCGCCACCACCGTGCCCGCTGCGGCGTTCTCCGCAACCGTGGGGCCGAGAATGTGAAATTGACGCTGTTGGTACAACCCGGCCGTCGTATTGTTCCATGACACCGTGATGGTCCCGTCGCCTGCGACATCGAGGGTCGGATTGCTTTGATACGTATTCCCAGCGCTCGTATTACTGATAATCATCGCGCCCGTGGAATCGTGGCCTGGCACCACATTAATCAGTTGCCCCCGCTCGTCGTACGCCCGGCCGACAATGGCTGTTCCCCAATCTCCGGAAGTGAAGTATCCCTGCGCCTGCAGCACCACAAGAAACCCGCCTGCGGGCAAGGCCGCGACAACCGGATTCGACACGGGCCCGATATCCAGGTCACCATCACCCAATACGCGAACAGCCGATCCGAGCGGACTTCCCTGAGGATCATAAATTTGCGCATAGACATCGCTGCCGGACACATAGACTCCGACGGAGTTCCCGCTGGTCAACGTTGCCGTGGTCGGTTGCGAACCGGTTTGTGACGCGATCGTAGTGATCGAATGCGTCGCGATGTCATTGACCACCGGTGTCATCGACAGGTCCGTGGGGGCCTCATTGACGTTGGTCACCGATATCGTAAGGATCTCATCTCGTGTAAGGCCGCCGCTGTCAGTCACCCGCACCGTGATTTGGTGCGACGAGTTCGTCTCGTAATCCAACAATGAGCTATTGGCCACCGTAATGACACCGGTGGTTGCATTAACAGCAAATCGCCCGCCAGCGCTGTCGACCAGCGAATAGGTCGCGGTGTCGCCGTTGTCTATGTCGAACACGCCCAGCACGTCGGCAACCCGGGTTCCGTTGGCGGCGGACTCAGCCACGGACGCGGTGCCCGTCGCCACCACCCGTGACACGACGGCATAGCCGCTCCCATCGACGTTTTCACTCTGCCAGACCATGCGTACCTCACCGGAGCGTGTCGCAATGAGTTCAGGTACGGTCTGTGCCCCAGAGATCGTCGCGTTGACCAGCGTCTCACCATCGATGCGATTGCCGGTCGCATCAAAACGTTGGGCGTAGATGCCGGAGCTGCTGCCATCGCCGGTATCGGACTCCCAGGCAACGACAAAGCCGTCGTCCGAGTGGGTAATCGTCGGCTCAATCTGCGTGCCGGCGGTGGACGTATTGACGGTAAACGGGCCGGTGATGAGTGTCCCCGATGCGTTATAAATGCGGCCGAGAATGTCGGTGCCAGAGCCGTACACCACCACCACATTGCCGTTGCGTAAGGTCGTCACGTCGGATCGATGATCGCCGCTCAGAGCGATATCGACCGAGCGGGCACTGCCGTCACTATTCATGAATCGCAGGTGTGTGTCATTCGTGGACCACGTGCGCCACGTCGCGGCGAACCCACCGTCGTTGAGCAGGGTGAGTTCGGATTGCGCCCCGAAGAGCGCCGTGCCTGATTGGAGCGAGCCGATCGTGAATTGTGAGCCCTGCAGGACGCCGCTTCGGTTATAGATACGGCCAGCGAGGTCATAGGTGGTGCCGCCGGTTTCGTTGCTCCAGACTACGACGAAGCGATTCGTGTCGAGTGCCAGCACGGATGGCTGGTACCCTTCAGCATTACCGTTGGTTCCCGGGCTGACCTTGAACTCTGCGGTGGCTGCCGTGCCGTCGGCGTTAAACACCCGCGCCTCCGTCCATGCGTAGACGCCTGTTTGCTGATCTTGCCAAGCGACCACAAAGCCACCGTCGGCAAAGGTGGCGACTGAAGGGCCGGATTCGGAATCACTGGTTTCGGAGGTCACCAGAAATTCTGCGCCATTGGCCGTCCCATCCGCATGATAGCGTTGGCCGTAGACACCGTACCCGCTGCCGTCCTGACCATTAGACGCCCACACTACAACGTAACCACCATCATCAAATGCGGCGATAGCAGGGTCTATCTGATCGCCGGTAGTGTACGTGTTGATGAGTTGTTCTGTAGTCGCTTCAGAATCAAACGTGATGTCGGTTGGCGCATCGTTGCTCGTGGCATAGAGCTGTGCGATATCTCCCCCGGTCAGCACTCGGTTGTAGACACGGACGTCGTCGATCAGTCCGGTCGTATACCACGTACCTCCACCAGAACCTTGGGTCCCCCCGATGGCCATCGAGTCGAGACTCGTGACGCTGCTGAAGAAGCTTTGTGTCGTTGCGTTGCCGGCGTCGTAGGTGAGTTGGCCCGCTGTTGCGAGAACTCCATCCACGTACAGACTGTTTCCGGAGGGCCCTACCGTTACTGCGACATGATGCCAATTGCCATCGTTAATGGTGGCACTGCTCCGATACACTGCCAGCTGCAGGACCCCGTTCTCCCTCACCTCGTAGGTGAGGTAACCCGAGGCACCGAGGAACAACGCCGCAGAACTCCCGGTGTCGGCTGTATCGGAGATTGAGAAGATTGTCTCAAAGGTGCTCGTGGTCTTGATCCAACCGGCAATCGTGCCCTGGGTGAGTCCGGCCAAATTGGCGCTATGGGCGGAGAGATCGACGTAGTCATTGACGCCGTCCAAAGACAGCTTTGCTACTCCGACGATGTCCGTCGCATCGGTCGTGTCAATCGCCGCGCCGTTGGTCAACGTACCGTTATAGTTATTGCCGCTGCTGTCATTGGCATTCGAGTCGAACGTCCAGTTGCCGAGGAGACCGGTGGAGATGTCCAGCAACCCGACCCAGTCCATCTGCAGGGCATCGGTCACGGCAATCTGCGTTTCAATGGCGCCGGTCTGGGTCTCTAAGATCCAGTCACCGCCGAGGCTCGCCGCGCCGGTCGCGTCGGTACTGGCCGCGACATCGGCGCCGGTCAATTGGCTCAGCAGTGCCACCGCGTCTTGCCCCACATCGCCTTCGGCAAAGTCGCACCCATAGACGAGGATGTCGGCCTGTTCCGAGAGTGCCTGTTGGATGATCGTGAGTTCGTCGGCATACTGGCCTGTCATGGATGCTTGCGTCAGTGTGCCTGTTCCCAGGGAAAGCTGGCCTTCGGCCCCGTGGCTAATAATATGAATGGCATCGATCCCGGTTCGGCCCGCAAGCGAGGCCGCGATCTGCTCCATGCCATCTTGCCCACCGTCCAACATGACAATCTGGACATTGGGTCCCATACCGGCAATGAGCGTTTGATAATCCGGCACGGTGGGATCGACAAAGGCGACTTCGGTCGTGGACTCACCCGGGCTATAGGAGGCAATCGCTTGGAGCAGGTTCTGCGACTCAGTCTCCGCCGCTGTCGGCTCGCCTCCATTCCCCTCTGCGGACACTGCTGACTCAGCCTGTGCCTGCGCAACTTGCTCTTGATTGACTTCAGCCGCCGTGGCCGTGGCGGCGGCGTCGAACATGAGACGGGATTCAAGGGAAAGGAGCGATAACTTCGGCGGAGCGGCATTGGGGTCGTTGGAAGCCGGCTTCGAGGAGCGGCTCGGCTGAGGAGGTGTCTGTGGCTGTGGCTTTTTCTTTCGCCAGAACATCGCTCGACTAGCCCCCCTCGGCCCACAAAACATGGGTCTCGTCTTTATCGGCCCTAAATGGCCAGAACGAGAGATCCGATGCGAGGCCTACAAGGATTGGTCCAGTAAGCAACACATGGAGGCAGAAAGAACGCACATAAACCGCTAGGAACGACCTGAAAGAGCTGCTAGTTGATGTGGTGAGGGGAACGGAATGTGTTTCGAGGAAAAAATACGGCAACCTGGATCGCGGGCCTACTCACTCGATCAAGACGACTTCGCGTCCCTGCGATTGGATGAGCAGGAGTCTTTTCACCATTGGATCGGTTTAAACAGGAAGCGGGACCATTATTCCAGCCCTGCGTCATGGATTACCCCATCAGGCAATGGCACCCAAAGCCGTGTAGTCCGGCAGGTGGGATTCCGACAACTGTCTTAGGCCGCATTATTCATGACGGTTCCTCACAACATCACGAAGTCTCATGGCGAGACAGGCATGTGGAGGCCCAAGAGACGACGGCGTACTAGAAACAGGGCCTCAAGGTCGCGAGGGGCGAGCCTGCCCTCCGTAGGCTCGGCATCGCAGCAAATCCACGATTGCAGTAGAAGCGCCGATGAATCATGCGGGTTAGGACTGGCCAGATTTCGGTGAGACCTTGCGATCGTTCCTGGATTCCTGTGGAACTGATTCCTCCTCATCTTCATTCGATTCTCCAGGTTTCGTCTCGGACGGAGGCCCTTGAGAAAGCCCACGTATCCGTCTGCTCACGACCGTCATCTTGTCTTTCATCCCAGTACGTCCGTGCAGCATCATCATACCTGCTAACCCAGCCGCCATTGGCCTGTCCAGTCCGCTGGATTCGTCTGAGGTCCTCTTCATTTCCCCTGCATGCAGCACAGTCGGGTTGTGTGATTCCAGACGGGCAACGTCCAGGTTCCCCGTTGCGTCGAAATTCACTGTGCCCCCTTCTCTCTTGTCGGAAGGAGTAGGTAGATGCTGCTTCCCTCCTAAAATAGCCGCCTGTTCAAGAACCACTGTATGAGCGAGGGGTGGAATATTTTTTGCCGGAGTCATGAT
This sequence comes from Nitrospira sp. UW-LDO-01, assembly GCA_002254365.1. Taxonomy (GTDB): domain Bacteria; phylum Nitrospirota; class Nitrospiria; order Nitrospirales; family Nitrospiraceae; genus Nitrospira_D. The sequence continues at coordinate 5,332 of NIUT01000124.1, forward strand.
GGCGTCCACTCTGAATGACGGTTCAGGTCTCACTCCAATCGGCATCCCCAAGCCATCCAGCGGATGGACTTCCGCCTCACGAATTGTGTTTGCACTCTCCACTGCCGAAGCCACAGGCTGTGCAGCTCCTAGGACCGCTATCACCGTATTCGACTCCAGAGAACCATCCAAGTTCGGCGCCTCGTTCACATTGGTCAGGTTAATCGTAAACGTCTCGTCATACGTCAGGCCCCTCGCATCCGTCACCCGCACCGTCACGCTGTGGCTCGTCGCACTCTCGTAGTCCAACAAGGTGCCATCGGCCACGGTGATTTCGCCCGTGACACTATTGATCGCAAACCGCCCTCCGGCTGTATCCGTGAGGCTATAGCTCTTCGTATCACCGGTATCGGGATCGGTTCCCGTGACAAGGCCCACCACCGTCCCGTTCGCCGCGTTCTCCGCGACTATGTTCGCTGACAGCGCCAGGTCGGTCGGCGCATCATTGACGGCACTGACGGTCACAGTCGTATTGTAGTTCGGACTGGTGCCGCCGTCCCCATCGGTCAGCACAAACCGCACCGTACGCGCCCCCGTCGTCGG
>NIUT01000124.1:5998-21349 GCA_002254365.1 Nitrospira sp. UW-LDO-01
GTGTTCTGATAGGTGATGTTGCGCACCAGCGCCGTCACCGCCGTCGGCGTGGCACTGGCATTGAACGTGATGACTAAGTTGCTGCCGCCGCTGCCCCCCGTAAACGTCCCGATCGTCGTCCCACCATACGTCACCGTGCCGCCGCTCACGCCGATCTGGCCCGCCCCGGTGCCTTGATGCCGAATGCTCAGCACATCTTCGGCCGCGTCGCCCCCGGCCGGAATGGAGACGGTTAAGGTCCCGGCATCCAAGTTTGTCGAGTCCACATCGGCCACCACCGCGTTCCCACTTTCGATCACCACCGCCCCGGCCCCCTCGCTGTAGGCCCGGCTGTCCCCACTCAAGCTCGTGATCGTGGGAGGCGTTTCGCCTGCCAACAGCCCGACCCAATCAACCTGGGTGTCGTAGCTGACAACCGTCTGCGCTTCGATGGTCCCGATGTGTAGTTCGAGGTCCCAATTGCCCCCCCATCCGGCATAGCCAGTGTCGTCGATACTCGCTGCCACATCAGCTCCGGTCAGTTGGCCAAGCAACGTGGCCGCATCCTGGCCGACTTGGCCTTCCGCAAAATCACAGCCATAGACCAGGATGTCAGCCTGCTCTGACAATGCCTGCTTGATGTTCTCAAGTTCATCCGCATACCGACCGGTCATGGATGCTTGCGTCAGCGTGCCGGTGCCGAGTGAGATCTGGCCTTCGACCCCGTGGCTGATGATGTGAATGGCATTGATCCCCGTTCGCCCTGCCAGTGACGCGGCGATCTGCTCCATCCCGTCCTGTCCACCGTCGAGCATGACGATCTGGATATTGGCCCCCATCCCCGCGATGAGCGATTGATAATCTGGCACGGTGGGATCCACGAAGGCGATTTCGGTGGGCGTCTCTCCAGGTGAATAGTTAGTAATCGCCTGCAATAGTTCTTGGTTCTCAACAGACGGCTGGCTCTCCGATACCGAAGTGTGGTCGCTCGATATCGCTGCCTCAGCCTGCTCCTGTGCGACTTGTTCTTGGTTGACTTCCACTTCCGTGGCAGCCGCCGCCGCATCGAACATGAGGCGGGATTCAAGGGAGAGTAGCGATGCCTTGACTCGGGACGCTGCTGGCGCCTTTAGCGCCGACTTCGGCCTGTTCTTCTGCGGCGAAGAGATGGGTCTTTTTCGTCCAAACATGGCTCGGATCTCGTGGTTTCAACAAGACGTTGTCAGGTCTTCATCGGCTCATTCTCTTCAGCACTGGAGATCTCGGTGCAGGTTTTGGTCCACATCAGTCCTCAGGAACGGGCATGAACCCACTCCAACGGTTCTCAATAGGACACTAACCAGCCACAAACAGCACCTGAACGTGCACAATGTGTCCAACAGCCTCACATGGCTCACGCCTTACACCAGATTCATCAAGATGTTTCCGCCAGCCACCGATACGACTGGTACAGTTCTCCGATCACTTCTCGAAGGAGTACGACACCATGAATCCTGTTTGGGAACAATCGACCCATTCACCGCTCCTCTCCGTGACCTGCCAGGTTCAGGTCCCGATGATTCTGAAAATTAACCAGGAGTTGCCGGCTTTCTTTCAGGAACAGCTCCGGAAAGACTATCCGCTGTTTCAGCCGACCAAAGATCGTCAAGGCTACCGTTTGGCCAGTCAAGACAACGATCATGAGATCCTCTTGCTCCCGGATTCGTTGACAGTCCGAACCAGTCACTATACCGGATGGCCACCGTTCCAGGTTCAGGTATCAGAAGCCGTTCGTGCCTTACAGGCCAGCTATGAACCGGCCTTCTGCGCCCGCGCCGGCCTGCGCTTCCAAAGCCTCTTGCGCCCGACTCTCTATGGTTTCACAAAGATTCAGTGGGCTGCGCTCATTAACGCCAGGGTACTCGGCCCCTTTTCGCTTCCAGGCCACAAAGGACAGCTCCAAGGCAGCCGCCATGAGGTGGTGGTGACGCTCCCTGCGAGCACAGACCGATTCCGTCTGACACATGGATTCGTCCAGTATCGAGATGCGAAGCAGGCCAATCAGCAGGGAACACCGGCTTACCTGCTAGACCAGGACTACTTCACGACTCAACGCGTGGAGTGGGACACGCTGATGGCGACGCTGGACCGCTTCGAACAGGAGGCAGGACAGTTCTTCCAGCTCTGTGTGACCGACCAATTTCACCAAGCTATGCTCGCCCAAGCGGCGTAGGGCCTCGCAAATCGTATCTCGTGAAGCATGAGGCCTTGAATCTGACCCAGACGTTGTCCGTTCCACTCGAGCCGTGCGACCTGGCCTTCCAACAGGATGTTCAAAAGGGCATTCCGGCAAGGCCGCAGCAAGCGAACGGCCGAGGCGTACGCGGTTGGTACGGTGAGGTCTTAAGCGACGTGAGAACGCCGCCGGAGACCTTTTCAACATCCTGTCAGAAGCCGCTCTCTCTGACCAAGGTCGCTGCCACCTGATCCCATGCCCGTTTGGCCACGCTCGATGGTTGGCCCTCGATCTGGACATGGCCGGGCAGGATTAGGCCAGGACCCATTGCCGCCTCGTCTAAACTCAACCGTACCCGATAGACAGAGCGTTCTGGTTTAAGTCGCCCCATATCATCTTTTCGCACAGGGATATCCCCGCCATATATCGAGGCGAGATAGGGCACCGTGAACTCTCGCTCGTCCACCTCCGCAATCTGCGTGACATGGGCTCTAACTGATGGCCTGGTGAGATCGAGCGGGATAAACCACGCTGGTTGCCCGATTGCCACATAGGCCAGCTCGTCGACCGGCACGAAGCTTTCAATCTCTGTCCGCTGCTCGTCTACGAGATATGCGAGCGGCACTTTCTGGTCTATCCATCGTCCGGTAGTCAGTGAATCCGCGCGATCACGCACAATTCCAGAGATCGGAGCCTTCAAGGTTAAGTTGGCTCGTTTCGCCTCAAGCCCCGACAGTTCGGCGAGTCCTGCCCGCAGTGATTCCCCGATCACCTGACGCTGGTCACGATCCTGCCCGTAGCCGGCCAATCGGCCAAGGCGGTAGTCCCACATAGCGACTTTGGTTTCGGCCAGCCGTACGTCTTTGTCCAACGACGGATTTTCCAACACGACAAGCGCATCCCCCGCTTTGACGACCTGCCCATCGCGCACCAGCACCTCCTGAAGACGGCCTGCGGTCGGCGCAAAGATGGTCGCGTAGGATGAGGCTTGCAAGACAGCAGGGATCGAGATACTCGTCTGTACGGGAATCACTGTCATCGCTAACAGGGCCACCAGACAGGCGGTACTGAACCAAGCTCGTGGCGAAGCGGCATACAGCTTACGACTATTCCACCAGGCGGTCAGCTCCCGATAGATCGGCATGGCGATGAACCAGACAATCTCGACCAAGAAGAGAAGAATGCCCAGGGCTTTGAAGAAATAGTGATAGACCATCACCGCGATGCCGGTGAACAAGATCAGGCGATAGAGCCAGATCGCCCACGCATAGACCACCAGGGTGTGTTGCACCCGTGTCGACAGGGTTTCTGGAGCTGCGCCATGACGGCCGAATAACAGATTCCGCAATCGCCATTGTCCAAAGGCAAAGGCTCGATCTTGCAGATTCGGCAGACCCAATCCGTCCGCCAGCACGTAGTAGCCGTCGAATCGCATCAGCGGATTCAGGTTGACGACCAAACTCATCGCGAGACTGGTCGTGGCTACGATGAAGGCAATGCTCCGCAACGTCCCTTCCGGCAGGAACCCCCATGCGAAGAGTGCCAGTGCCGCGAGTCCGAGTTCGGCGATGATTCCCCCGGCCGCGATAAGGAGTCGCTTCCGTTTGGATGTCAGGCGGTACGAATCGGTCACGTCCGAGTACATGACCGGCATCATCACCATAAACGCCACACCCATGGTCGGTACTCGACACCCAAACCTGGTCGCCGTATAGGCATGACCCAACTCGTGCACGATCTTCACGGCACCGAGCGACAGACTGTAGAGGATGGCTCCACGCCAATTAAAAAAGTAGAGGAATGTCGAGACGAACGTGTCCCATTGCCGTCCCACCAGGATCAACCCGAAAAGCCCCAGGACACCAAAGGTCGACCCCGCGATTCTTGTGTAGAACGGCTCCACAAACAGCAGGGTGGACTTCAGAAAGTTATGCGGATGGACCAACGGGATCTTGATGAACAGATAGTGGTGGACCACCCACATCAACCAATTGTGTTCACCGGCTTGGGCCTGAGTCTGGTAATCCGTGTGCTTCCCGCTTGCGGACTGCTCCGTCAAATTATTCGTATAGAGAAACTTCACCAAGTCTTCTACATCCGCGATGGTCGTGTGGCAGGTCGTGTCCTTCGTCATCGCGGCATGGAGCTTCTCGATGGTTCCTGCGCTCCAGCGTTGGATCATCTGATAGACAGGCCACTCGATCTGGAAATACCGATTGCGAATTGGATCGACGATGGTCCAGGTCGGCACCCCATCAGGCGTAGGGGTTCCACGATTAAATTGCAGATTCGATCGAAGGGTCGGCAGCTTCCGTTCTTGTGGCTTGGTACCCGGTGCTTCAGGGGAACCCATCGTTTACCAGCCTATCCATTGCCGAAGCGCGGTGATTGGACGGCGCAGGAGCAGATAGGCCAGCGGCCCTTGCTCGCCATAGACCTTGGCCGTGCCCTGCCATCCAATGCGAACACGGGGATCCGGTGTGGCGAGCTTTGCGGTGACCCGGTACGCCAGGACGTCGCCGGGCAGAACCTCAGCGTGGTAACTGGCATGGACGACGGTCGCAGGAAACGATTCCAGTGCGAGCGCATTGAGGAAGATCAGCGCCTCGGCGCCTTCTTTGAGCACAATGGCATCGGCTACCGGCAGATCGATGCGCAGTTCGATCTGTTTGGGATCGGCGATCTCCATGATCCGCTCCCCCACAGTGACCGGCCGGCCGATCCAATCGGACTTGTCTGAATACAGCAGCAACCCGGCTTGGGGAGCGATGACCTCGACCTGATCGAGCATTTCTTTCGCGTACTGCAGCTCGGTTTGTCGAAGATCAACCTCCGCTTCTTTCAACGGCACCTCGGCTTTCCGTTGTGGATCGCCGAACCCTGCTTGGATGGATTGACTGTGCTCCGCCCGTGCGACAGTTAATTGTTTTTCCGCGACGAGGAATTGGTTCCGTAGCGTCGTATCTTCATACCGAAATAGTACCGTGCCGGCTTGCACGATTTGGTTCGGAGGCACAAGCACATCGGCGATCACCCCGTCGATGGGGGCACTCACGACGATGGGATCTTTGGCCATCACTTTGACCGGCGCCACGGATGAAATTCGGATCGGAATGCACAGCGCGGCTACGATGGCGATGGGAATCAACCACCAGGTCGGCTTCTTGATCTTCTTCGACCAACTTCGCTCCTTCTTCGAGAGGGCCTTCCACGCATAGGCATAGCTCCCCGCCAACCGATGGACGATGGCGACATCGTTCTCTGCCCACGGGAAATCCCGCTCGAACCACCACACGCCTAGCAGGGTTTCGTCAGGATGTTGTAACGGACACCAAAAGACTTGCCCCTTGACGAATTCCCGCCAGCCACTGCGGAGTGATTCCGGCAGCAACTCTTCCGTCACGACCATCGGTTGCTCGCTCGCGGCCCCGGCTTGGCGCAGCGCTTGCACTGCCTCTTCAAGCCACACGATCACTGGGGCATCGCGATCCACAACGGCAACGCTTGCTGCGTTCAGCAGACGATACGCCTCGCCCGTCGCACCGGAATTGCTGAACAGAAAGGCCTGATCGTAGGGAATCAGTCGCCGCGTCTCGTTGACAGAGAGAAACTGTAGTTCTTGAATGGTTTTCGCCGCCCGGACCTGCCCCTCCAAATGCGTCAGGGCTGCCAGGTGAATCAGTGCCGGGAGCTGCTGCGCGGTCGGTTCGGCCGTCGTTGCCATCGCTAGGGCTGCCCCATAAATTGCGCGGACCCGCTCATCCCACTCAGGACGTCTTTGGGAAGGGTGTCGAACACTCCAGTCACTTTCACGGTCTGACTCGCGGCATCGACCGCCGCTCCGATTTCCTTGACCTTCGCTGCATAGCCCAGGCCTGTCTCATCTACGATAAAAGTGAACCGTGCCTGCCTCTTAAGCCACGCCAACGCCGTGGACGGCAAGACCAGTTCAATCTCAAGACTCCTATCATCCAGGACACTCAGTAGTTTGTCGTTGGGGAACACGTTCTCGTGCTCATGCACCATCACATCGACGATCCGCCCGGAAAATGGCGCGTCCAGATGGCACCCACGCACATTGATCTCCGCGATCCGCCTTGTGGCATCGGCCTTTTTGGCATCGGCCTCCGAGACCTCCAGATCCAACGTACTGACTGCATTGAGTTTGGCAAGCTCCTTATTGTTCAGAAACGTTTTGCTCTTCCCTTCGTACTCCGCAGCAGCCGCCGCCAATTCGGCCTGATACTTGTCACACTCCAATTGCACCAGTGTTGCCCCTTTGGCAAATCGCTGTCCTTCTTTGTACGGAACTTGATTGACCCGCCCCTGGATCTGGGCATAAAGCACGGCCCGTGAAACCGCCTTCACAATTCCCCGAGCCACTCCCACGTCCTGCTTTGTTCCCTGTGCCGATCGGTCTCCTTTCGACCACCCCGTCGATGGAACGCCCATCGTCATTGCGGTCAGGAGCACGGCTGCTACCACACTAGTGTGCTGCCGGTGTCGCATGAGGCTCCGTTCTCCTTTCTCCTCCCGACATCGTGAACTCACTGGGTTCCCAATACTCCCTGATCGCTTCCGTTAGTTGTGCCACACTTTGTTCAGCTATGCTGGAAGGAACCGCTTCTTCCCCCATGGTGGCCATCAGGGTGGCGTAGGCCGTTTCCAATCCGGCTCGCGCCGTGTCCAACCGGACATCGGCAGCGACATCGTTGGCTCGTTCTCGAATCAGTGTGAGATCGTTCGTGCGCTCAGTCAGCCACAAGTTCTTGGTCTGCTCCACAATTGCACTCTGTGTCTGCTGGTAATTCCTCGCATCCTGATATTCCTGCTTGGCCAGCACAAACTGTGTTGCGCCAACATGGACCTCCGTCAGAATGGACATGCTGAGCGCCAGGCTTTGGACATCCAGCATGTGGCCGTTTGCTTCGATTGCTTTGAGTTTGGCCGGCGCTCGAAACACCGAGAGCAGATTCCAGCTTGCCTGGGCGGCATAGCTGAGCCAATTCTGATACAAGAGGAAACTGTTGCTGTTATAGTAGCCGCCGAGCGAGACCTTGAGGTTCGGGAATAATTCCAGAAACACCGCTTTGGCTTCCTTGGCGTTAATGCGCTTCTTATAGTCGATGGTGCGCAACTCTGGTCTGAGCAAGAGTGCCTGCTCTTCCATCTTCTGACTATCCAAGTTGACGACGGGAATCGCGATTTCTCTGGGAGGTACGACCAGATCAAACGACGTTCCGGGCGGCAAGCCGATCATGGAAGCCAGCTGCAGCTTCGCAGTACTGAGTTCACGAAATAATCGCCGCACTTCACGCTGGATATTGAGCAAATCTCGTTGATAATTGAGCGGCGTCAACGGGGCCTGAAGTTTCTGGCCGACGATCCGTTTGGTACTCTCCAATGCTTTCTCAACCGAGTCGTCCAAGAGCTGAATTCGAGGAAGGACCCGTTCCGCACTCACCGCCCGCCAATAGGCCCCTCTGACATCCTGTATCAACCGTACCGCGAGACGCCGTTTTTCCTCTTCTGCCACCAGCACATTGTCGGCTGCCTGTTGCGCGCGCACGAACGACAGGCCAAAGTCGAGCACATCCCAACTTAACGCGAGGTTGCCGGCCATGACGTTCTTTTCGGATGAGGTGAAGGGTTCGATCGCCTGGCGTCCCGTGAGAATCGATTGCCCAACTCCGCCGGCAAAATTATTCCGTCCATCGAACCCGGCATTGGCGGCGACTTGAGGGAGGAGTGAATAGTGCGCCACGTTCAACTGCTGATGCGCCAGTTGGACTTGAATCGCTTTGACCTTCGCATCCAAGTTGTACTTGACCGCCCGTGCCATCGCCTCATACAGATCAATTGGCCCAGCAACCGGCTCGTCCACCGCAGAGATGGCAAGAAAGTCTTTGACCGCTCGAGCATGGATTTCTCCATTCTCCATTGGATGTGGCTTGATCAGACAGCCGTTCATCGTGAGCAGTATCATCACGGTTACGACAGCCCGAACGGCGGTGCGCATCGCGTGTAACTGACCACGACTCAGCAGATAGGTCGCCTGCACGATAATCCTCCCTGTAGACCAGAGCTCTGTGCAGTACCGATATCGGCTCAGCCTGCAAGGAACTTGATCAAACGGAAGGAAACGGGCTTAAACTGCGATAAGATAAGGAGAAACTCCCATAAATCAACAAGATTGGACACAAATGGCTCTATATCCCCATACCGCTGGTAAGTCCCCTCTCGCCCTGAGAATCGGTAATAGAGGGCTTGGCAGACCCCGTGAGCAGTGAGCGTGCCTCCCCTGGAGCCCTACTTCTGGAGTACTCCATTGGTGTCTATCTGTCCCTCGGCTGCTTAGCTACGCTTCTTCTAACAAGGACCAGCTGCTTCACCCCTTTAACCGGGAGAATGACCATGAGCTGCGCACGTTGTCAGGGATTGATGGTGAGAGAGCATTTCTTGGATTTTGACGGTACTATTGGACATATGTGGGCCAGCGGCTATCGTTGTATGAATTGCGGCAATGTCCATGATCCAATCATTGAGCAACATCGCCGGACGAGGCCAGAACCAGTGCTCACCGTCTCAACCGGTGAACTCGATTATGCTGAAGAGGAGTTTGATACGAACACGCACTCCGTCATGAAGCTAGCCGCATAACAGAGTCTGACGGGATTGCCTGTGCATCCATCTGGTCACGGGGAGAGCAGCATGGCTTCGATCTTGATTGTCGATGATGACGATTCGGTCAGAATGGTCTTGCGTCACATCCTTGAAGGAGATGGGCATCAGATCCGAGAGGCCACAAACGGTCACGCTGGGCTCACACTCTATCGAGAGAGCCCCGCTGATCTGGTGATCACTGACATCTTGATGCCTGAACGCGATGGGATGGAGGTCACGCTGGCATTGACTCGAGAATTCTTGGACGCGAGAGTCATTGCCATGACCGGCGCAACCGGCGATCAAAACTTTTTGAACGTTGCGAAACTCTTCGGCGCCAGGCGGGTGATCCAGAAGCCATTCTCGCCAGCGGACCTCCTCCGTGCCGTGCGATTCATACTGAGTCATTAGCCTGCCCGATAGGGCACTGACAAGGAGGCAGCATCCATTCAAGAAACAACCGACTGTTACTTCCCCTCCACCCTCCTCAGAGGAGTTTTGTGTTGAGCCGTTAGTGACGGCAACAGCGATCCAATAATCATTCCAGCCCCCGCTACCACAAACCCAACGAGTTGCGGAGGCCATACATCGGTCGGTTCACTCACCAGTTCCAACAGTAGCCAACTCATAAGGCCGGCGACGATGGCGCAACAGGCTCCCTGGGCCGTTGCTCTCTTCCAGTACAGTCCTGCAAACAGTGGGATAAAGGCCGCTACCAACGTGACTTTGTATGTGCTCACTACAAGCTTGTAGATGGTCGCATCAGACCAGAGCGCAATGACCAACACCAACAAGGCAAACGCCACCAAGACGATGCGCATCAGGCGCAGAAATTCTGAGTCATTCACATTATGAAACAATGGCTTGAGCACATTTTCACTGAGCGTCACCGACGGCGCTAGTAAGGTTGCGCTTGAACAGCTCATCACTGCCGACAAGAGTGCCCCGAAAAAGATCACCTGTGCAACCATCGGGGTATGCTGCACAATCAATGTCGGCAAGACCAGCTGCGAATCCCGCTCCATCAAGGCCCCAAACTTGGCAGGGTCCACCAACGTGGCCGAGTACGCAAGAAACATCGGGACAAAGCAGAATGTGAAATAGAGTCCGGCCCCCAATAGCGCCCCCCGCACGGCTGTCTGCTCGTTCTTCGCCGAGGTGATCCGTTGGAAGACATCCTGCTGTGGGATTGATCCAAGCATCATGGTCATCCAGGCTCCCAGAAATGGAATCCACTCTACAAGCGTCGGCGCCGGAAACAGGTCAAGCTTGCCGGCCTCCGCTGCATGGGTGATCACCGCAGGCACACCCCCCGCCAAATCCCCAACGATCGTCGCTATGTAGAGGAGGCCTCCCATGATCACTGAAATTTGCACAAAATCGAGAACCGCGACTGAAAACATCCCTCCAAAGGTCGTATAGGTCAGCACAATCGCTGCGCCAATGATGATCCCAACCGACTGACTGACCACACCTTCCGTCACCACATTCAAGACCAGCCCCAGCACCTTGAATTGGGCCGCCACCCACCCCACGTATGAGGCGACGATGCAGAGCGTGCAGAGGACTTCGACCGTACGGTTGTATCGATACCGATAGTAGTCTCCGACCGTCAGTAGATTAAGGCGATACAACCGAGGAGCAAAAAACAGCCCAGCCAGCACCAAGCACATGCTGGATCCAAATGGATCGGCCACGACGCCGCGAAGACCCTCCTTGACGAATGTGGCAGAGATTCCCAGCACGGCTTCCGCACCAAACCACGTCGCAAACACGGTGGCGATGACCACCGGCAGGGGCAGACTCCTCCCAGCCACGGAAAAGTCCTTGGAATTTTGCACGCGTGTCGCGGCGAACAGTCCGATGCCGATGGAGAGGAGAAGATAGAGGGTAACAAACCAGAAGACCACGCGGGCAGAATACGGCTATCTCGTCTTGCAATCAATCGATAATCAAGAAACCCGCTGGCACTGAGGAGAGCTGCTTGAGCATCTCGGTTGACGCAGGAGCGACAGCAATTCCATCTCGCCCCTAAAAGAATCAGAGCTGGAGGCTGACAGAGGATCGTTGACCTCGATCACCGTAGCCGGTTGATCTTGAGAAGTGGGACTCCGCGTGAGGCTCCACTGACTTCTCACTGTGACTCGTGATCCATCCCGACGCACATGGATGAGCTGCCCTACCCATCTCCCCTTTGCGCGAAGCTCCTCTTGAATCACATCAAGCGAAACAGGGAACACCGTCTTGAGCAGTCGATGGGAAGTGCTCCCCAATGCATCCTGAGGCTCCCATCCATACAGAGCCTTGGCCTCAGGACTCCAGTATCGGATAGTACCATCTAGGTTGCGGACCATGAGCGCCTCGTTACCAACAGTGCTGGCGTCGCCCGCTGTATCCGATCCCCGAGAAGGGAGGTCAGTGTGCTCTCGCGTCAACATGCCATGTGTCAATTGCGCGACGAGGACGGAACCTGGCGTGGTTAGATGAAGTCTATCTCCAAAATACACCACCCCGTCTTTCACCACATCACACTGAGATCGAGCGCAGAACAACTGAGAGATATCGATAAACTCAAAACCAAACTTTTCCGACTCTTCAGAAAGGACGGCATTCACAGCATCTAAGTCGTCCGTCCCTAACTTGAGAGTCTTGGGAATCCCTTGCTCAAACATCTCAAGCTTATAAGTATACCGCTGCACGTCGGCTGAGAGCCGGGCGACCTGAGAATAGATGATGACTCGATGGTCCTTCAATTTCTCAAATAACCCAGCGAGTTGAAGTCGAAATTCTTCGTCGCCGATTTTTTCATACAGCCGCAACCAGTTGGATGACACAATAATTGGATCCAATTTATGGTTAGGGACATAGTCATTCACAAACCAGTCGTAGAAATCAGCACACCGCCCCGCCGTCACACGCACGGCCCAGCAAGACCCACCTGTTAGTTGTATGATGCGATCCTCGCCAAGCACACGTGCAAGCCCTGGGTATAATTGGGCAGCGAGGCTATCTCCATACAATACAAATCGATTCGAGGGTCGGGACGTACCATCGTGTGTCTGAACGGATGCCTCTGATGCCCCGTCACAGTGGTTCTGCAAGAGCGTAGTATAGGGCTGGTCCACTTCAAAAAAACATGTATAGATTCGCCATTGCGCTTCCATATCTGTCGCGAGCTTGGTTTTCCCTTCCACGGTAGCCAGCTGCAAACCGACGGTGGAGACCACGAGCACCACCGCAGAAGCCAACGACACTCTCCACAGTAATTGTTTCGAGATGAGCGCCCCACGACGAAATGGCGTTTCGACATACCTCCACGTGACATAGGCGAGGCCGAACGCCAACGCGACAAGGCCTGCGACAACCACTTCATCAGGCTCAGCCAGGCTTCGATGGCGGGCAAACGCCAACAACGGCTGATGCCATAAGTAGGCACTGTAGCTGACCAGCCCCACCCCAACGAGCACTTTACTCATCAACAACCGCCCAACAAATGTGTCCGGCAAGGCAAACACGATTATCAACCCGGCACCGACTGTGGGTATCAACGCATACACACCAGGAAATGGGGTCTCTTTGCTGAGAGTCAGGACTCCGACAACGATCAATCCGAACCCAATGAGACTGAGCACTTGTTTGAGAACCAGAGGGATCCGGTCACGCTCGTTCGCTTCCAGGTAGAACGCGATAAGGGAACCCACGGCCAATTCCCATGCACGAGTCGGCAATAAAAAAAACGCCGCGACCGGTTTCGTGCTGCTCAGATACACAGCTAGCGCGAAGCTGAGGAGCGCCACAACTGCCACAAGTCTTACAATCCTCCTTCGCCCCATGCGCCAGGCAAACATCAGAACGAGTGGAAACAGGACGTAAAACTGCTCCTCTACCCCCAAACTCCACGTATGCAGCAGCGGCTTCAGCTCTGTGCCGGCATCGAAGTAATTACTGTGCTGCCAAAAAAAGATGTTCGACGCAAACACCACAACCGCTATGGCACTGTTCGCAAACTCTATCGCGTCGCTCGGCATGAGCCACAAGCAGGCAAAGGGCAGACACACCGCCATGACCAAGTACAACGCAGGCAGAATACGCCGGGCACGTCGCTCATAAAACTTCAGCAGTGAAAACTGACCGGTCTCAAGTTCGGCAAGAATGATCGTGGTAATTAAGTACCCGCTGATGACAAAGAACACGTCCACACCGATAAAGCCCCCGCTGAAAAGCTGGACACCGGCATGGAATAATATGACGGGAATGACGGCGATGGCTCGCAAGCCATCTATTTCGGGACGGTAACGCATGTTGATGATGTTATTGCCAATTGAAGCGACCGAAAGCACGACCTTCATTCATCGGTCAGCATCAACCTTCAGGAAGATTTGATCCACTCTGTGTATTGTCATCCAACTATTCAAACGCTGGAGATCTAACAAGTTTCCATGCACAGTTGTAATACTAGCAGACTTAGCATCATTTGCGGCTGATCCCTTGCACTGCCGTCCAAGCTCGCGATCATCAACACGACATCTCAATCTTCTTGACTCTCCGCCACACTACCAACGCGCTTCCCTCCTCTGATTCTACCAGAAGGCCGCATGAAGAACCATGCCCTGTTGATGCCTGTGATGGAGTTTCATCGATGGCCATCATTGCGCCAGGCGAGCAACAGACGGCGCCCAGCTCATACCCCCACTCTCCCAGGTTGGACATTCCGACATCATTTGAGCCCAGGAGAATTGGGATTGGAATCAGAAGAAATCTGTCGAGACGCGAAAATACGCTGGCTGGCTTGTTCTTTCTTGAGACGGAGCCTTGCGGACCTTCTTACTGCGGACTGAATGCCCAGTATCGAGATGTTCCTAGTAGGAGGCGACAACCGACCAGAAAGAGATTGCCGTGTGACTCAACGGGCAGGATCTTGCTCCACTGAACCTCATAAAGATTCACGGCATATTCCCACCGGGCCTGAGGGACATGAAGTTCCAGAAGCTGTTGATTGCCTGGCTGGCTACCCATTAATAGGAGAATCCCACAAGCACTGCGATTTAGACTGTAGACCTCACCCTGTTCGATCATGACCCGCTCATCTTCTATCGATTCGCAGAGGCTGTAGGCACAAACCTTGGCCCCTTCAACCCGTACCTCTCGTCGGCGATCTGAAAGTAGACCCTTCGATTCTTTCCTGGTAGCCGCCGATAGAACTGTGAGATTCAGATTTCCCATATTGGCCATCACTCGCTTTAGAGACGTTTCCCCTCGGACATCGCTTTATCACACAACAGTGTGCATGTTGAGCAAGTGTCATACCTGTGAAACGTTTTTGAATTCGCCTCCAATGATTCTACTGAAGTATTGCGGGGATTCCCTACTTTCCCTTGCGTTTTCTTTCATAAGGCTCCATCCATAAAGCGAAGGGAAATGAGTTCACTCTTCCGGTGGATTACCTTCCCACTCCATTGATTCTTCTAGATAATTTCAAATGAATGAAAAGACATACACAATTAGACGTATGACCACACTAAAAACCGACCCTTGCCCTACATGAATTCACGCACCACCAGAAATGACTTCGGGCTTGGCCCTCTCACTCGCTTGCCCAGAATTAGGCCAGCATGATCGATCACACCAGCTTTTCCACGCGAATGCCAAGCAGGCGGATGAGTTGACGATGAGGATTTTCACGACGGTCGAGGAACGGCATGAGCAACCTCAAGACCTCTCGGCGCAGCGTTGCCATATCGCCGGCTGGTTCCTCCATCGTATGGGTACGCGATGTAGTTTTGAAATCGGCGAATCGGACAGTCAGAACGACTGTCCGAAATGACTGAAATCCCTCCTGCTGCAACCGCTCCATCACAC
This sequence comes from Nitrospira sp. UW-LDO-01, assembly GCA_002254365.1. Lineage (GTDB taxonomy): Bacteria > Nitrospirota > Nitrospiria > Nitrospirales > Nitrospiraceae > Nitrospira_D. Next base: position 20,715 of record NIUT01000124.1, read on the forward strand.
CCTGGCCGAGAAGTTCCAGTTCCATGAGTAGTCGCTGGCTGTCGAGCGTATCGGCCTCGAAGGTGTGCTGCTCGCTGAGTGACTTGATCTCAGCATATTCTTCAAGCGGGATAATATCTCGGCCGCGAATCTTTTCATAGAGATCGACCCCGCGTTTCCCAAGCAATTCATCGAGTTGTGATGCCGTCAACGATTTCATATCCTGCACGCACATGAACCCTTGCCTCGCAAGCAGGGCTTCCGTCTTAGGGCCGATGCCAGGGATGGCCCGCAGTGAAAGCGGTGCCAGAAAGGACTCGGCTTCCTCCTCACAGACGACCGTCAGCCCGTCCGGCTTTGACATCCCCGATGCAATTTTGGCGATCAGTTTGTTCGGCCCAATGCCGACTGAGGCCGTCAGCCGTACTGCCGTATAGATCGCAGCCTTCAACTCTCGGGATAGCGATGTTGCGGCTCGATAGGACTCCGTGAAACTCAAGTCGCCATAGGTTTCATCAATGCTCGCCTGCTCCACGACAGGGATGAATCGCCTGACGATACCCATGATTTCATCTGAGACACGCGCGTACTTGGGCATATCGACCGAGACAAAGGCAACCGCCGGCCTCCCAGCCCGACGTGCGGCCTCTGACAAC
>NIUT01000125.1 GCA_002254365.1 Nitrospira sp. UW-LDO-01
TCCCATTCCTACGCACTACTTCCGTACCGCGCTGGGGGATCGTCTAGCGGTAGGACGCCGGCCTTTGGAGCCGGCTACCTAGGTTCGATTCCTAGTCCCCCAGCCATTTTCGCTTGCAGTCGAAGTTATCCTGCTAACGGTACTCCTCTTTCAATCCATGCTTCATTACGCTTTCCAGGCTGAGCTATGAAGATTATCCGTGATTGTTTCGGACGCTCGGGGGTAAGCGAAGTATTTTCTTGCGGAAGTCTCAAGTCTCAACGGCCGCCTACTGTTTCTCTGTCAGTCACGCAGTACTGTTTTCACAGCCCGGCCGACCACTGCTCGGCTATCTCATCCAGATGCTTGTAAGTCCGCTGCTCTTCTCCTGGTAGGAATCGTGCCTTCTCTACGCTCAAGCATCCAGCTGGCATAGAATAAATTCTCATTCGGCATCCGTAAGGAGGCGTCTGCCTATGTCTGTTTCAGCGTGGAACCCCAATCGCCAACGACGTCGTTCTGAGTTTAAGACCCCGCCTCTCCGGCTACCTGGACAGTCAATGGAAAAGCGCATAAGCGAGCGGCAAGATACCTTTATGCAGGACTCGCTCATCACGGTGATCTTGATCGTTATCGCCGGTTTTGAATGGTTACACTGGTTGATGCTGATTCCGCCCAATCCATTGCCTTCGACCACTCTGGCGGTTGTTGCCATCCTTTATACCTGGAGAGAGAAGGTCCCTTTTGTGACGAGGATCAAAAAACTTCGATTTGGCCAAGATGGGGAGCGGGTGGTGGGCGAGCTGTTGGAGCCGCTTCGGGAAAAGGGCTACCGGGTCTTTCATGATATCCCTGGTCCGGCCTTCAATATCGACCATGTTATTGTAGGGCCTGCAGGCATTTTTGCAATCGAAACGAAGGCGAAAACCAAGCCAATGAGTGGCAGCTCTAAAATGTTCTATGATGGTCATACCATTCGCCTTGAGGATGGGCGTTTGCTTCAGAAGCCGCTAAGGCAAGCGCGCGGGCAAGCGCAGTGGCTCGCGAATTTGCTGAATGATGGTCGCAAGGCCACCGTTACTGTCCGTCCTGTTGTGGTGTTTCCTGAATGGTATGTGGAGCGAACTGGGCCTCGAAGTATGCAGGATGTGTGGGTGCTCAATCCAAAGGCTCTGGGGAAGTTTCTCGACCACGAGCCGCAGGCCCTATCGGCTGATGCCATAGATGCAGTATCACACGCTCTGACACAGCACTGCCGGTGGCCCGTCATAGATGGAACTGAGGAATGAAACCTGGTGGCTACGAGGGGAAAGAAAATAGAGACGAATCACTTAATCCGAAACCGTCCCGTCAGTCGCGCCGCTCAGCCTAGCACCCACATCTGAGTTTCCGTCCCCACCACGCCGACGCCGATGATCCGGTCCTGTGCTTCGCCATCGGTCCAAATTGATCCTTTGCAGTGTGCCTGGTATCCTGAGTCTCGGTGGTGTATCGGGGCGGTGACCACACTTCAGGAAGGGTATAATGACGAGAATGACTCCAGCCAGGCTGAGACCGCGCCTTCCAGGGAGAGCTATGACAAGCGAGAAGAAGCCCATCGGCTGGTCGGCTATTCGCCGACATCTGGACGCGCAGTCGAAGCCGACATTGGTGGAACTGGTTAAAGATCTCTACGACGCATCACCCAGCACTCGCGATTTTCTGCATGCTCGCGTGCAGGCCGAGGTAGGCGACGGAACGGCCGTGGAACGGTACCGGCGCACGATCATCGAGCAATTCTTCCCCCCGCGAGGATTCGGGAAGCTCAAACTGGCTGAGGCGCGCAAAGCCATTCGTGATTACCGCAGGGCCACGGGCAACCTGGCAGGCACGATTGACCTGATGCTGACCTACGTGGAGAACGGCACACAGTTCACGCGAGAGTTCGGCGACATCAACGAGGCCTACTAGAACAGTCTCGAATCCGTCTTGCATGAGGTGACGCAGCTGTTGCGAAAGGACGATCCGTCGTTGTATCCGGAGTTCCGGGAGCGGATTTAGCGGCTGGGCGATCACGCCGACTACATCGGGTGGGGTTATGGCGATTATCTTCGGGACCAAGTCGGATTGCTCGAAACGGAGCTGGGAGGGGAGTGAAACCGCCCTACACTGAACTCCAAGGGCAGTATCTGGCCTACCTCCATCAATACGGCATTCTGAACGGCTGTGCGCCGTCCGAAGCGGACATGCAACGGTTCTTCCAGGTAACTCCGCCGACCGTGCATCAGATGGTGCTCACGCTAGAGCGGCGCGGCTTCATTCAGCGCATTCCCGGCCAGGCGCGCAGCATCACCCTGACCGTTCCGCCCGAGTCCTTGCCCCTTTTGAAACGGCCCCAAGGCCGCGCTTCCAAGCAAGAAATCTGATGTCGCCATTCTGACATGCGAACGAACATCCCTGAAAAACTGTTGAAGATCGTTGACGAGATTGACGAGCAAGGCCAGGCAAGCCTGACACGATTGACGGTGTTGAAGAAGTGGTTTGAGCGTCCTGAGCGGCTGTCCGCCTTTGCCATCTGGGTCGCCGCGAGGGCCGTTTCCCGCAGAGGCAAAACGAGTGGAGCGGCAGCGGCGCTGTTCCTGGAAGCGCGTATCTTGCTGGCCGGTCTGGATGAGATAACACCAAAACTCACCCGTCATGCGGCGCAGCAGTTGCGCGACCGTCTGCAGGACTTTCAACATGAATACAAAAAACAGCAATGGGGATCGGTACGTATCGTTCACAACTGGAATCTGTTTCTGGTAGAGGAAGCGTTGAGCCTGTACCTCTGGCACGTTCAGTCGCCGTCGCACGGCTACAAACTGGCGGCAGCCTATTGTCGACACTACGATCCCCGATACGGTGAGAGCTTGAACGGCCCTAGTCGGACAAAGCTTAACGAAATTGTCCGGTTTATGTTCACTGTAGAGGCTTTGGAGGATGAACGGATATCAACTTGATAAAACGCCGAGGACAGAAACTCACCATAGTTCTGGCTTGATTGCCAGTTCAGTGGTACGTAGAAACTCAAAGCAACAGGCTACAGAATAGCCAGCCGAGTCGCTGTTTGGTTCTCTGCCGTTCGTTACTTCAACGACGCCATGTCGATCACAAAGCGAAACTTCACGTCGCCGCGGAGTACGCGCTCATAGGCTTCATTCACCTGTTGGATGGGAATCACTTCAACGTCGGACTCGACTTGGTGTTGGGCACAGAAGTCGAGCATGCGTTGGGTTTCTTTGATGCCGCCGATCAGAGAGCCGGCCAGGCGCCGTCGTTTGAAAATCAGCGAAAAGGCCTCGACCGGGGTCGGGGTTTCCGGTGCCCCAACAAGGATCATGGTCCCGTCGGTCTTGAGGAGGTTGAGGTAGGCGTTATAATCGTGTGGGGCCGAAACCGTGTCGAGGACATAGTGGAAATACCCTTGGAGTTTGGTAAACGTCTGAGGATCTGACGTCACCGCAAAGTTTGCCGCTCCCAGCCGCTTCGCATCCTGTCGTTTATTTTCCGAGGTGCTTAAGACCGTCACCTCCGTTCCCATGGCTTTAGCGATTTTCACCGCCATATGCCCAAGTCCGCCAAGGCCGACAACGGCTAGTTTGTGATAGCGACCGATGCCCCATTGCCGTAGGGGGGAGTAGGTGGTAATGCCCGCACAGAGCAATGGCGCTGCTCCGGCCAACGAAAGCGCCGCTGGAATTCGGAGGACATACCGCTCATCGACAACGATCTGGGCGGAGTATCCACCTTGGGTGATCTGGCCTGTTTTGTCTTGCCCGCTATAGGTCCAGAGGGTGCCCCCGTCGCAGTATTGTTCGAGCCCTTCTCGGCAGGGTCCACATGTACGGCAGGAATCCACAAAACACCCGACACCGGCTCGATCGCCGGTCTTAAACGTACTCACCGCCGTGCCGACTTGTGCGACGGTTCCAACGATCTCATGGCCGGGCACCATCGGGAAGAGCGAGATGCCCCATTCGTCGCGGGCTTGGTGGATATCGGAATGGCAGATGCCGCAATGCGAGATCGCAATCAACACATCGTGTGGGCCGACATCGCGCCGTTCAAACGAAAACGGCTCGAGCGGTTCCTTCGCGGCCATCGCGGCATAACCTTTGGTCGGGAGCATGATGGTCCTCCTTTGCACGGGAGAAATGGTCGGCAGACCTTAGCAAGTTGACTGTGATTCTGCCAACCGTAAAAGGTAGGGATCTCTCCAAAAAAATTGGGAGGTCTCGTTGGCGGATTCTGCCACGTGGGAATGATCGCGCGCTCGACGAGCCCGCAAGCCACCGGCCTGTCGCAACCGCAGATCGACGATTGCAGCAGAAGCGTTCATGAAGAATATGGGCTAGGTGCTGTCTGTGCGGTCTTGACGGTCGGACGATTCTAGTATGGTCCGTTCTATGGTCAAGGATGGTCCTGGAATGCGGTATTGCTCCATGGCCCATGTGCCCAGGTCAGTGACCTGGCAACGTTCCGAGCAGAAGGGACGCCAAGGATTTCCTTCCCACGTTGTGGATTGTTGGCACAAGGGACAGGTCATGAGGGAAGTGTAACGGTGATGGCGGATAAAGGGAAGTCCTTACCGAACGCCTCAGCGGCGTGGTGAGGACCGGAGGGTGGTGACATGAAGCAGCCGCTGCAATCGGTTTCGATCGAGGTCGGTGAGGCGCAGAAACTCGACACCGAACTCACCATGGTTCGCCCATCGAACGGCGGCAGAGTGGACGGTAATCGGGACAGCTAATTCCGTAGCCTGGATCAACAATTTGACGCCCGTTCCAGGTGCCAGCGATACGGCACTGGTCACTGCACAACCGCCGGTTGAGATGTCGAACGTGGTTCCTTGGCGGACATCCGTCTGGTCGGTCATGGAAAAAAGGATTTGGAGCTCAATGGGGATGCGAGGATGTTCTCGACATTCGATCATGGTTACTCTCGAGGAGCCGCAAGGCTGGTACCCACAGGCTCAACAATCGGCTCCTCGAGAGAGTATAGCCCGCCTCGTTTGCGGTGGCACGTATCGGGCGAAAATCAGCAAAGGCACTGGGAATCATTAGCTTGGAAGGCCGATCAAGCGGAGGCCTGCTGGGTTTTCGCAACCTTGGCCCATGCATCCTTGAGGGGCACGGTTCGGTTGAAGAGGAGTGTGTTGGGTGATGAGTCGGAGTCGACACAGAAATACCCCTGCCGCTCGAACTGGAATCGGGAACCGGGTTCAGCGGTGCGGAGGCTTGGCTCAACCCAGCAATTGGTCAGTCGTTCAAGAGATTGTGGGTTCAGGGACTGTGTCCAGTCCTGCTCAGCTGCAGGTTTAGCCTGGTCGGTGAGCAAGAGCGGCTGATAGAGACGGATTGTCGCCTGGACGGCATGTGACGCCGATACCCAGTGAATAGTCGCTTTCACCTTACGCTGCTCCTGCGTCGATCCACTTCTGGTGTCAGGATCGTACGTGCAATGGAGTTCGGTGATTGCACCGGTTTGTGGGTCCTTGGTCACACCGACGCATTTGATAATGTACCCATAGCGCAGCCTCACCTCTCGACCTGGAGCAAGGCGATAGAACTGTTTCGGCGGGTCTTCCTTGAAATCATCCTGCTCGATATACAGGCTTCGTGAGAAGGGGACCTTCCTCGTTCCTGCCGATGCGTCTTCAGGATTGTTCACAGCCTCAAGCTCTTCAACGACATCATCTGGGTAGTTCTCGAGTACCACCTTCAGTGGTCGGAGGACCGCCATCACGCGCGGCGACCGTTTGTTGAGGTCCTCCCGGATGAAGTGTTCAAGCAGCTGCATCTCGACGATCGCATCACGCTTGGCGACGCCGATATGCTCGCAGAAGGCTCGAATCGCCTCCGGAGTTACGCCTCGCCGACGGAGGCCCTTCAAGGTAGGAAGACGTGGGTCATCCCATCCGGCCACCAGTTTCTTGTCAACGAGTTCAAGCAGTTTGCGCTTGCTCATGACGGTCGAGGTGAGGTTCAGCCTGGCGAATTCGATCTGCTGTGGGCGATGGGGCGCATCGGCTTCAGCGACCACCCAATCGTACAGCGGGCGGTGATCCTCAAACTCCAGAGTGCAAATGGAGTGCGTAATGCCTTCGATCGCATCGGACAACGGGTGGGCAAAATCATATGAGGGGTAGATGCACCAGGTGGAGCCTGTTCGATAGTGGATCGCATGGCGGATTCGGTAGAGGATCGGATCGCGGAGGTTGATATTGGGAGACCCCATATCGATCTTGGCGCGCAAGACCTGGGTCCCATCGGGGAATTCTCCGGCACGCATGCGTGCAAACAGAGCCAGATTTTCGTCGACGGATCGGGTTCGGTGGGGACTGTCACGGCCCGGTTCGGTGAGCGTCCCGCGGTATTCTCGAATTTGATCGGGTGTCAGGCTGTCGACGTAGGCCTTCCCTTTCCGGATCAGGACCGCCGCGAAGGCGTAGAGTTGCTCGAAATAGTCCGAGGCATAAAACATCTTACCGTGCCAATCAAACCCTAACCAACGGACATCATCCTGGATGGCTTGAACGTATTCGAGATCCTCGGTCGTGGGATTCGTATCGTCGAATCGGAGATGGCAGACCCCACCGGACATCTCGTTCGCCAACCCGAAATTAAGGGCCATGGATTTGGCATGACCGATATGAAGGTAGCCATTGGGCTCGGGAGGAAATCTGGTGACGAGCCGGCCCTCCTGTTTGCCTGCTGCACGGTCAGCGACGATGAGATCACGAATAAAATTTGAAGAGGCGGAAGACTCTGGTGTGGTCATGGTGTTGGATCAGTCCTGTCAGCCCTGGTCGTGTGAAGGCTGTGTTCAGGGAGGAGTTCTATCACAGACAGGGCGATGAGAGGAATGGGGGAACGGCTAAGAGGCCGCAGGAAAACAGGTGGATGTCGATACGATAGAGAGAATCATCTGTCCGCTCGTATTGCCAGAATAACCGGAGGATGCTTAAAAAGCCCGTCCAGCAAGGCCGCAGCAAGCGAAGAGGCAAGGCGTACGCTTCGGTACGTTGAGTCTCTGAGCGAGGCGAGAACGCCGCTGGCGTGATTTTTCAGCATCCGGCTAGGCGGCAGGTTCGGTTGCAGTGGGATTCGGCATCGACATGACGGTAAAGTCTTTTTGGGCGATCAGCCGGCCCTCCATCAGGAGGCGGAATTCATATCGACCGGGTGCGGGAAGGATGAGAAGCGGGATATTGACGCCGAAATCGGAAATTTGGAGACGGTCATTGATCTCAATGTTGGGAAGCGTGGCTCGACAGACCAGTTGTTCCGAGTTGAGATAGATCAAGTCGATATCAAAGTGATACAGGCCTTCGGCATCGGTAAGGCAGAAGTAGAGTCCCATGTGCTGATGGTGGAAGGGGAATGAGGTGGTCTGAAGATGCGTGAAGATTCCGATCAGGCTTTTCTTTTTCGTGAAGCTATCCTCAATAACCTGGTCGCACACGAGAAATGCTTGCACGGACGGTTTAAGGATATCGGTCATGGTCCTACTCTAGAGAAAAGCGGGAGAGAGGGTAAAGCGGTTTTTGATCGCCCATTCGATCAGTCCTGTCAGCCAAGAACGGCGGGGCCACCGCGCATGTCCAGGATCTCTCCAAAGAGCGTCGTGTGGGAGCCGATTCGACAATAGTGCGGCGTGATTTCCACCGGCATGCCCTTGTGCGAGAACAGTTTCCCGCAGACGAGGTCGACTCTATGCACGGACATCATGTGGACCTCAAGTGCCAGATCCCCGGACTGCAGATCTGACAACTGAATAGCCGGCATGGTTTGGCCTTGAGACGTCTCCACGGCAAATCGTCCACGTTCATTCAATGTCAGAACGTTTCGGCGTAGGTGCGCGTTGCGAACACCCTGTTCGTTGTAGAGGTCGAGGGTGATCAGGAGTTGACCGAGCTCGGGTTTGAGTTCGACCACGAGCTGCTCTTTTCCGTGAATCGTGACAACACCGTTGGTGTTTCGGAAAATATTCGATCCGATTCGAAGTTCGAGTCGCGGTTTAGACAGTACCCCCATCGCCGGTGAACGGGAGAAGGGATCGGTCCCGTGAAACGGCACCGACTCACCCATTTAGCAGCCTCGAACCGCAACGACCTTGGGTCGTGTGAAGCAGGTATAAAGCATAGGAAATATCGTAAAAACACTCATTAAGCTAGGCTTTCTGCCCTGTTCTGTCAAGTTTGTCTGGCATGGAAATGCCAGGTATTATGGCCCCATGCAAAAGGCCCACGGAGAAGACCCCAAAGGGCTCCCCTTTCGATGAGACGGCGATTCGTTGCAAAGGGAAAACCGCTTGTGCTACCGTCCACCCTTCAGATTGGTTCGGCTGGTCCCATCGTCTAGCCTGGCCTAGGACGGAGCCCTCTCAAGGCTTAAACACGGGTTCGAATCCCGTTGGGACCACCACCCGTTCCTGCTCCCTGCAGAAGTGGCGAAGTTCAAGCTTCCGTCAAGGAAGGAGCTGAACAGGTTGAAGAGGGATTGGGAATGGATTAGTCGAGGCCGTGTTCCTTCCTAAAGGTTTCAGACATCGCGCCCCTTCGCGATGGGGAGTGAATGATGAACCTCCTGACCTTTCGCTTCCGCGAGTCCCAGGCCGTAGACTTTTATTGGAACCTCGAGCTGGCCAAGCGTGGATCTCTACGCGAATTCAAGGTGCATCCCAACATCGTCATCTATGAATCGGCGTTCGATCTCCTGAACCCGATTCAAGTCGGGCACGCCTTGTCCCTCGCCAAGGCTTTGGTGCTCGACAAGCGAGCCGAGGTCTTTTCAGGGAACACGTCCTTGACTATGGGGACGGTCCGTGATGTGTTGCAGTGCTATCAGCACTCAATGCAGGTCGACGATCACCATGCTCATTGTTGGTTCAAGATCCGGCTCACGTTTGACCTGACCGTGACACGATTCGAGGTAGAGTCCGACGACGTGACGAAGTCATTCGTGTTTCCCTGTCGAAGTGCAGCCACCTATGCCTATGGCATCCACTATGAGCACCCAGGAACGATTGACGATCAACTGGACTCGGCCTTATGGCGTGCCGGCACACGTTGGTGTCCGCGGCTCACGGATCTCTCAGAAATAAAACTCGTCAACATGGAGTTTCAGACGAAACGATGAAGAGCTGACGACGGGTACCGATCTGATGGCAGTCGTAGCCAGGCTGCTTCTATATGACTTGTTCAGACTTGAGGGCAGCAGATACCCCCCCCTCCAGTGTTGTTTGCATTGATGCCGCAGTATCTGCGGACCACCGCTCATGAGGTATCCCCTTTTTGTCGGTGGCAGCGAAGTCTCTGTAACTGATGGACCTGTTGCAAATCGACTAGAATCCGTTCGGTCCGGACTGTAGTCTCAAGGGGAATGACATGATGGCTCGATGGCAAGTGGGGTGGGTCGTCGTTGGTTGCTTCCTTCTCCTGATTGGTGCATCGACTGTGTGGGCTGGATTAAGCGAAGGCTCTGGACCAGAGGGGCCCTCGTTGGAAGAGACAATGGCGTTTATCAAAGGTACGTGGGAAGCGTGCGCGACGATGCGTAGCGGGTTACAACGGATGGCTCCGAAGGACGGAGCGCCGTGGCAGATGGATCGAACGGCGAAAGTTGACGTGGTAGTTCGGCCTCCCTCCGGACTGCAACTGATTACGCGGCTCAATGAGCGGATGCGCGTCGGCGGCGCCCTTGACCTCCAAGCACCGGTTGAAAAAGTTCAGGAGTTCGACCTGAGCGCCATGTCTCCCACCGTCAATCCTGAACGAGAAGGAGAAGGAACGAATCTCTATGGGATTCGGCTGCGCTGCACACGTGCGGCCTGTGTGACCGAATGGGTGGCAACGCTTTCGATGCCGGGGAAGCCCATGCAGGATCTCAAGACCGGCCGGTTAGTCGTCACAAATCTGGAGGAGCTTGTGTATGAGGATCGTGCGCCACGAGACAAACCGGGGGAAAAGAAGGGGGAGCTCTCTCTCCCGGTTTGCGATGCGGCCGCTGCGGAGAGCCTTTCAAAAGCGCTGAGTCACGCCATCAGCAAGGCAGGCGGGAAGAAGCCGTTATTCTAGGGCGTGGCTGAATGACACGGAGCATGCAGAGACGCCCGTCGGCGTTCAGGACGTGTCTCGTCGGCGGTGTGAGTGGTGCGCGTTCTCGCACCTGATGGTTCCTTTCGAGCCGGCCCGTACTTGGTTGCATCCAGGTTTGCGGGGGGGCATTCAGAATTTGCTGTAATGAGAGCTTAGTAGGATAAGATATCTTTCCGGCTGCTGAACCGTTCTCTCCGAGCAGCCAAGCAGTGAGAATCCGCCCGCAACATTCATTGACGCCTCTATTCAGGGTTGTGTATAAACGAATCCACGTTAGTCACTGGCTCAGTTGGTTATAGAGGGTTGTCCTATGTACGCACGAGAGTTTCGTGATGGAGCAAAAGATGGGTTAGAGGCGCTTGAGCCGCTTGATCCTGACAAGATTTCCTCATTCGGTGACCTATTGGAGGCGATGGGCAAAACCGCCTTCGGTGGGCGGCACGTAGGAAAAGCCTTCGATGTACTCTGGGAGATGATCGCAGACCCAGAGTGTAAGGTGGTCATGACGTTGTCTGGTGCAATGACCATCGCCAAGATGGGGAAGATCATCACGAAGATGATCGATGAAGGCATGGTGCAGTGCATCATCTCGACCGGCGCGCTTATGGCTCATGGCCTGAGCGAGTCCGTCGGAAAGACGCATTATCGGCACGATCCCTCGATGAGCGACGAGGAGTTGTTCAAGAAGGGATACAATCGCGTCTACGACACACTGGAGATGGAAGCGAATTTAAACTACGTTGAGCATGTCGTGGCGCAGACGCTGAAGCGCCTGGATCAGGATCAGCCGCTGTCGTCCCACCTGGTCACGAGAGAACTTGGAAAGACGTTGGCGGAAGAACTGCATGGTGACGGCATTCTGAAAAGCGCCTACCTGAAAAACGTACCGGTGTACATTCCAGCCTTTACGGATTCAGAAGTGGGACTGGATATAGGAACCTTGGCGATGGCGCGGCAAGTCGAGCAAGCTCGTTCACGGGGCGATCAGAATGGTGATCTGGGGATCTTGCAGACGATTCTGCAATACCACCCATCATTTAATCCGTACTTCGACCTGAATAGTTATGCCGACCACATGCTCTCCGCGAAGCGACGGGGAATTTTTACGATCGGTGGGGGCGTGCCACGCAACTGGGCGCAACAAGTCGGCCCCTATGTTGAAGTGGGCAACCTTCGGTTAGGGCTGAACGTGACACCGCCTCGATTTCACTATGGCGTGAGAATTTGTCCCGAACCGGACTATTGGGGGGGCCTCAGCGGCTGTACCTATCAGGAGGGACTCTCCTGGGGCAAGTTTGTCACGCCGAAGGATGGGGGACGATTTGCTGAAGTCTTGAGCGATGCCACCGTCGTGTGGCCGCTGCTGATGATGGGTCTGATGGAAAGAAAAAAAGCCGGGGTGGTGCGCAGTTCATGATCTGGTCGATGGGACAACGGGTATGTCTGGCTGTCATCGGCGGCATGCTCTTGTGGTCTGTGCCGGCTTCTGCCGGAAATTCAGGCGAGACCGATTTGCGGATGAGGGGGCAAGCCAACGCTCCGGTCACCTTGATCGAATACTCGGATTTCACCTGCGGATTTTGTTTGAAATTCTTCAAGCGAACCTGGCCGCGTATTCAAGCGCAATACGTGGATACGGGGAAAGTGCGATTTCTGTATCGGGATTTTCCGCGGGGCGACCAAGGCTCGGGACTCGATGCAGCGACGGCGGCACGATGTGCCGGTGAGCAGGGCCAGTATTGGGCGATGCATGATCGGTTGTTTTCCGAAGGAGGACAGCTGGATAAGCAGGTGTATCGGCGGCATGCGGCGACGTTGAATCTGGATCAAGCCGCCTTTGAACGGTGCATGAGCGATGGGCGGTTTACGAAGGCGATTTTTGAAGACCGTCAGGAAGCCAATCAGTGGGGGTTTCATGGAACCCCTGGGTTTATCCTGGTCCGGACGGCGACGGAGCCGACGGACAAAGAACCGGCTGTGGCGATTCCGGGCGCATTTCCGTTCGAGATGTTCGCGGAAGAGATCGATCGCTTGTTGGCGAACGGCAAAAAGTAGAAGACGTCTCTCGCTGAGAAATGTGGAACGGAAGGTAAGTCTGTGCGTGTAGGGTTGACATCGGTACTCAGGTGCGATAGTCCTCTGTATCACACAAGGGAGAGGTATCCCTATGGCTTCGATGCAATCGTTCTGGCCGGTCTCTCATCGCGATGACTTCTGGGTGTGCATGTCCTGCCTCACGGAAGTCTTTTATCGAAAAGTTCCGATGCCGGATTGTCCGTCCTGTCATGGCGTCTCGACCTACGAGGGGTTTACCCTGGAGGCGATTCGCGATTGGGGGACGGAAGAATTGATCGCCAAGGCGATTGCCGCACAGGAGGCGGCCGCGATTGTGGAACCGGCGGCCGAAGCGGCTGCGTCGGTGGAAGCGGCGGACTAATACCAACCTCATCCAAGAGACTCCAGCGAATCTTCCTGTGCAGGAATCCCGTCCATTTCTCGTTCATGGCCAGTGGAAACCGGGTGCGGTCACGACTCCGGTCGTCGATCCGTTCACCGGAAAATCCGTGGCTCAGGTCGCCCAAGCCACGGAGTCCGATGTAGAAGAGGCCGTCGCATCGACGTCCGGCTCGGCTGCGGTGATGGCGCAGTTACCGGGACACGCCCGGTACAACATGCTCCAGCAGATCGCAGCGTTGCTCTATCGACGGCGCGATGAGTGTGCGCAGACCATCACGGCCGAGGCGGGGAAGCCGATCACTGATGCCAAGCGGGAAGTCAGCCGAGCCATCCAGACCTTCACCGTGGCAGCCGAAGAGTCGCGGAGGATTGCGGGCGAGGTGGTACCGCTCGATTGGACGCCGGGCTTTGATACTCATCTGGGCGTCCTGCGCCGGTTCCCGATCGGTCCGATTCTCGGCATCACCCCCTTCAACTTTCCACTGAATCTTGTGGCGCACAAGGTGGCGCCGGCACTCGCGTCGGGGAATCCGATTCTGATCAAGCCGGCCCCGCAAACGCCGTTGACGGCGCTGCTGCTCGGCGAGATCGCGCTCGAGGCGGGCGTTCCTCCGGGCGGACTGAATGTCGTGCCTTGCGACAATACCCTTGCCGAACGGATGGTGGTCGATCCTCGGTTCAAACTACTGAGTTTCACCGGCAGTGTCTCGGTGGGATGGATGTTGAAGGCCAAATGCGGGAAGAAAAAAATCACGCTCGAGCTTGGTGGCAATGCGGGCGTGGTAATCGAACCGGACGCCGACTTGGACCTAGCGGCGCAGCGCTGCGCCGCGGGCGGGTTTGGGTATGCCGGACAGACCTGCATTTCGGTGCAGCGGGTGTTCGTGCATCAGGCTGTCGTCGATGCATTTACCACAAAACTTCTCATGCATGTGGCTCGGCTCAAACTCGGTGATCCTGCCGAGGAGACGACGACCATCGGGCCTCTCATCGATCAAGCAGCCGCGCAACGAGTAGAGAGCTGGATCGGCGAAGCGGTGGCGGACGGGGCCCGTCTGCTCTTGGGCGGGAAACGGATCGGATCATTGGTGGAGGCCACAGTGTTGGGGAACGTGAGGCCGGAGATGAAAGTCTCCTGTCGAGAGGTGTTCGGACCGGTCGTGACCGTGACGCCTTATCGTCAGCTCAGTGAAGCCGTGGCGTTGCTCAATCAATCGGACTTTGGATTACAGGCTGGTATTTTCACCCAGGACATCAACAAGATCTTTTACGCGTTTCGTCATTGTGAAGTCGGAGCCGTCCTGGCGAACGAAATTCCGACGTTTCGTGCAGACCATATGCCCTACGGCGGCGTGAAGGATTCCGGGTTGGGACGCGAAGGCGTCCGTGCCGCGATCGAGGATATGACCGAACCGAGGATGCTTGTCATGAATCTCAAGGAACCATCCACGCCATCCGAAAAAAGTAGTTAGAATATATTGCGAAGCCGGTTCAATCTTGCTACAACAAACGCCCAATACGACCGTTGGTACGGCGTAGTTTGTGTATTAGGCTGACGGCTTGAGCACACGTCACGCAGCAACTTCCGAACAGCCAGAAAGGCCGATAGTCGGACGAAAGGGGAGATGATGGTACCTACGCATATGTTTCTCACGAGAGGGGTGGGAGTCCACAAGGAAAAGCTGGCCTCCTTCGAAGAGGCGTTGCGCAGCGCCGGTGTGGCCTACTGCAACCTGGTCAGCGTGTCCTCCATCCTTCCGCCGCACTGCAAGATCATCCCCCGGAAGCGCGGTGAGCAACTGCTGAAGCCCGGTGAAATCACGTTTTGCGTCATGGCCCGCTCAGAAACCAATGAACGGAATCAGCTCGTGTCGGCGTCCGTGGGGCTCGCCAAGCCGACCGATCGCGGAACATACGGATATCTGTCCGAGCATCATGCGCATGGCGAGACGGATGAAGAGACGGGAGAATACACCGAAGACTTGGCGGCACAGATGCTGGCCACGACGTTAGGCGTCGAGTTCGATCCCAATGTCGCCTGGAAGGAGCGGGAACAGGTGTTCAAGATGGGTGGGAAAATCGTGCAGACGCTGAATATCACCCAGTCGGCCGTCGGGAAGAAGGGCAAGTGGACGACCGTCATCGCGCTGGCCGTGTTTATCCCACCGGAAAACGTACCCTCTCGTCCTCGCCGGTAAATGCCTGTGGTGTTCGCCTACATGGGTATGCTTCGGCCGCTCACCCCACGAAGGGAAGGATCAGCATGACGCTTCCTGTTGGTTGGGAAGGACCGGATCGCAACTTTTTGGGAATCGACGAACCTTGGTGTCATCCGGACCAAGCTGGTGTCTATGTCCTGCCGGCTCCCTATGAGCACACCTCCAGCTACATCCGCGGTTCTGACCTCGGCCCTTCCGCTATCCTTGAAGCGTCCGGTCAGGTGGAATTCTACGATGAACAACTGCGATACGAACCCTATCGAGAATGGGGTGGCGTAGCCACGGCATCCCCGTTGGAACTGAACGGCAAGGTCAATCGCGCTGCCGTCGATGCGATTGAGGCGTTTGTCTCACCACATGTGAAGTCCGGCCGGTTTCTGGTCACACTGACGGGGGAACATACCGGTGCCTTGGGGGCGATTCGCGCCCATGCCAAACGATATCCGCAGATGACGGTCGTACAAATCGACGCACATGGCGATCTGCGAGAGGCCTATCAAGACAATCCATTCAGCCACGCCAGTGTCATGGCACGGGTGGTGGATGATGGATTAC
>NIUT01000126.1 GCA_002254365.1 Nitrospira sp. UW-LDO-01
TAAGTTGCCGCCTACCGACGCCATCACACGGGCCTCCGGGTCCCGAGCGCCCAGTGGATTTACACCATTGAAGAGGTTCTCCGCACGACCATCCCAGAATTGGCGATGATTGAACACGGCATTGATCACCGAAGGCGTGTTTCTCGGTTCGACGCGACGAGTCTTGAGTCGGCCGACTTGGTATCCCAACGGATCCTGGCCTTGATTCAGAAACGGGACGCCTTGGGAACTGACGACATCGTTACTGTCGGTGCCCTGGTCGAGTGCTCCTCGCTGTCCGGCTATCGCAAGGCGGGTGAGCGGAAACTCCGAGCCGGTGAGTTGGTAGTTCGGCCCGCCGGTCTTGAACGTCAGGTCCTGCTGCGGCACATGTTTAAGGCCAGGGGAGAGCTGATTTTTCGAGCGCGGGTCTGCGCCGGCTCGGAAGTGGCAGCTGGCGCATGCCTGCACGCCGTCGCTGCCGATTTGCATGTCCCAGAAGAACGCCTTGCCCAACGCGATCGCCGCCTGCCGATCCTTCACGTACTCCGCCAGGTCCTGGTCGCTGGGACCAGGCACCGGCACCGAGCGGAGGTCACCGGGCAGATTGGTTAAATCACTGGTCGCTGGTGGATTGAGCACACGCGGAATCGTGCCGTCACCGGTCAGTGCGTAAAGAGTGGATGAACACAGAATCGACACGATGCCAAGACTGATTGATAGCCGTAAGCCTGTCATAAATCCTCCAGCGTTGCCGGCCTCCTTAAAAAACGTGCGCAAAGGGGCTTGGTGCCATCGGCGCCAAGCCCCGTCTCGTGAGTTCGTGATGGCGCCTACTGTTTCACCCCGCTCGCGGTGCCGAGTGCGCCGAACGTGTTTTCCCAGCGGCCCACGAAGGACTTCTTGTTTCGGTGCAATTGGAGCTCGAACGTGGACTTGAACGGAAGTGGCGTGAAGTCCATCGTCACCTGTGCGGAGCAATCTTCCTTCACGGTCGCCTCTCCGGTAAATTTCAGGCCGGTCAAGGGATTCCCTTGATCGTTTTTCAAGGAAAAGTCGCAGGTGCCTTCGGTTTGTCCATTCTCGATTGAAAACTTGCACACCCCGGTGTGCGGATTCTTCAGAACTTCGTTTTGATAGGAGACCCAGTTTCCTCGTAGGTCACGTTTCTGGCATCGGCCTTCCTCTTCAAAGAACGCCTGGGCTTGGCTGCAGAGGATGAGCGACGCCACCGCGGTGGATAACAGGAGACGCTTCATATCGACACTCCTTTGACAATGTGCCTCGAGGATGATTCCTGAAGGGCGGGCGAATGGTAGCAGGGGCGAGAAATGGGAAACTACACGTGACTGCTACGGATGCAACAGATGTGATGAAAAATGGTTCAGGTCGATCGGTGCGCCTTGCTGATAATACGTACAAATTTAGGTAGTAGGACTTACGGGTCATGAAGCTGAGTTATATGTAGGTATATACTGAGTCAGTCAGTGTTGCTGTAAGCTCTTGACGATATGCGGCGTGACGTGTGGTCATGCCGGGAGGTGGCGTATGCCGCGAGCAACAGTTGCAGTTTCTCTCCATGAGTCCACGGTCGAACGCTTGGATCGGCTTGTCAAGAAAGCGGCGTTCCCGAGCCGGAGCTAAGCAATACAGGAAGCGGTTGAGGAAAACTCTCTCGCGTGGAGCGGAGCCGATTAGCCAGAGAATGTACAAAGCTCGACCCTGCATATGAGAAGGCGATGGCTGAAGAGGAATTGTCCGAGGACGTCACGGAATGGCCCGCATACTGAGAGGAGAGATTCGCTGGGCGGATCTCAAGCCGGTTTAGGGAAAAGAACAAGCCGGGCGGCGTCCCGTACTGGATCTAGTCATGATGTCTTTAACGAGCGGTCGGGGACTGTCATTACCGTGGCGCTTACCAGCGCGCCTCAGCGGACGGGTTTTCCCCTCACGCTCGAGCTTCGACCCAAGGGGCTACCGAAGAAATTCTGGATGAAGGTCAGACAGATGCGGACACTAGCGGTTGAACAAATTAGTGGGCGCTTGGGCAGGGTCGGGCCAGAAGAACTGATCCAGGTTATCGAGGGACTAAGCGATAATCATCGGCGATTAGGCTGCGTGAGCGTGTGACCCATCGACAAGCTCAGGGTCCTGAGCACCGTTGAGGACGAAACCTACCGGACAGCGTGTCTTGAGCAATCCCTGTGAAACGTCGCTCGTGAAGCGTATCTCGTTCCAGACTTCAGCCGCTCCACGTTTCATCCGTTACGCGTTACGATTCACGAACGACGCGCGACGCAACTATCTCCAGACCGGCCATTCCCAGTCCGGATTCTTGAACACGGGTTGGCGCGGTGTCGAATCTCGCCGACGGACTCGGTGCGGTCTGGGACGACTTCGGTTCCGCATAATCACCGGGTCGATCAGCTCACCGCAGGTCACGCAACGCCAGGCGCGAATGTCATCGAGAGATGCACCTTGGATGAGATCCAGCGGATCAAGGGGATCGATCGGGTGCATGATGCCTTGACAGCGCCGACAGGTTACGCGATCCATGTTGCCACCTCCTGATGGACCGTGCGCGCCTGCAAACGGGTCTCAATGGCTCGGCCGGCGGTAGGGCTCGGCTCTATGCCTGGTGAATGTGGTGAAGCTGCCGCTGCATTGAGTTCCGACCGGAGCAATCGACCGATGTACGTGAATTCGAGGGGTTTGATAGGCAGATGAAGGTGACGAAGGGAGCCACTGTTCGGAATGTCCGCCTGGTCTCCGTTGGTTTGAGGCCCCATCGTAATAACCGGCACATGAGGTGAGGTGGCCTTGATCGCCCGGAACAATCTCCGCAGGCTGAGGGTGGCAACGGGCTCGGAGAAATTGAGTCCGATGAAAACGGCGTGGGGACGGAGGTCACGACATTCATCGATCGCCGTCTCCATCGATCGGACGAGCACTGCCTGATAGCCGTGCGCCGCGAGCCAATCCGCGAATTTGATGCCATATTCCAAATCATGGTCCACGATCATGATACATGCTCGTTTCTTGTTCGATAGAGTCTCCATCGTTCGTCCTCCTTTGACTCCGATGCTTCTTCTACGTCGTATCGTTCCGACTAGCCTGTGATTTCTCGAGATAAGACTGGTTGGGTGTGCAACAAGCGGTATGAAAACACAGGGCGGGTGTGACGGACTACCGTCCGGCGCTGATCAGTGCACCAGATTTGGTAAAAAACTTCTCATGTGTCGGGCGAACTCAGGGAAACTCTCCCTGTATTCACGGATGTGGGCTCGGCTGTTGTGTCAGCCGAGCCCACATCCTTCACATGGGTGGACGTTACAGGATGTCAATCAGGCGTGTCTGCGTCGGCGGGCCAGTGCCGCCACGGCGGCCACGCCGCTGCCGAACAGCCAGGCGGCCGCCGGCAATGGCACGGGAGCAGCTTCGAAGTTGACGCGTAGGCCACGGTTGTTCGTGCCGCCAAGCGCGTTCACGTTGGAGCCGCCGACCAAAAACGTATAGAACCCCGGACCCAAGGTGCCGTTCCATGCAACGGAGGAGTTGGTGCTATTGAAAATATGATCCAAGTACTCCAGGGTTCCGATCTCCGGGGCCATCAACGCCACGTCTGCCTGAGTGATCACACCGTTGTTATCCCGGTCGACGCTCAGATTTCCGGCGGCATAGTCGGCCTGCAATCCAGCCACATTGTAACGGTCCGCGGGATGGTTCCACATGGTGCTGTCTTGGGTCGCGAAAAACACCCCGGTTTGCCCGGGCGCAAACGTATAGAGCGGGGTGCCGCTCTGATTGGGGTCGAACGGATCGGGAAGCCCGTCGGCATTGTAGTCGACCGGAATCGGCGCTTCATCGTGGGCTTGATAGGGGCCCTTCCCGCGATACACCGAGATGGAGGGAATAAGATCCCCGAGGGCGGTGCCGATTCCCGTCACGGCTTCAGCGAACAGGCTGACATTCGAAGTGGTGTTGAGCTCGACACCGAAGAACTTGACGAGATGGCTGTCGGCGCCGTTATTGACGCCGTTGATCCATCCGTCATTGGCTTGCACGGTCGTATCCAGGCGGCTCGACACCACACCACCGACATTGCTGTACGATGAAAACGTGCCGTTATCAGCAGGCAGACCCGTGGCCACGCCGACTCCTGCGCTGGCGGCATTTTGAGCGGCATGGCCGGTGACGGTCAGCGCGAGATCTTTGCGAACGGTTTCCCGATCCAGGAAGGCCCCATTCCCGTTGGTCAGGGTGGTGCCGGTGTATGAGACATGGGCGTCAGCAGGCCCAGCGTTGAGGCTAAGGCAGTAGACCAGTCCAAGCCCAATAAGCACTGCGCGTGTAGAGGGTAGGGATGAATCCTGTGCCTCACGCCTACAATGGTTGGTGTTCATAGAGTCCTCTTTCTTATGTGAAATGTTTGGATGGTGGCGGCCGGAATAGCCGGCAACCGACCGGCGCATCGAACGAGGTCGTCGAGCTGCCGGTCGGTCTCAAGCCTATGCGGATGTCTGGGACGTCATCTTGCGCCGTGCCATGGCCCCGAGGCCGATCACGCCGCTGCCGAAGAGCCATACCGCAGCGGGCAATGGGACCGGATTGACGGCCAGCGCCATATTGTCGATTTGCCAACCGAGTGAAGGATCAGTTCCAATCCCATTCCAATCCCACCCCCCACGGAATCGGACCTGCAATGTATCCCCGGCGTTAAAGGAGCCGAGGTTGGCAAGGCTTGAGCCGAAGGTTGCAGCCTCTCCCGTAAAGACAGCCAGACCGTTCATGTCGTCCGTGTATCCCCAATCGTCGTTGGGTTGAATCGTTCCGGTATAGCCGTTCTGGGTGAAGCTGGCGCCGGATACAGGGGCAAAGGTGCCGCCATTGAGGCTGACTAAGACCTGCCCGCCGTCCCAGCCGTCTTCAAAGCTGTAGCGATGATCAAAGCTGAGGCTGACGGCACCGCTATCTGCAAGCGAGATGACGGGAGACGTCAGCAGATGTTCAACAGGGTTTCCTTGGCCCTCTTCCGGTCCTGCGGTCCATCCACCGCTCCCACCGACGCCGACCGTCGAACCATGAGTCCATGGGGCAGACGGGGACGCGCCGAGAGGATTCACGGTGCTTTGCGTAAAGCCTCCGTCGTTCGCATTGAAATCGACTGAAAAGAAAGCAGCCGCCGGAGACGGGATTGATCCGGTAATCCCTAGCCCAAGGGCCAGTATGCTGAGAAGTATGGTGCGACGCATGAGAAACCTCCTAAGATTGATAATACCGATGACTCTGACTTCCTGAGATTTGAGAACGGATACTAACCGTAGAGGGGGAGGGGGAGGATAGCGACCGGTACTACTTTGTGCACCATATGCAACGGAATAAACAGCCGGCTGCGTAAGACGGAGGCCGATGTTTTGACCATGTCCGATGCTTGACGATCGTCTTGCGCAGCGGGCGTGTACATGGCAAACGGTCGAGCTGTGCTTCCTCCTTCGCCCAAGAGTGGTCGGTCAACACTCATCGAGCTCAAATACGTAGATGGAGGTTTGATGGAGGCAGCACCGGGACGCAGCCGATGAGGGTGATGAATAGGCTGTGAGAATTCAGCCCGCGCGTTCTATCAGCAGGTTTTCAGTGGGACAGGGGCGTTGCAACGAAGGTCCGGCGGGCCTTCCTCGAGGGCTACCGCCACGGCTTGAGACCGGGATGTGACATCGAGCTTGGCAAAGATACGCTCGACGTGGAATCGAATCGTCCGTTCACGTACGCCAAGAATCCAGCCGATTTCCAGATTGGTTTTGCCACGTATCATCCATATGAGGACGGTCAATTCTCGCGGAGAAAGATTCTGAGTCGAACGATGTCCAGGCGGCGTGACTGGAGGCGCAATTCGCCGCAGGGCCTGCAGCATGAAATGGCCCAGGTATTGGGCCAAGGGGATTACACGTGTTGCATCAAATTCCCGATCCGTGGCGAATGCACAAAACGCGATGAGTCCATCGGCCTGATCGGCCGACCCCATGGTTATCCCGTCATGGAGGCCAAAGCCTTGTGCCGCGGCGATGAAGCTCCAATCTTGCTCCGAAGACAGACTTTGATAGATCGCTCGCCAATGATACGTACCTGGGGCTCTCAGCGTGGTCTTGAGTATGGGGTCACGCTCCGCCAGACCGTGGTGGCAATACAGCTTCACCCATTCATCCGAATATCCGGCGTTGACGATCTGTATGAATTCCAGAAAAGTGTGATTTGGCTCGAAGCGGACGAGTCCACCCATCGCACAGGTGAAAGCGAAGCAATGTTGAAATCGGATGAGCAGGTGCCTTAGATGCTCAACTCGGTCCGCATGCGTCGCCAGATGGAGGAGTTCGAGGAAGTTGAGGCATTCCGATCTGGGGAGATCGTTGAAGAGTTGTCGGGGAAACTGTCGTCTTGTCGAGAGTGAAACCATCGGAGTCTGATCGAGGGGCTGTACAGCGATCATGCTGGTGTCGTTCCTGAGATGAGGTAAGGATCGAGGCTTCGAGTACGAGACGGCGCGTAGCATGAATCAGGAAGGCGAGCCAAGTCGTGTGGCTCAGCCCGCCTTCCGGGTGGCGAGGCAGCTAAGCTATGGTGGATGTGCGTCTCCTGGCCCACGCGGCAAGTCCAGCCACCCCACTGCCGAAGAGCCAGACGGCGGCGGGCAGGGGGACGGTCGAGAGGGTG
The DNA here is from genome assembly GCA_002254365.1 of Nitrospira sp. UW-LDO-01. Classification (GTDB taxonomy): domain Bacteria; phylum Nitrospirota; class Nitrospiria; order Nitrospirales; family Nitrospiraceae; genus Nitrospira_D. The sequence continues at coordinate 6,688 of NIUT01000126.1, forward strand.
GCCTGGTAGCCATGGAAACCGGTCACAGTCGGATCAGACGGGTTCCCGCCATACACCAAGCTGTATCGGCCTGCTGCAAGTTCGAAGGTTCTCGTGATCGAGGTCAGGCTCAGCGGATTGGCTTCATGAGCCAGGTAGGTCAACTCCGAGGCCCATGAGATGTTGCCGGTGGGGTTGAAGGTGTGGGTTTCAGGACCGGTGGTTTCCCATCCGGCGTACAGTGAGAGTGCCGGTGTGAGTAGATCGCCTTCGATCACGACGGTCCCGTTCGGTAACGTAAACGGCACGCCCGATTGTCGAGCCAGGGTCACGGTCAAGGTGGCGGCGTCGGTCAATTCGATCGCCGTCCAATCGGACGTGTGAGTCCACCCCTTGGCATCGGGTGGATTGGTCGGCTCATTCCAACTCTTGGCGCCGACCGAGCCTTGATAGATCGCGCTATCGGTGCCGCTCATGGCGACACCCCATTCATAGCCGATACCGGGAGCATAGCCGGGGGTGGGCACGATGGTCGAGGCATGAGATGGAAGCGCTCCCGCCAGCCAGAGTCCCACAACCATGAGGGTGAAGTAAAAAGGTTGATGGCGCATAGGTCCTCCTGAAACAAAGTGATGGTGCTGAGCGATTCCTCTTGTGAAGGGAAGGATAACGAATTCGGCTGAGGCGAGCTACAGACTCAAACCCATCGGTGCACCAGATGCGACCGATAGTTCCTAGCAGGCTGTTGACACAGTCCACCAGCGGCGTTCTCGCCTCGCTCAGAGGCTCACCGTACGGCCTGGGCAAACGTCTGTTTATACAGGCGATGGGTGGGCGGGTGAAAACGCTTTACGATTCGCCTCTTCGCTCGCTGCGGCCTTGCTGGATGGCCTTTCTGAACAGCCTGTGCGGTACTCTCCAGAGGTTCGTGACCTCAGGCAGGGTTCCATTTCTGAGGTCGTTCTTGGGTTTGTCACCACACTGCTAGCAGCCCTGCGGGCTAGACCCGACTATTGAGTAAGCGGAGGCCGCATCCACCACACGGTATGGATTCAGCGGCAGTGGGTTAAGCGACTGAACGTCGCCGGGCCAAGCCGAGCAGTGTTACGACCCCACTCCCGAAGAGCCAGATTGCCGCTGGGATCGGAACGGCGGCGACCTCCATGCGCCAGGCCAGCGTGTAGTCCTGCGAGAAGCTGCCGGTCTCGCCCGCCGTCACCCGCAGTTCATACCGCCGTCCTGCCAAGAGTCTCATGTAGAGATTCTGAGTATTGTCCAGATCGCTGGACGACTCGCCGAGCAGACTGTTAGCCGTGACATCAAAGAGCGAGAGGTTTAACCGGTGTCGCGACGTGGTGAGGGCGTTATCGTTCGAGACGGCGACGTTCCAGGCCAGCGAGGAGAATAATGTGACGTCGGTTGCCGTACTGAAAAAATAGGACGCGGTGCGAGGACTGCCGCTCAGTCCCCCGAATGCCTCACCATAATCGAATCCGAAACGATCGATATCGCCGCCACCCTCCTGCACGCTCGGCTGCTCACCGCCGGTAAGGATATGGTAGCTGTTCAGAATATCGACCTGTCCGGCTCCGTACCGGTCGTCCAAGCCATTCGCCGTCTCGTGCCCGGCGCTACGATAGTCACTGATATTAGCGGTGGTACCGATGTTTGAAGTGTCCCGATCTGCGCCGGCCATTAACGCGGCCTTGATGGTTTCCGACCGTTCGGCATTGTAAATGGTGCCGACTCCGGAGATGGAGGTGGAGCTCTCCGAGAGAGACAAGCCTGCGTCATGGCCGGTTTGGACGAGCAGGGCCGCGGCTGCTGAAACCACGGGTGTTGCGTTGCTTGTTATCGATTCCGGCGCCACGAGGAGCGGGGCTGTGCGGACGGACCCATAGAGACTGTCGCCGGAGACGGGGACGGTATTCCGTTGATGCCCGCCATCGGTGCGACCGACGGAGATGACGTTGTAGGCGCTGCCCAGTAACGGGCTATCGGCAGAACCGTTGGCTAGACCGACAATTTGAATGGATTCATTCACGTGGACCTGGCGATCGACCAGGCGCAGGATCTGCCCGGTTGCCGAGGGCGTGTCTCCTGTGCCGACCCAGCTGTGGTTGGTGATGCGGGTTGGACCGGTCGTGGCCGTGCCGGACGAGTTTGATAGGCCACTGAACCAGCTATTGGCGTCGTACGCGGCGATCTGGGTCATGCCCGGCGCGATGGAACTCGTATTTCCGTAGAACAATCGACCGACGACGGTCGCATGGCCTGAAAAGCTGCCTGAGGGATTGCCGTTGATCGCGGTGATGGCTTTTCCTGAAAACTCAGCATCGCTCGGGTTCGGCATATAGATCGGGGCCGTCCCACCGCTGGTGTCATTGATGGGAGCCTCTACTTGTGCGGCGCGTACCCCGGCTCCGGTCGGTGTCCCGGCGCCCAGTTCGGCTTGGAGGGCGCTGTACCCCACGTCGGTGAAATCAGCGGCCAAAGTAATGGAGGAGGTATAAAGACAGAACCCCGCAGCGAGTGCGAAGAATGTCGCGCTTGTGCACGAGCCTGTTCGCTCGGTATGGAATCCCGTTCGATCGGACCTCCTGGCTCGACTCCATGAGCAGGGCATAAATGAACGCTGGTGATTCATACGCACAGCAACCTCCTCTGTGATGACTGGTATGGGACGATGTCTCTCAATTCGTACACGGAGACGAAACGTTGTCAGTCGAAAAAAGATCTCTACTTCCTGTTGAGACGAACGGCGTAGGGACGACGGACCTTTTACGCTGGTACCGATTACGTAGGCTCAACCTAGGGATTGATTCAGGCGCTGTCCAGCGACGGATGCCGATCCCTGCAACAGGTGTGACGGATATGTCGCGCTCTCAACAGGACAGATACCGCCGACTATCTGATCAGTCTGCGAAACGGTGTGTGGTCGATGCGCAGGGATTGCTCAGGAGGATCCCCCCCAAAGAGGCTGCAAACAAAGCCGCAGGCTGAATCAGTTTCGTCACATCTGTAGCATCCGGAGCGGACAGCTATGGCAAGTCGGGGAGATATAGGCGTATGGTACAGCTATGGAAGAAGCTGCTCGTTGGTTGTGATGTGTCGTGTGGGAGGCGATGTGGTCGTACATGCAGATCATTGAAGCCGTTCGTTCCATCGGGTTGGCCCTTCTCTTCCTCAGCCTCGCGCCGATCGTCGGTATCGTGGCGGCGTGTACCCATGATGGGTGTTACGACGAGCTGCGCGACGATTGGTAGTCCGTGACCATCGCGTTCGCCGGACCCGGAGAGTGAGCCGTTCATTGAACGTACTGTTCCAGGGCAAGCTCATAGCCTGATTGCCACGAATCTCAAGCATGTTCCTCCAACTCGGCTGAGTTTCTTCAGCCTTTCCACGCACACCGTCGACCGCGCAGTAAGCAGCGACAAGGCTCTTCGTGATGACGTTGCTTATGTGAGACGGCGGCTGTAACGAATTGCTCTATCAGAATGCTGAAAAAGTCCTCCAGCGGCGTTGTCGCATCACTCAGAGGCTCGACGCTGTAGAGACTACTGAAGGCAAAGTGCCTATCCGCTCGCATGTGATCGAAGCGAGCGGGTCAAGCGAAGCTTGGTATGTACCTCCTCGCCTCTTCACTCGCTGCGGCCTTGCTGGACGGCCTGTTTGAGCATTTTGAGGTGCAGAGTGCCACAGTCTCTTCTCTCATCGTGCAACGATGTGCGAAGCGAAACCGCGTTTTTCAGCAAACTGCTATGCTTGGGAGTTGGAATTGGTTGTCGGATGGCGTGGTTTGATCAGGTGACTGTCTATACGCACGAAACCCACTGGAGCGGGTGCGGAGCCCCAGTGGGTTTCGTTGGGGGAGCCGACTGAGTCGATCCTTCTCGCAGGGGACCGAGTCAGGGCTCCACGATTTATAGAATTCCAGGAACCGCTAGCCTGTTACGACAGGACCTTGCGTGCCCGCCGCAGGAGCAATCCTGCCAGTCCAGATCCGAACAGAATGGCCGCACCAGGCAAGGGGACCGCTGCCAGTTGCGCTGTTCCGTTGAGCGTGAACTGTACGGTCAGATTGCTCGGCAACCCTGGGACACCACTCAGCCCGTGTGACCAGGTTAACCCGGTAAAGGCATTCGTCAGGCTGTTGAACGAGCCGGTCGCATTGCCGCCGATATTCGTCGTTAACCCACCGACAGGAATAAGTCCTCCGGTCAACTTGGCGAACAGCGAATTGAGATCGGCCGTAATCGTCGAGCCGCTCGTGCTGCCGCTCGGGAAGGGATTCGGGCCGCTGGTGAACAGCGAGAAAGTATGGGTTCCGAGCAGGGGTACGTTGATCGAAATGGGCGCAATGATGTCCGGTAGGGGCTGATATTGCCCCATGACAAACTCTCCGCTGGTGGTGAAATTCGTGGAGGCGATCGTCGTACTGCCGCTCTTCAGTGCGATTGACCCGCTGGTAAAGTCAAGCTCACTGACCGTGAGAGCATCGGCCGACGTTGGACAGACCCACAGCGCCGACAGCAATGCGACCGTGGCTGTCATTCCCAGAGATGCCTGACGTAGGACTTTGTAGCTCATATGTGGAAACCTTTCCGGCCAAGGGACGTAGTGGCTCCGTCTTGACCTCATGTAATGTATCGCTCTGTAACATTGTGTCAGGGACCGGCTTATCGTAGGTGGGGAATGTATCAGGATCGTAGGAACCGAGCTACCGTTGGATACCTACGTCTGCAACAGATGTGATGGAAACTGCAACGGTAACAAGTCTGTCGTTTTAGGTTTCAGGTTGTCCGCAAGCTTGGAATTGGAAGCTGACTCTGAAACATTAGAACCTGACACTCGCAACTCAGGTTCGAAGGGTGAACGACGGGCGACGGAGCCCGTCGCAACGGCTGACTCGGCGATTGTGGAAGAAGGATTCATGAGTAGCGGTGGGCTAGATTCGTAGCCTTCGAACGATTCTGTCGCATCTGTTGCATGTGGTGCATAGGAAGGTAGAAGACCACCGCAGCCTTTTGGTACACAGACTTACGGTAGGATATTGAAGGTACGGCTGTCCCAGCCGAGGAGCGGGGTCAGTGCCTAGCTCCATAAATATGGTCCATTGATGTTCCCACGAACTCGGCACATGTAAGGAGATACTCATGAATACCAAAAGAAGACATCGCACCCTCAGGGCGTTGATCACAACGGCAGTTGTCACTGGAGCGCTGATGGGTGCCGGCACAGCCGGTGCCCATGTCGAATACATCGATCTTGGCGGGGGTGGTTCAGCGACCGACGCAATGAAGCGGTATGGATGGATCGCTGGGGCTGATACGGACTTGGGCGATAGTCATCAGGTCTCATTTTTCAAGTTCAGCCTGAGTCAGTCGTCGTTGGTCGATATTACGATGACCGGCGCGAATGAACTCGGCTTGAATCCGGCCTTTACCCTGTATGCGGGGCTCATGGGCGACTTGGCGCATGACGACACGGCGTTCGACCCGAATAATCCGGTGGACGGAAGTTTCAATAAGATCGCGTCGCCGGTCGATAACGGCGTGACGACGGATGCGTTCGGGCGAGTGTCTCCGTTCCGGGATACCGCAAACATCGACTTCGAAGGTCAGTTCAACGCCCTCGGGACCTGGAGCATGGCCAGTGACCCATCGGACGGTGGAGTCTGGCGCGTCATCGAATATCTCACGCATAAGAATGATACGGCCGGCAACGAGTCGCTGCTCGGCTATTTTCTCCCAGCCGGCGATTACACCATCGTCGCGTCGGGCGCTGCTTGTAACAGCACGGGTGCTACCTGTACCGGTCCCTTTATCGATGGAACCGTGAATGTAAGTACCTCGCCGGTGCCGGTTCCGGCGGCGTTGTACTTGTTTGGAACGGGCCTGGTCGGCTTAGCAGGACTGGCTCGCCGCCGACGGAAGTCGGATCTGTAAGGAACACTGCGCCGGCTTCACCGGTAGCAGTGTGTGGACAAGAAGTTTTTGTGTCTCAAATGGGACGGGGTCTGGTTGCACCAGGGTCCGTCCCTGTACATTTTCTACAAGCCCCACAGCCCTGAGGCTGGTGTAAGGAGTATCAAAACTATGACATGCTCAATCCTTGGGATTACCAAACTGCGCGAAGCCATGAAATCCCATTTCAGAAAGGCTCCAGCCTGTTGGATCTTGGGTTTCAGCATCTTGTTGATGGGAAATCCGGAGTCGGCAGTCGCCCATGTGTCCTTCAGCAACGCCGGTACGTTCGACGGAACGAACAGTCTGGCTTATTCCAACCAGCTGACCGGGTACAAAGCCCACGGCTGGGTAGACGGCACCGATGCGGATTTGGGCGATAGTCACCAGATTGGTGGACTGTCAGCGCGCTGGTACCGCTTCACGTTGAATCAGCCGGGGTTGGTCGATCTCTCCGTGATTCAAAACACAGCTGGCCTTGATCCAGCCTTCACATTATATAGTGGGGCGTTCAATCTCAGCGCCCACGATGACACCGTGACCGATCCCCGTAATCCGGTCGATCCGAACACCTTCCTCCCGATTCAGAGTGCCATCGATGCCGACCCGAGCGGACAGTATCTGAAACATTCGGGCTATCGAGATACCGTCAACAATACGTATGAGGGCCAGTTCGATGCCTTCGGCAGTTGGAGCATGGCCAACGATGCCACCCAACATGCGACGGTGCACTATGTAAACGCTGTGTCCGGGACATCGGATTCGGATCCCATCCGAGGGCTGACCTGGGGCGGCAACGGCAATCACGACACTGCTATTGGAACCGGTGAATCGCTCCTTCAATATTATCTGCCGGCCGGGACCTATTCTGTCGCCATCGGGGGTGAACGATGCAATGACGGCACCGCCGCCTGTACTGGTGGTGCGTATTCCGCGACCTTCTCATTGAACGTGCAACCGGTGCCGCTGCCCGCCGCCTTCTGGCTGATGGGCAGTGCTCTGGGGAGCCTGGGGCTGATGGCTCGGCGCCGGAAGAAAACGAGCTGCTGAAGGATTGACTCAGTTCCTGCCGACATCCCTGTGTCGGTCATTTCTATGTTCAACAACAAGCGGAGAGTGCCATGATAGACAGATATACTGCTCACGTTCGATTCTGGCTTCTGTTGCCCTGTCTGCTCCTGGCCACGGAGGCGCAGGCTTTGAACGTCTCCAACCCCTTTGATCCGTTCAATCCTTTTCCCGACCCGATCGTGAAGGGATCGCTGCATGTCGGGCTGACATCGGTGGTGGCGTCCGGCAACGGGTTGACCGCGCCCAATCTCCTGCTCAGTGCCGGTGACGGGACCAACCGGCAATTCGTCGCCGATCAAATCGGGAAAGTGCAACTGATTAAAGATGGAGTGATGCAGAGCACGCCCTTCCTTGATGTGAGTGCGAGGCTATCGACACTGAACCCTGCCTATGACGAGCGTGGTCTCCTGGGTCTGGCTTTCAGTCCGACCTTTTCCACTCCGGGCTCGCCGGGTTACGGGAAACTGTATACCTATACCAGCGAGCCGGTCACCAGGCAGGCGGATTTCACCGTGTCGATGCCGGCAGGATCCGTCTTCAATCACCAGAACGTGGTGACCGAATGGTCTGTCGATCCCTCCAATCCCGATATCGTCAATCCGGCATCCCGTCGTGAGATCATGCGGGTCGATTGGCCGCAGATGAACCATAACGGTGGCATGCTCGCGTTTGGCCCGGACAATCTGTTGTACATCGCCATGGGTGACGGCGGCCAGGGCAATGATGCCGGGCCGGGACATGGCACCACTGGAAATGCACGGGACCTGAGCAATCCGCTCGGAGACGTCCTGCGTATCGATCCGCATGGCACCAACAGCGCCAACGGCCAGTACGGGATCCCAAACGACAATCCGTTCGTCGGCACCCCCGGTGCCCTCGGGGAGATTTATGCTTCCGGGGTGCGCAATCCCTGGCGTTTCAGTTTCGATAACCAGAACGGTACCCTCGTGCTCGGCGATGTCGGCCAGGGCTCGGTGGAGGAGATCAATATCATCACCAAGGGCGGCAACTATGGGTGGAATTTCAAGGAAGGCCAGTTCAAGTTCGACCCGGTCACCGGAGAGATCTCCAACGACCTCACCGGCCTTCCCTCAGGCCTGATCGATCCAGTCTTGCAATATGATCATGATGAAGGCACCACGATCATCGGCGGCTTCGTCTATCATGGCAACGGCATACCGGAGTTGCAGGGGAAATACATTTTCGGAGATTGGGGGGCCTTTGCCGCTCCGGCCGCACGATTGTTTGCGGGCAATCTTGCAACGGGTGCCATCGAAGAGCTGAATATCGACAACATGACCCTGAATCGCTGGGTGCTCGGTTTCGGCCAAGACGCTCAGGGCGAGCTCTACGTGCTTGCCACGAGCCGTCTGGGGCCGGGGGGCGTGACCGGTGAAGTCTTCAAGATCACAGCGGTGCCGCTACCAGCCGGGGTGGTGTTGTTTGGCACGGGTCTCCTCAGCCTCGCCGGCCTAGCGCGGCGCAGAATGAAGAG
>NIUT01000127.1 GCA_002254365.1 Nitrospira sp. UW-LDO-01
ATCGGATCGGTATCGAGCACGGCCTTCAGCAACTCGCTATGAAGGAATAATGCCAAACCTGACCAGCCCGCGGGTTGGGCGACGTAAACTGATTCCGTCGCTTTCAGAATGATTGTTGCCCCTCCTGCAATCATTGAATTGGTGCAATACCTGGTTCCAAGTCGGATGAGAGCAGGACGCTTGCCTCCTGCCCTCATCCGCCCTACGACATTTGTTCCCTATGCAGGGTATCGCCATTGGAATCAGCTTTCACTCCACGCCACTATTTACACTCGTATTTTGGCGCTCCAGAGCACTCCCCGGATTTGCATTTGTGATCATTGCCGAAGGAACCGAGCTTGCCGCACTTTTCGCCCTTGCCGAGCTTTGGTCGACAGGCATTCACTGTTGTGTCGACTCCTGCATCACACCACTTTCCAGGTCCGCAGTCCGCATCTGCTTTGCACACACAGGTGCCCTTTGTTCCATCGAGGCTGCTACACTTACCCTCCTTGCAGGCATCATTGAGATAGCAGGTCCCACCCATCGGCACCGAATTGGGGGTGTAGCACCGAGACAACTTGCAATAGCCACTTTTGCATTGATGATCACCGCCGGCAATGTCACACGTCTCATTGTCATTTTTCAGCATCAGGCAACTGTTCTTGGTCGCATCCAACCCGGCATTGCAGTACTTGCCCGTCCCACAATCGGCATCAGCCTGACAGACGCAGGTGCCCTTGGTTCCATCGAGGCTACTACACTTACCCTCCCTGCAGGCATCATTGAGATAGCAGGTTTCGCCCATCGGCACTGAATTGGGGGTATAACAACGAGAGAGCTTGCAATAACCGCTTTTGCATTGATGATCACCGCCGGCAATATCACAAGTCTCGTTATTGGGCTTTTTTGCCAGGCACTGGTTCTTTTTAAGATCGACGCCCGCGTTGCAATATTCGCCGTTGCCACAATCATTGTCGGCGTCACACTCTTTCTGCTTCGTAATATATCGAGAGACGGCCAGATAGTGGTAAATCGTCCGCTTTTCTGAAGCTCCGGCAACACACATCTGGTATGTTTTGGGCGACCAGTTCGCGTACTGCTCGTTGTCGCATCCATTGTCCTTGTATTCGATGCCATCTTTCTTGTCCTTCACCTTCCCGTATTCGTCGTCTAAGCCGAATGCATGACCGACTTCGTGCCAATAGGTGCCATCGGTGGTCATCGTGGAGAAATTGTTGAACTGAATCAGGTTGGACTTATACATCTGATTGAAATCATAGGGTAAGAATTTTGTCGCAAACCGTATTGTCAGATGGTCGTCATCCTCCAAGAGATTCAACGTCGACTTGGGGAACTGAGACTCGTTTCGTCCCTTCATGAGCAGTTTGAGTTGAAAGAAATCCTTGATCGACCAATAGTTTTCGGCGGTCCGCACAAAATTATCGAGGATCCAATCCTCAGGCTTTACTTTCGCGGCCTGATTTTCTGCCGGGTCAGGGCGCCAATACAGATCTCGGTTCTTGTCCACACGGCACCCTGAGAAAGCAGAGCCGTCCTTCCCGTACTGATAGTCAATTCTACCCAAGCTGATGAACTTGTTTTCGGGATCCCGCTGATGGATTTCTTTTTTGTCATACTTGCCCGCGTCTCCTGGGAAGTATGTTGTGGTCGAGCACAAGGTCGTTGCGATCGACACCGCCCCAGGCTTCAAGATGAAGCTCTGCGCCTTCCCTCCACCGGCCGGAGACTCCAGCTGTGAGGCCTCGTACAATTGACCGGCATGTGTAAAGTTGAAATCTACACGATCCGGGACCACATCGTTGATAATTGGACGGTACGGAATAATCATGGTCCAAATGCCATCTTGTTTGCTCAAGACATACACGTACTTGAGCTGTGTCACGAGCGTGCCGAAGAAATTGTAGTGTCCGCGGATGACTTTCGGCTCAACGTCGCGCGCCTTGAGTATTTGCTTGTCGGCACTGTTTCCGGCGTTGGCCGTGATCTTGGCGACATCATTCCCCTTCGTGTCGCGTTGACGGTTGCACTGCAGAATAACCTCGTTCCACATCCGATGACCGCGGTCTTCCGTATCAGGGAAGAGTACTTCATAGAAATCCACGTCGTTCTTCGTTTCGCTCGTTGTGGTCTTGTCTTTCACACTGTCGCACAGGTTGGCATTGGCTGGTGCTGTGAACAACACCAGGCTGAGCGACATCAATAACCATATTGATTTCATTACATCCCCTCCCGACCCTCGGGACTATTCCCAGTGGGCCTCGTACAGCGTTGTAGGTACAACCTTCCCAAGCCTCGTGAGGCGAACATTGCGAGACACGATATGACGGGTAACATCCGTGCATTCACTTAAGTCGCACGTTGGTCAGAACTATTTACACTCGTATTTAGGGAAACCCGAACATTCATCCGATTTGCATTTGTGGTCATTACCAACGGAACCAGCCTTCCCACAGGTTTCGCCCTTGGCCAACTTGGCGCGGCACTTGTTACTCTTAACATCTAGCCCGCTATCGCAATATTCGCCGGAGTCGCAATCGGTATCCTTCTGGCACACACACGTCCCTTTGGCTCCATCGATCGCGCTGCATTTCCCACCCTTGCAAGCGTCATCGTTGTAGCAGGTTCCGCCCATTTCGACCGAATTGGGCGTGTAACACTTTGACCATTTGCAGTAGCCACTTTTGCATTGATGTCCGCCTCCGATCGCATCACACGAGGCATTGTCCGCTTTCTTGGGCATGCACTTGTTCTGGTTGAGATCAATGCCCGCATCACAATACTTGCCTTCGCTGCAATCCGCATCGGCTTTACAGACACAGACCCCTTTGAGTCCTTCGATGTCGCTGCACTTGCCTTCCGCACAGGCATCATTGACATAACAGGTCTGGCCGACCCCCACGGAGTGTGGCGTGTAGCAGCGGCCGAACTTGCAGTATCCGCTTTTGCACTGGTGCCCGCCGCCGGCAACGTCGCACGTCGCGTTGTCCTCCTTGAGCGGCATGCACCGGTTCTTGGCCAGATCTAATCCGGCGTTGCAATAGTTGCCCTCTAGACAGTCGGGATCTTTTCGGCACCCAGGCAAACCACCGGCGATGTAGTTTTCGCCATCCTTGATGGTGAAGACCTTCCCCGTGAGGTCGGAGAAGCGAGGATTGCGCTGTTCCTCAAAGTCATAGTCCTCTAAGTCACCGCTGTTCTCGGCGACTTTGGGGTTGGAATCATCAACCTCAATCTTCACGATCTCAAAGTGCAAATGTCCTGGCGAGGCGCATCCAACATTGCCTTCATCACCCAGATAGTCCCCTTGGGTCACGTGGTCACCAACCTTGAGCTTGGCCTTGGTGGTCGTGGTACCGAACTGCATGTGTGAATACTTCGACCATTCATTATTCGCATGTTCGATCCACACATAGTTATTAAAACAGTCTGGTGTGTTGCGAAGGATCCTCCAGATATGCTGATTTTTCGATCGGCTGTCCTCGATATGCCGGATGGTTCCGTCCGCTGCTGCCACGATTCGATGGGGACCGCCGCCCTTACCATGCATGTCGAAACGACCTATCGGATTGTGAGTGCTGAAATCACGAGTGACTTTCACATTGGTGCCGTTGGCATAAGGGATGCGATAGATATTCTGGGACTCCTGTCCTTTTGGTGGCGGTCCTGGATTCACACAGGCATTTACCGCCTCATCGTAGGCGCGAGAGCACTCTTCGAGCTCATCACCTGTCTTGTTCATGCAAGGCTTGATGAGAATCTGTGCCTCCGCCTCGCAGCGATCAAGTATGTCGGTTTGATGAGGCGTGACCATCTTTCCCGTACCAGCCTTGGACATGGCCTTGCTCCGCTCGACCTTCGAGAGAGATTTAGAGGGTTCCCCACTCTCTGCTGCTCTGCCGGCGTAGACCGAGGAAGCCGTATCGAGAGACCACATCGCAGTCATACAAAGTGCGACCAAGACGCACGCAGACCAGCTAGTTCGTATTGCGATCATGACAACCCCTCCCATCTGACATCTGCTCGACTTAGACCTACATCGAGTTACTTGCACACAAAGTTGGGCAACCCCGAGCATGTGCCGGACTTGCATTTATGGTCGTTACCGAATGTGCCGACTGCACCACATTTCTCTCCCTTGTCGAGCTTCGGCCGGCACGCATTGACTTTGGCGTCGAATCCCTCGTCGCACCACTTGCCAGTGCCGCAATCGGAGTCTTTGCTGCAGACACACGTTCCTTTAGTCACTCCGCCGACCGGTGCGTTACACTTGCCTTCTCGGCATTCGTCGTCAAAGCGGCAGGATTCACCCATCGAGGCTGAAGCCAGCGCCGAACAGAATCCCGTCTTGCATCGGCCTGCCTGGCATTGTTGATCCTTGATGCAGACAGAACCATCGCTCAACTTGTCTTTGCAGGTACGTTTTCCAGAAATCGGATCTCCGCAGTAATTTCCCGATCCACAGTCGGCGTCGGCTCGGCATTCATCCGGATCGGCGCACACACCCCAGCTGCAGCGATCCGACGCGCATTGCCGTTTGGTGGTGCAGAGCGTGCCGCGGTCTGACTTGGGTTTGCAGACATTTCGGGTAAGATTCAGGATCCCTGCAGTACAGAACTCTCCATCCTCGCAGTCGGTATCAGCCTCGCATTGCCCTTCCCCGCGCAATCCAGCGAGTTTTACATAGTCAACCTTGCCGTCTTTAGTCATGAACTGTTGTCGCTGGTTGGCCGCACGTTCTTGCTGACAGGTGTTCAATGTCTCGGGACCCGTTACAGTAAACTCTCCTTTCTCATCGGGTATCAGACTTGAGCAATAATCCATAACATTCGACACTCCGCCCTCACAGACGTAGTATTGATTGCCGCTGCGACCATCCCGTACGGCAATCTTGCCGTTACAGGAATTGCAATGACCCAAATCTGGGTTGAAAAGATTCTTGTTCGCAAAATCCTTATTGCATTGCTTGTTGAGGCCAATATACGGCTCGAATGTATGTTTGAGGCTGAAGAAGTGTCCCAATTCATGAGTCAAGAGATACTTATCACTACCCTCGCTGAGCCAAATCCCCTTCTTTCGGTTAAAGGGGTTGACGTCATGTGGAAAGTTTGCCCAGCCTCCCCAGCACTTCTGTTTGCCGAGTAGATCGTTCCAACACAATGTGTTGCCGACGAGCAAGGTGAGATGTCCTTCCGTTTCCGTCTTGGCTTGATTGTCAAAGTGTTCATCCATGAACTTATTAAACTCCGCCATTCCGTTAAAGGTGAGACTAGAGAGATCCCGGCTGGCTACGGTAGTTTTCCGTTCAATGGTGTAGCTGATTTTTAGACGAGGTTTCGTCGCATATTGCTTCTCCGCCTCTTCAATCCACGATTGGATACGACTTACTTCCAAATCTCCATTGCTCGTGTCTTTCGTCCCGTTCACGAAATGTAGGGTGAGGCGAAACTCATCAAAATTGTCCGCCGCCGATGCGAAGCCTGAAGTTAATGCGAGCAAGAGAACAATGGACATGATCTTCATTGCGAGTTCCTTTCAATCGCGGCTTGCCTTGTAGTCAATGCGCGTCACCTTCACTTCTCAGTGTGCCATTGCCCGTGGTTTCTGCAGCAGGTTGCCGATAATACGGTCGAAATCTCGTTTCGGATGGTTGCCGATCAATGAGATGCCGTTAATGAGAAACGCGGGTGTGCCGTCAAAGCCGAACCGTTCGGCCTCTGCACGGTCAGCTGCGATCCGCTGCGTCACCGTGTCACTTGCTAGGTCATGTTCCAGTCGCTCCCGGTCAATTTCCAGGTCTGCAATAATTTCAAGCAATGCCTCGACACCGCGAGAGAGGTTCCGCTGCTGCTCAAACACGCGGTCATGAAATCGCCAAGCCTCAATTTCATTCTGCAGTGAGATCGCTTCGAAATATCGCGCGGCGGGTTCAGCTGTGGCGTGAAAGCTCAACGGGTTGTGTTTGTAGACGAAACGAACCTGGTCCGCATATGTGGAAAGCACGTCCTGTATGGCGGGCGACACCGCTCTGCAGTACGGGCATTCGAAATCGCTATATTCAACGATCGTCACGGGCGCTTGGCGGGTTCCTCGCATCGGCCGATCAGTCGCCACATGAGGAACTTTGGGGTTTGCCAGCTCGGCCTGCCATCGGGATTCTTCAACCTTCGTCTTTCGAATCTCGGTTCCACGTTCCACGAGATCGGCGAGAACCACAGGATCATGTTCCAATGCACGAAGGATCAGGTCAGGATGTTCCCGTAACGTCTCTTCAACCTGAGCTTTGATAGTGGTAGACGCTGACTGCAGATCAGAGGGCTGAGCCCACATCTCTTCGGTATTGCCGACGAGACTTCCGAGTGATATGACTAGACTGAAAGACAAGAATGAGAATGTTCTCCGGATTGGTGTCATCACAAGCACCTCCTCGATAGTGGGTGATCATTGACCAAATGCTTTGTCTCAAGTGTTTTCAAAGCGATCAATTCAGGAATCGCTCCGCTGTAGGCCGAATCAGCAAAAAGTATTCCTCAAGTTGCACTATGAAAACGGTCATGTCTCTTTGAGTTGGAACATTCGATCACGATGATGCTCACCCTATGAGATACAGTCGTGTATCTATTTAGATACGCGATAGGCTGTCGAAGAATGAAGAGTGCACTTCTGATAGGTCAGGCTCCGTCATAATCAGAATTACCAATGAAGCTCGTTTCCGTGGCTGGAGCGTGTGGCACAGGCTCGTAGTTTCTATTGCGCCGTCTGAATACCATGGTTTCCCATAGTCGGTTCAGTAGTAGATCTCTCATCCCATCCAGTAATCAGTTCCTCCCTAGATATAACAGGAGAGGCCACGGGATCTGATTCGCTGCTGTCATGGTGGCGAGAATAGAAGGAGACGTGAGGAGACGCTATAGTTAATTTTACACATTCAGCCTATGGCTGGGTCTTAGGCGCCAGTATGGTCCTAAGCTTCACGCTGCAACCGCACGGGCAGCTCGCTCCGCGAATGCACACCGACTTTGCGAAAAATGGACTGCACCTGATTCGCCACGGTATGTTCGCTGCAGTTACGGTGCTGTGCGATGTGACGGTTCGTGGAACCCGTTAACAACGCGGCCAGTACCTCTCGTTCGGCCTCTGTCAGGATCTCAACTTGATCGGCAGGAAGGAGTGGATAGGTGCCGATCAGCAATCCGTTGCCCCGTACCCCATATTCCGCCAGCGTGGCTCGTGGTCCGTTGGGTGAAAAAAATGCTGCGAGCTCTGTGAGCGACGAGAGACCTAGTTTGTACACTGCACGCCTTGTGCAGTTTGTCACGGCGGACGCTGAGATCCCCAGCATATAGCTGATCTCTTTGCAACTGTGCCCTTGACCGATGAATTCGGCAACCTGACGTTCACGCGAGGTAAGGCCACGCGGATCAGGAAACCTGGGATCATTCTTGATTGCAAGGACAAAGCGGCGTCCATCGGAATCAAAGTGGTCAACGAGCGACCAGCGGCCCCGTATGAGCCCCTCCCAGGCTGCCAAGGCTCGGTCAGGATCATTGCGGCCTAGACGGGTTCGGAGTTGGTCGAGGCGGAAAACTGCCCCACGCAACGCGGCGCGTGCCGACGGACGGTCCGCGCCCTCACGGGCTTCGTAGAGCTTTCCGGACCCGTCGAAAATGGCCTCCACGGACGGGGAGTCAAGATCCAACGTCTGTGCGAACTCACGCAACCGGAGTCCGGCACCCAGATGACTTGCCACACATTGCCAACGGTGGCGCTCCTGCACGGTCGGCACGATTCGTTCTGAAAACAACCAGCACAGGATGAGCGCGCTGCCTTGGCCTGTCAGCCCCTTGACCGCGATCTTATCGAGGACCGCACCGTTCGTAATCTGCTGAACAACCGTCGCAAGATCTGGCTCACGTGTGTATAACGCTTCGCTGAGTGACGTCACGGCCGGCCCGCTGCGGAAAAAGTGGCTGACCGCCGGAGTGTGCACCTGCATACTGGCTGCAAGAATGTCGCGTGCGTGCGTCGGCCCCAGTGCGGCCGACCGTTCAAGCTCTAGGTTGCTTGGGGTATAGCGATAGGTGCCGATGGTGGGCCAGAATCCTCGCTTCGATAGAGGAGCGGCGTGTTCCAGCAGACGGTTCAGCCAGCTGTCGTCGTCCTCTTCAAGCCGATACACTTCTTCAATGAGCCCCACCCAATCCTTGGCGTTCATGGCTCTGGAATGCTGTGTTCTCCAATAGGACGAGTTAGCAGCGAGCAGTTACAATCTGTCGCCAGCCGCCGTTGAATTTTTCAGTCTCGAACTTTCTGGCTACTATACCTGGTGAGGTCAACCAATTCATCTATGTCCATTGTTCGGTCAATACGCGATTAGGCTCTCACGTCAACGGAATAGAGGAGCAGAATGATGGATAACCGCTCCTTGCACGCGAACCCACCATCGGGGCTATTCTCTCCAAACGAGAGGCGTTCAGCGTGGAGAGATCTGACCGACCGCTGTGCATATCATTCAGCGGCGATTAAGAGATTACTGTGAGGGCTTTTCAGTGGTTGCCAGGATGGATTGAAACATCGGATCGGCATCGAGTACGGCCTTCAGCAATTCTCTGTGGAGAAAATACCGCCAGACTTCGTCGTCTTTGCCGGGGATGTCATCGAACCAGCGTTTGGCCTCGGTGAGATGGTGGAGCATCTGCCCTTTGTCCCCATAGTTCGGCATGAAGATCATGCTGTAGGCCATGGCGTATTCGGCGAGAAACTTGTCGAGCGGCCGTTCCGCGAGCTCCAGCGACGCCTTCGCATCGTCATAGGCTCGGATACTATCCTGGTCATGCAGGATTCGATTCCAGGCCACCTTGTTGATGCGGGACCAGGCCAATTGTAGCAGGGCTTCAGCCTTGGGAGTCTTTCGGTCGGATGGAATCTCATTGGCCAAGGCTTCGAATGTTTCAATCATCGGCACCTGATCGTTGTTCCAACGATAGGCCATCCCAAGCCGAAAGCGGTTCTCCAGCTGCTCAGGATGGGTGCGTGCGAGCGTTTGCAGTGCCGGCAAGAGCCGGTACAGCAGATCTGCAGAAGTTGGTTGCGAAAACCCACCGACTTCCATCCCCAACGAGAGATCGAGGCGGTCCGACGCGGCGGCGATCGTCCAATAAAACTCATTGAAGCATTGGGCGAGTGCGGGATCCTTGACGAGGAGCTTGTGGCTTCGGGTCGCGTCCTGTAGCAGAGCCGCATAGAGATTCTTGGTTAAGACGGTGAGGGCTTCCGTCTGTTGTGGGTCAATGAGGAGAATGCGATTGAGGAGGGCGACACGGTCACGCAACTCGGGGAACGAGGCAGCGCGGGCCGCCGCCGCAGTCAATGTGCCCGGTTGATCGTTCGGACTCCACCAGATGATGGAGTCGGCAAGGGCGCGGCTTCGCTCGGTGACGAACGGGATGCGTTCGGGGACCGTGCTTGGAGGCTCAGCCTTTGTGTCTACGAGAAGATGCACCACGGCTGTGTCGCGTGGAAACCCATGCGGCCGGAGTCCACTGAGCACGACCCATTGCGTGGTAATGGATTTGATGGCGCGGCGTTCGCGCTTGATGGTGCTGGTCCAGTGAACGGTGCCGGGCCCGTACGCAATAGGAGATGTGAGCGGGTCGTGGTAGTGAACGGTTACGTCGACCAGTGTCGCGGGTACTCCAAACACCGTCCCATTCGGTTTCAGGCGGAAGGATCCGCTTGGAATAGTGCGGCTTCCGGTGACGGCCAGATCAAGGCCGGTCCCCGGAGGGGAGGTTCCGAGCACATCCATGACAAAGGCCGAGGCTTGTGCGCCGGCTAGTGTATCCCCATAAAACACGAGAGGACCTGAGCTGGGCCAGAGGACATCCATTCCGATATCCGACCGATTCAGGAAAGGACCATGTCCAGCCGTCATCGCTCTCCAGCATTCGTCGTAAGAAGGCTCCTTTGCAATGGTAGATTTTCCTTTTGTTGCCGGAGCCGTGACCACGTTGTACTGGCAGGCAAAGTCGAGTTGCCCAGCCCCGATCTTATCGCCGTTGGCAAGCGCTGCGGCATAGCGCAAGGCGGTGTCGATGGCGGCGGTCTGGACGGCCTTGTGTTTTGCCGTGGTGCGGGGCGCTTTCGACGCGGCGCTTGCGATGTCCGACACGTTCAACTCAACAGTGGTCAGGAGTCCGGAGAGGAGGAGTAATCCACGAAAATAGGTCTTGGTCATGATCGGTATTGCTCAAGCTGTTGGAGGTTAGCGAGCGTGTGTGGTTCCCAGAATCTTTTTCCGTATCATCGCTCGACTTGCTGCCGATAATGTTGGCGGAGGACTATGGCGACAGAGTGACACGGTTTGGCGCAGCGATGTCACGAAGGTTTCGCAATTCGGGCAGGTGCCCAGGTGTCGGCGAATTTCCTCGCAAATATCTCCGGAGAGCTCGTCGTCGATATAGGCAGACAACTGGCGCAGGATACGCAGGCAGTGGGCTTTCCCATGAGCCTGTTTCCGCTGCGGGGATGCCGATCGTCGTGGTCGTGTCGAAGTTCGACGTGGTGCCATCTGAAACAGTCCCTCCGCTACCTCATCCCGTGGTGATCATGGTCACTGAGCGGTTCCCCATGTCCTCGTGCACTGAGCTGACGGCGTACAAACAACCGCGCTCGATGGAGACGTGATTTCACGGCTCGTTCATTCAATCCTATGATGGTTCCAACCTCCTTGGCGCTGAGGCCTTCCATATCGCGAAGCACCAAGACCATCTTATACTTTTTCGGCAGCTGATTGATCGCGAGGTTGAGCGCCTCTCGTAACTGTTTATTGTGGAGTGCGGCTTCGGGGCTCAGGCCATCGATCGGAATCTGTAACCGAAACTCACCGTCGGATGTGGGGATGAACTCCTCAAGGGATAACTCTCGCTCAGGAGCGCCCTTCCGCTTTCGCCGCATACGGAGGCAGACCCGCGAGGCGATCGTGTACAGCCACGTCGAAATCTGCGCATCGCCACGGAACCGGTGGAGGCCTCGATAGGCATTCAAAAAGGTCTCCTGAACCAAATCCTTGGCCGTTTCCGCCTCACCACACAAGCGGTGAGCGAAACGATGCATG
This sequence comes from Nitrospira sp. UW-LDO-01, assembly GCA_002254365.1. Classification (GTDB taxonomy): domain Bacteria; phylum Nitrospirota; class Nitrospiria; order Nitrospirales; family Nitrospiraceae; genus Nitrospira_D. Next base: position 11,117 of record NIUT01000127.1, read on the forward strand.
AGATCCACATGATCTCTGTATAGCGTATCAAAATCCTTTGCCGATTGGGTCCGAGTCGAGGATTTTTCTGGCCGGCGACGAGTCATGAGCGATGTATTCATACGCTGCGCAGTCTACGGGGGGATTGAAAAGAGAGTCAAGACGGAGGATGGAGATGGACAGGAAGGAGCTCGGCCTACTTTACTCGGTACAGTTCAACGACTTCGCCTTGGCCGTTGAGCTCCACGGTAATGGGGGTTCCTTCTCGTGCCCCGTTCAGCAGGGATTTACCAGTCTCGATTGGATAGGTCTGTTCTCCCTCAGGCGTCCAGAGTCGAACCTGGGCATGATCCGGAGCCGTGAAGTCCAATGGTCCTGTAACGAAACGGCGGATCAGAGCCGTATCGTTGGCGGCTGCAAGATCCGCCACGACGGAGTCGTTATGCATATGCAAGGTCATGGTTTGCCCGATCTTGGCGTTCTTGATGCCGATCTTGGTGTTGACGTTGACGATACCGATGGGTGTCTTAAAGAAGATAAAATTCGACTTCATTTTAGCGATTGTTCCGGTGAGTAACAGCTGCGCCTTACTTCCCGGGGGGGCGATCTGGCCGATCTGAAGATCAAACTGGAGGTCATGCACACCGATGACGTTACCGGTCCCGTCCACTTCCACCGTCACAGAATCGCTGCTTTTAGGGGCCGTGAGCGCAGATTCGTAGGTTCCCATGTGGAACGCTTTCAGCCCACTATTCGGCGTCCACAGGAGTAACTTTGTATTGTCTCCGCTGTCTCGCCTAAACGGTCCGGTGAGGTAGCGGTGAACGAAGGTCCCATCAGTCCGCCGTACAATATCAATGACGATATACTCGTCGTGGACCAGGAAGGACACTTCTTGGGAAGCGGGGAGCGTTTTGAGCGTGGTCTTTGAACTGAGCGACATGAGCCCGATCGGCGTTTTCAAAAAGACGATTCCCGGTTTGGCTCGCCAGACTCGGCCTGTGATCTCGATGGATGGGTTGACGTCAACGCGAATGGGCGCCGGTTCTGCAATTGCTGGTTGAGCGGCTGGCTGGCTGTCCATCGGCGGACTGTCCACTGGTGGCTGAACCGCCGGGGCCATATCCGTGGCCTGAGCAGGTGGTGCCTCAGGCTCTTGTGGCTGAACGGCTGGCGGGAGATCGCTCTGTGGCTGTGTTGGGATGACCTCTTCGGTTGCTGGCTGGGTGGGTGGGGGCTCGTTAGTTTGGGCTTGGGCCATTGTTGAGGTGGTATCGAGTTGCGCTTCGAAGGGGAGCAGGTCGGAAGCTTGCTCCTGGTGAGGCCTGTCGCCGTCTGCGAGGCTGGCCGTGGCACAGCCGGCATTGACGACTCCCATCAGAAACACTGCCAATGCTAATTGTCGAGCCTGTCCAAATTGATCCATGGCAAGAACGCGTGGTCCGGATAAGAGGTGAACGTTGGATTCTGTCTAAATAGAGACTCCCTCTCGTGTGAAAAGGGTGAGGAGGGATCAACCTCCAAGAACCAAGGATTCACCTATGCGAATAACATGAGGTCAGAATTGGAGTCAACCTGAAATCGGATTTGTTCTTGGATGGAGAGAAGCGAAAGCTGAATCGGCTCTCAATATGAATCAAGATTCAACAGCGCGATGGCTGTGATGAGAAATTCAGACAGCCAAATGAGTGCCTGTTTCTGACAAGTTCATGGCCCAGACAGGCCGCTCGTGTCTCTATTGCTTCCGTGATGGAGACGTGTTCCATGGTGTCAGCTGTCCGTCGTGATGTGCCTTCTCCTAGTTCATATTGGATTCCCGAAGGCTCTCTGCCACACTTCTTTGCTAGCTGACAAGGCTGCATAGCCCTATACTGTCGACGACGGATTAGGCTCACCCGACTGAAGGAGCCGTGATATGACGACCACGATACGGGCTCGAATGAAAGGTGGAATTATCGAGCCACTTGATCGTGTCGATTTGCCGGAAGGTCAGGATATGATGATCACGATCCTCATCCCACCATCGACAGCGGACCGAGAAGCGTTTCGGCACAGTGCTGGAAGGTGGCAGGGCACGTTTCTTCCGCTGGTTTCCTCTCCTCGATAGAAAAACCTCGATCTGCATTTCCAAGATTGAGTCGTGACGATCATTAGGAACACAGTCTGTCCCTATTTTCTTGCTCGGTCTCGTGTTTGATCAAGTCAGTTCTATTGCGAGGAAGCCGACAGAGACTTATACTGCCTTGGGAGCCTCGGATTCTTATCAGAAGCGGGAGAGTCCCTCATCAGCTCAATAACGGAAAGGAGATTCAATGAAAGCCGAGTTTACAGCAATTATTGAACCGGCACCCGAGGGGGGGTACTGGGCCATGTGCCCCGAGATTCCCGGCGCCAACGGGCAAGGGGAAACACTGGAGGAGGCAAAGGATAGTCTGCGGCAGGCGATTGAATTGATTCTCGAAGACCGCAAGGCGGATATTCTTCGCGGACTGCCCGAAGATGCGATTCAAGACAAGGTACTGATCGGGTGAAACGGCGAGATGTAGAGCGCAAGCTGCGGATCGCTGGTTGCTATATGAAACGGGAAGGTGCTTCCCACTCCCTTTGGGTGAACCCGAAGACTGGGGTTGTCGAGGCGGTCCCGCGGCATACCGAAATCAAAGAACCATTAGCGAAGAAAATCCTGAAGAATTTGAATGCAGAGTGAGTGATCGAATAACTCGTTAATTGGAGCGTGTCAGTATCAGGGAATAGGTTGAAATCGTCTGGACGGTTCTCTGCCCCCGCTCGACTATTATGATTATCCGAAAGTCAGTCGGTCCCCGTGTTTAGTGCTCCTGACTCCCATCTCGACAGACTCCACGAAATAATTTTGAGGAAAGGTGCGCTCCTGGCAGACTATCGATCTGGGATGATTCCGCAAGCCGCGCAGAGAAATGAGGTCAGAGCGGCCTTGTGTTAGTGGCATCTCAACTGGCAGGGGCGGCTTTTCAAAAATTGCCTTCTGACTCCGACCTTCTCTCTCTCGCCGATTCCTCAAGGTACCTATCTTTCTCTGGTTTCCTCCCCTCGATAGAAAACCTCGATCTGCATTTCCGGGATTGAGTCGTGGCGATCATTGGAAACCCAGTCTGTCCCTATTTTTGCTCCAATCCACAAAAGATGGATCGTCATCTCAGACCTCCTAGACGCGCCGCGCCTCTAAGTGAATCAACCAGAAAGTTAGGTTTCAAGAGAGAGGTCTGACGGGTGTGGCCTCTCTACTTATAGATGTACTGACAGCGAGCAAGATCGGCCTGCGGCGCAAGCAGCAACCGCAGGCCCATATTCCCGAAGCAATTTCTATGATGCAGACATTTTACAGTTACGCCGTGCCATGCCGGCTAGTCCAATCAGGCCAGCGCTAAATAGCCAGACACCAGCTGGCAATGGGACAGGGGCGAGCGTGGCAGACCAATCGTTGCTTGGAATGCCTGAGCCATTCCAAGAGCCATTTACTATCTCCTTCCCAGACTCGGCCAGGATTGCAAAGTAATTAGCCAGTACTATGCCGGCTGCGGGTTGCACGATTTCAAAACCAGATAACGCGAGTTCTCGGTTAGGGAAAAGAGTTCCCGTGAAATTCTCACGACCAAATGATCCATTGCTTCCTATCCAGTTAAACTGTCCAGCCAAGGAGAAATTATCTCCTTGAGCCGTTTGGCTCTCAAAAGTTAGCGTGGAACTATCCCAGCGAATCCCGCTAACGTCAGTGCCTGAGACAAGCCAAGTGCCTTTAGTTAAATCGACATCGACTGGAGCGGCACTTGTAACTTGCGGGCCCACTCCAAGAAAAAGGATTGCAATCAGAACCATCCCGAGGGTTAGTCTTGATGGTTTCATTTGGACTTGACCTCCATATGTTGAGATGGTTTTGCTGCTGGAACAGCTTAAGTATTTCATGCCACTTTCAAGGG